>JAPUHK010000118.1 GCA_027297745.1 Planctomycetota bacterium | reverse complement strand
GTACGCCACGGACACGAAGGCGTTGACGCGCGAGCCCGGCGGTCCCGATCTGGTGCGCGACGTGGCCGCCGCCGCGCGGCTGCCGTGGTTTCCCGTCGGCGGCATCACGGCGCACAGCCTGCCGCAGCTGGTGGAAGCAGGTGCAACGCGCGCGGCTGTGTCCGGCGCGATCTGCAGAGCGCAGGATCCGGGCGCGGCCGCCCGCGAGCTGCGGCTGATCCTCGACCGGGCATGAGAGCTATCGCATTCAACGCGGCCGCCCTACCGCCCAGCTACCCGTTGCTCACGAAGTCGAGGAGGGTCTCCCAATACTTCTCCCCCCCCACGGCAACGGTGTCGTTGTGGCCCGCGGCCGTGATCTCGTACCAGCGCTTCGGGACCGTGGCCGCGTCGTAGATGGCGCGCCCCATGCTCATCGGCGCCAGCGAGTCGCGCGCCCCGTGAATGCTGAGCAGCGGACACTTGATGTCCTTCACGGCCGCCACGCTGTCGAAGCGCGAACGCAGCGTGAGCGCCGCGGGCGCCGTGAGGAGGCTCTTGAGTGCCATGCCGCGCACGGAGTTGAAGGCGGACTCGGCAATGACGCCCTCGGCCTCGACCTGCCCGGCCAGCTGGATGGCGACGGCCGCGCCCAGCGAACGCCCGAACAAGAACACGCGCTCGCGGCGTTCCCGCAGCCACTCCCAACCGGCGCGCGCATCCGCATACAGGCCCTTCTCGGAAGGCGAGCCTTCGCTGTCGCCGTAGCCACGGTAGTCGAGGATCAAGACGGAGATGCCGCGCTCCACCAGCTGCTGCACGTTGGGCAGGCGGTGGCTCAGGTTGCCGGCGTTGCCGTGCAGGAACAGAAGGGCGGCCTTCTCGTTCGGGGCGGGGGCCCACACCGCGTCCAGGCGCACGTCGTCCGTCGTGTGCAACACCACGCGCTCGGCCCGTAGGCCGAGGCTTTCCGGCGTCAGGGCCTGGCTGCGCACCGGGTAGTAGATGAGGCGCGACTCCATCACGAGCGGGACCAGCGCCACGATCAACGGGATGCCCAGAACGATCGTCAGCAGCGGGATCACGATCCGTCTTTTCCTGCTCGTCGTAGGAACTCCTCCTCGTCCAGCACCGAGAGCCCGAACTCCTCCGCCTGCTTGAGCTTCGAGCCGGCTCCGGGCCCGGCCACCACCAACGTCGTCTTGCGCGTGATGCTGGAGCCCACCGTAGCACCCAAGGACACGGCCAGCGCCTTGGCGGCGTCACGCGTCATGTTCTCGAGCATCCCGGTGAAGACGATCACCTCTCCAGACAGCACGCCGCCCACGAGTGCCTCCACCGGCTGCGGATCCACGCCCGACGCGCGCAGCTTCTCGATCATCTTGCGGTTCTGCGGCCGCGCGAACCACGCGGCCAGGCTCTCCGCCACCTCGGGCCCGATCTCGTCCAGCGCCGTAAGGTCCTCGGCGCTCGCCTCCGCGAGCGCGTCCAGCGTCGCGAAGCCCTGCGCCAGGATCTCGGAGATGCGCTCGCCGACGTGGCGAATCCCGAGGCCCATCAGGAAGCGGTTCAGAGGCCTCCGCTTGCTCGCTTCCAGGGCAGCGACGAGGTTTTGCGCGGACGTTTCGGCCATGCGCTCGAGATCCGCGAGTTGCTCCGCGCGGAGCGCATACAGGTCCGCCGCGTCGCGCACGATCTCCCGTTCCACGAGCTGCGTGATGAGCTTCGAGCCGAGGCCTTCGATATCCATCGCGTTGCGCGACGCGAAGTGGCGCAGGTGCCCCTCGATCTGCGCGCGGCAGCTGAAATTGGGACAACGCGAAATCACCTCATCCTCGTCGCGCTCGGTCTTGGTACCGCACACAGGGCACTTCTTGGGAAGCTTGAAGGCCTTGCCGCCCCCGGACTTCACGACCTGCACGATCTTGGGGATCACGTCGCCCGAGCGCTCGACCAGCACGCGGTCGCCCGGGCGCACGCCGAGCCGGCCGATCTCGTCCTCGTTGTGCAGCGTCGCGCGCGACACGGTGACGCCGCCGATGGGCACCGGCTCGAGAATGGCTACCGGCGTCAGCGCGCCCGTGCGGCCTACCTGGACCTGGATCTGGAGCAGCGTCGTCGTGCGCTGGATGGCCGGGAACTTCCAGGCCAGCGTCCAGCGCGGCGACCTGGCGCGCGTGCCGAGCGCCTCCTGCAAGGCAAACGAATCGACCTTGATCACGACACCGTCGATCTCGTAGTCCAGGCCCTCCCGCCGCGCGAGCAGGTCCGCGTAGGCCTTCTCGACCTCGACGGTACCCTTGCAGATGCGCACGTCGGGGCTGACCTTGAGCCCCCAACCCGCGACCGCGCGGCTGAACGCGCTTTGCGACTCGAACGAGGCACCCTCCATCGCGCCGAAGCTGTGCGCGAAGAACACGAGCGGCCGCCGGGCGACGATGCGCGTGTCGAGCATGCGCACGGACCCGGACACCAGGTTGCGCGGGTTACTGTAGACCTTCTCCGAGCCCTCGGCGCTGAGCCGCGCGTTGAGCTTTTCGAAGTCCCGCTTGCGGATGAACACCTCGCCGCGCACGCTGACCTCGCGCGGCGTGCCGCCCCGCAGACGCATCGGGACCGAGCGGATCGTGCGGGCGGCGGCCGTCACGTCCTCGCCGGTGGTCCCGTTGCCGCGCGTGGCGGCGACGGCCAGCTTGCCCTGCTCATAGACCAGCTCGAGGCCCGTGCCGTCGATCTTCGGCTCGACCGAGAAGACGAAGTCCTCGTCAGGCTTCTTCAGAAAGGTCTGCAGCCCCTCGACCCACTCGCGAAACTCCTCGGCGGTCGTGCAGTTGGCGATCGAGAGCATCGGGACACGGCGCGTGTAGGAAGGCAGCTCGTCCAGGGGCTCGCCGCCCACGCGCCGGGTCGGGGACTCCGGCGTGCCGAGCTCCGGATACTGCTCCTCGAGCGCGACCAGGCGGCGGAAGAGCTCGTCGTACTCAGCGTCGGCGATCGTGGGCTGGTCGAGCACGTGATAGCGGTGGTCGTGCTCGGAAGCCTCTTCGCACAGGCGGGCGTGCTCCGCGCGGATCTTCTTCGGGACGCCCATTGCGAGGGCATTTTAACAATGCGTAGGGTCGCCAGTAGAAGCTGTCGCCCATCGGCCGTCAGCCTTCAGCATGACGCCAAGACAACGCGCCGGCTTTCGCTCTTGGCTTTTCTGGCTTCCTCGGCTCCTACAGGATGAGCATCGCATCCCCATAGGAATAGAAGCGGTACTGCGCGTCGATTGCGTGCCGGTACGCCTCCAGCATGCGCTCCCGTCCGGCGAACGCGCAGACCAACAAGAACAGGGACGAGCGGGGCAGGTGGAAGTTGGTGAGCAGCGCCTCGACGGCGTGGAAGGGACGTCCGGGATACAAGTAGAGGTCGGTGCGGCCGCGGGCGGCGCGCATGCCCCCGCCGGCCGCCAGCGATTCGAGCACGCGCGCGCTGGTCGTGCCCACGGCCACGAGCTTCCCCTTGCGCTCGCGGATGGCCGCCGCGGCGGCCTCCGAGACCTCGAAGCTCTCCGCGTGCATGCGGTGCTCCTCGACCCGTTCGGTCTGAACCGGCTGAAAGGTCCCGTACCCGACGTGCAGCGTCAGCGCTGCGCGCCCGATCCCCGCGGCTTCCAACTCCGCAAGCAGCCGTTCCGTGAAGTGCAGGCCCGCAGTCGGCGCCGCCGCCGAGCCCGGTTCGCGCGCATACACCGCCTGGTAGCGTTCGCGATCCTCCTCCGTGTCCGCGCGCTGGATGTAGGGCGGCAGCGGCGTGTGACCCGCGCGCTCGAGGGCACCGTCGAGATCGCCATCGGGCTGCACGCGCCAGACCGCGTCTTGGTGCGGCCGCTCGAGCAACGTCACGGCCACGCTCCCCTCCAGCTCCAACCGCTCGCCCGGGCGCAGCGAGCCGTTCGTGCGCACGAGCGCCTGGCGCGCACCGCCCGGCTCCCTCCCGACGAACAGCAATTCCACACGGCCCCCGGTCGCACGCCGGCCGTAGATGCGCGCCGGCACGACCCGCGAGTCGTTCAGCGCCAGCAGGTCCCCGGCCTGCAAGAGCCCCGGCAGATCGCGGAAGGTGCGGTCTTCCAGCGTCCCATCCGCCCGGCGTACCACCAGCAGGCGTGAGGAGTCCCGCGGCGAGACGGGCGCTTGCGCGATGCGCTCGGGGGGGAGGTCGAAATCGAAACTGGAGAGCTTCACTTGCAGGGGGAAAGTGTGCAGATATCTTAAAGGACCTGCCTGCTTGGCCGGCGGGACTGGGCATGACGGTATCGCAGATTCTCCTCCTGGGGATTTATGTTCCCTTGGCAGCGCTGCTCGCGCTGTACGGCGTGCACCGCGTACACATGCTCGTGGGCTACCTCATGGTCAGGCGGCGCAACCCGGAGCCGCAGGGCACGCTGGAGCGCTGGCCGACCGTGCTCGTGCAGATCCCGGTCTTCAACGAGCGCGAGGTCGTGCGGCGCGTACTCGAGGCCGTGGGCAGCTTCGACTACCCGCGCGACCTGCTGAGCGTGCAGGTGCTGGACGACTCGACCGACGACACCGTGGAGATCGCGCGCGAGGCCTGCCGCCGCCTGAGCGAGACCGGCGTGCGGGTGCAGCACATCCACCGCGACAATCGCGACGGCTTCAAGGCGGGCGCGCTGGCGAACGGACTGCAGCAGGACGACGCGGAGCTCGTGGCGATCTTCGACGCCGACTTCGTCCCCGCGGCCGACTTCCTGCGCAAGCTCTTGCCCTACTTCGCCGACGACGGCGTCGGGTGCGTGCAGGCGCGCTGGGAACACCTGAACCTGGACCGCAACCTGCTCACGCGGCTGAACACCTTCTTCCTGGACGGCCACTTCATCCTCGAGCACACCTTCCGCCACCGCACGGGCCGCATCTTCAACTTCAACGGCACCGCGGGGATCTGGCGCCGGCGCTGCATCGACGACGCCGGCGGCTGGTCCTCGAGCTCCATCACGGAGGACACCGAGATCTCGTTCCGGGCCCAGCTGCGGGGCTGGCGCTTCGTCTACCTGCGCGACGTGCTGTGCCCGGCCGAGGTGCCCACCAGCATCGACGCCTACAAGGGCCAGCAGCACCGCTGGGCCAAGGGCTACACCGAGGTGCTGCGGCAACACCTGCCCACCATCTGGCGCGCGCCCATCAGCCTGAAGACGAAGATCGAGGCTTCGCTGATGCTCTCGAACCACTTCGCCTTCCTGCTGCTTGGCGCGCTCACGATCCTGCATCTGCCCGTCGTGCTCGTGCGCAGGGACTTCGGCTCCAGCGGGCTCCTGAGCGTGCTGGACATCGCCGGCCTCAACCTGGCGCTGATGGCGTTCTTCGTCTTCTACGCCGTGAGCCAATGGGAAGCCGGCAGATTCACGTGGCGGCGCATGCTGCACCTGCCGCTCAGCATGGGCCTGGCCATGGCGCAGATGGTCAACTCGTCGCGCGCCGTGCTGGAAGCGCTGTTCGGGGTCAAGACCGGGTTCGTGCGCACGCCCAAGGAAGGCGCTGCCCCGAACCAGCAGCGCTACAAGGCGCGCGCGGTCCTGGGCCAGGCGCTGACCGAGATCGCCTTCGGGACCTACTTGCTGGCCTCGAGCGTGTATCTCATCGGCAACGGCCACTTTTGGGGTGTGGGCCTCACGTTGCTCGTGGCCTGGGGCTTCTTCTTCCTGGGCTTCGGGACGCTGCGCAGCCACCTCGCACAGGGCTCGGTCACGCGGCCCGTGGCCCAGCCCCAGCAGCCCGAACAGGCCCCCGCCACGGCCTCCGCGGTGAGCTAGGCCGCCGGAAAACGGGCCTCGCAGCGGCCGCACGGCCCCCTCTGAGCCGGCCGCAGGGCCCGCCTCGAAATGAGACGCCGCGGACCCGCTGCAGGCACCCCCGAAATGGAGCACGCCGCCCGCCGGAGGCACCTCAAGGGAGGGCCGCCCCGGTCCCGATAGAGCTAATGAGATCCCCCCGGTGTGGAGGGGGTGAGAGGGTGGAAAAGTAACCATGTCAGGAGAAGCCACGACCAGCCCGAGGAGAATCCTCGTCGTCGACGACGAGCCCATGATTCGCGACATCCTGCGCGACACGCTCGAGCAGGAGGGCTACCTCGTGACCGAAGCCGAGAACGGCCAGGTCGCCTCCGAAGCGATCGAGCTGAGCGACGGCTTCGACTTGATCTGCACCGACGTGAAGATGCCGGTCATGGACGGCTTCAGCCTGATGAAGTGGCTCGGCCGTCGCACCGAGGAGATTCCGGTCATCGTGGTCACTTCCTTCGCGGACATCGGCGTGGCCGTGGACGCCATCCGGCTGGGCGCCTACGACTACATCGTCAAGCCCTTCAACATCTCGCAGGTCACGATCTCCGTGCGTCGCGCACTCGAGCGCCGGCGGCTGCTCTTGGAGAACCTGCATTACAAGAAGCGTCTCGAGGAGAAGATCTTCGAGAAGACCATGGACCTGATGCGCAAGAACAAGGAAGTGGAGCGCCAGGCCAAGCATCTGAAGCACCTGCTGCACGACCTGCGCGAGTCCTACGACGCGACCCTCGAGGGCCTGGTCTCGGCCATCGAGTCGCGCGACAGCGAGACCAAGCACCACTGCCGCCGCGTCCAGGAGTACGCGCTCATGCTGGCGGACCTCGTGGGCGTGACCAAGGAGCAGCGCGAGCAGGTGGGCTACGGCGCGCTCTTGCATGACGTGGGCAAGATCGGCGTCCCCGACGCGATCCTGCTCAAGCCGGGCCCGCTCACCGAGACCGAGTGGGAGACGATGCGCAACCACACCTTGATCGGCTACAAGATGGTCAGCCGCATCAAGTTCCTCAAGGGCGCCACGGACATCGTGCTCTACCACCACGAGCGCTGGGACGGAAAGGGCTACCCGTACGGCATCGCGAGCGAGGACATCCCGCTTCCGGCGCGCATCTTCAGCGTGATCGACGCTTTCGACGCGATCACTTCGGAACGCGTGTACAAGAAGGCGGTTCCGATGGAGGCCGCGCGCAAGGAGATCGCGCGCTGCGCCGGCTCGCAGTTCGACCCGCGCGTGGTGGACAAGTTCCTGGAGATCCCGGTTCAGGAACTGCAGACCGTGATTGAGCGCGTGGAAAGCCCGACCGAGACGGACACGCGCGACCTGCTCAGCTCGACCGGAACGACTACGACCTCGAAGCTGCAATAGCTGTCAGCTGTCCGTCAGCTCGACGCAGGTGTTCCGCGGTCTCAGCCTGATCCGGCACATGTTGCCGTTCGGCAAAGCGCGCCTGAGAGCGTAAGCCGTCCCGTTGCAAGCTGGTGGCCGACGGCTGATAGCTCTCTACGCGTGGATCGTCGGGCGTTCGCGGGCCGCGGCCGCATAGCGGCGCAGCATGCGGAACTGCTCGGTGAAGCCGTGCACCTCGACGCCCAGCGGGTCCTTGAAGAAGCAGGCCAGGTGGCGCAACACCCCCACTTCGCCGCGGCGCTGGCTGAAGGCGCTCAGGCGCCCGAGGTCCAGCACCAGCGGCGCGGCCAGCGCCGAGTCGCAGCCCTGCCAGGTGAACTGCATCGACATCTTGGCGCCCAGGAAGCCCTCGAAGTGGATGAAGTCGTAGGCCACCTTCCAGTCGTGCAGGCTCGGGACGTAGTCGATGTGCACGGAGGAGTGGCCGAGCTCGCCCAGGATCGAGCGCAGCGCGCGATCCTTGCTCTTGCATTTGGCCCCGCGCACGTGCGGGTCGCGCAGCGCCTCGCCGTCACGGTTGCCGAGCATGTTGTAGCCCTCCCACGCCAGGACGCGCAGGTTGCGGTGCGCGAAGAGCGGCGCGAGAGTGGACTTCACCAGGGTCTCGCCGGTCTTTCCATCGCGACCGGCGTGAACCGTGTACCGCTCCCGCGCCAACTCTTCCAACGCGGGAACCGATGCGCCGACGCTGGGCGTGAAATTCACGTAGGCATACCCGGCGTCGAGCGCGGCGTAAGCGTAGACGAGAGAGGTCGGGAAGACCTCCGCGCGGTCCTTGTCGAGCGCCTGGCGCAGGTCCGCGAGCGTTCCCCATTCCGGACGCTCTTCGGTCAGCGCTTCCGTCGTGGCCACGTTGATGACGACGACGTGGTTGAGCGCGCGGCGCTGCTGGAATGAGCGCAGGTCTCTCTGGATGGCGTCGATCTTGGCCCGCGGCCCGACGGGATGCGCGCCGCTACCGATGCCGGGCCGGATGTCGCTGTCCACCTCCTCGAGGTCCCGCGCAAGGGCTTGAATCGTCTCCTCCGTAAGCAGCCCCGCCTTGTTGCGAAACTCGCGGGCGGACTCCACGAGATTGCGGTCGCAAAGCTCGTGGCCGCCGAAGACGAGTGAGTCCAAGGGCGGCAAGGCGAGGTCGCGCAGGTCGGCCAACTCCGTGACGAGGCCCGTCGGCTCGAGCATCCCGCGCGCGATGGCCCGCGCGCCCACGATGGTCAAGGTCCCCACGGCGCCGCGCGCGCCGATGAGCCAGATTCCGGTAGCCGTCATCGCGCGTCCTCTCGTGCCAGCGCCCTGTAGTAGGCGCGAATCAAGTCTTGCTTTTCGGGGTACAGCGCCGGCGGCGGGGCGCCGTCCGCGGCACGGGCGGAAAACGCCTCGGAGGCGGTGCCGCCGGCAGCGTTCTCGCCGCCTCCTGCTCCGCCGCGCGCGCGGTCCAAGGCGGCCGCTACCTCGCGCGCGGCGGCGCGGTCGCCGCCTTCCGCGCGCCGTAGCAGGTCCTGCAGGCGGGCGCGCTCTTCGGGCCGCCCTATGGCGGCATCGAGCGCGTCCTGCAGCACGCGCGCGTCAGCCGGCGAGAGCTCCCCCTTCGCGAGCGCGTCAAGCAGCGCCGCGGTGTCCGGGGAAGCGTCTCCGTCCTGCGCAGCGTCGCCGCTCCCCGCCACCGTCTGCGGGGCGGCCACGGCAACGAAGCCTCGGGCATCCTGCGCGGCCTTCGCCTCGGGCAGGAGCCCGGCGGCGAACAGCAGGAACAGCGCGGCCGGCAACAACGCAGTCTCGCGCGGCAGGGGCGGTTGCGGCAAGGCGGCGGGAATCGCGACGTCGCGTGCCACGATCGGACGCAGCGGGTGCGCCGGCCGGCTCTGCACCGTCACGATGCGCTCGTGCGTACCCAGCCGCCGGTCGAGATACAGCGCCGCCGAGGAGGAGGAGATCGAGCGGCCCAGCGCGGCCCACACGAAACCGGCAACCGCTCCGGCGGCGAGGCAAATCCAGGCGACGCCGGCCGCAGCCGGAATCGAGGGCACGATCTTGCCGAGCACGAGGATCGCCAGGCCAAGCGCGCCGCCGGCCAGCGCACCCCGCGTTGCCGCCGCCGCGAAACGGCGCCTCACGAGCACGCGCCGCATGCGAGCGATCAGGCTCGTGATCTCCTCGGGCCTCGTCAACTAGTCGTCCTCCTCGTCGCTCTCGTCGTCCTCGTCGTCCTCGTCATCTTCGTCCGCGCCGCCCGGCTGCTTAGCGCCCCCGCCGAACCCCTCGGGCGTCGTGGCCGGCTGCGTGCTGCGCTGCTCATCGGTGCGCAGCTTCAGCGGCTCGTACTTCTCCGTGACCTCGAGCTCCTTCTTGGAAAAGACGACCCGGATGCGCGTGCCGCTCTCTGGAATGCGCATGGGGATGGCCTCGTACGCGCCGTTGAACATGCCGCCCTTCTCCGTATGATCGACCAGCGAGGAACTGGTCGTGAGCACGGCCACGATCAGCCCGTCGACCTCCGCCCCGAGCCACTTCTTGTGTGTGGGTGGGCCCTCGTCGTAGATCACGGAGCCCGTGTAGACGAACTGGCCGGGCTTCATCACGCTGCGTTGCTCGTGATTCCACAGCCAGTCGCTCGTGCGCGCGCGGTGCAGCTTGCCCTCCACCTTCCACTCGGCGTACAGGTGCACGGTCTCACCCTTGGGCGGCCGCACCTCGCCCGTCTCGGCGTTCCATTGGAACGGCCGGCCTTTCCTGAAGCCGGCGGCGAGCAAGGCGTTGTTCAGGTTGGCGGCGAGGTTCTCGATGTACTCGAGGGGACGGCGGCCCTCGCCCGTCCAGGGTCCCTTGTCCAGGAGCACCACGGTCTCGTGCGCCTTGGAGGGGAAGACGCCCACGAGGTACTCGCAGGGGCCGCCGCCGCGGTACACGATCTCGCCCTCCGCCGAGACGCGCCCGGCCTCGAACTCGATGCGGAAGCCGGCGCACTTCTCCTTGAACTCCTTGGACTCGCGCAGGACCTTGCCGAGATCGATGGCGGGGCCCGCTTCGGGCTTCGGGGGGGCCTCGGGCTCCTGTGTGGCCGCGGGGACCGCAAGCCCGAGGAGGGACGCGACGACGCAGAAGAGCAGAATGGCGGAAAGCCTGAGCAGCATGATGGAGGCCTCGGATGGAAGGGCCCGGCAACCCGCGTGCCGCAGGAGCCGGGGCCGGACCAGACGCAAACCCTGATTCTACAGAGGGAAACGAGCGCGGGCCCGGGCCCCTGCAGAGACCTATGTACAGGGGTGCGACACGGCCGTGTCAGGGCTCCGGCACTACCCCACCGCTAGTGGGGCTGCAACGCCGCGATGGCCTGCTCGGCATGGCTGCGCACGACGCCGTCCTGCGCCCAGGGCCCCCGCTTGGTCAGGCGGCGCAGCGTGGGCACTACCGAGGGATCGCCGAAGCTGCCGAGCGCGCCGCACGCGGCGCCGGCCAGCGCCTGCGCGATGGGCGTCGGGTTTTGCAGTTGCCGGTCGTAGACGACCTTGATGTCCTGCAACAGCACCCCCTCGAGCACGGTCTTGGCCACGATCGGGGCGGCCTTCTCGGCGCTGTAGCGCTCCAGCACCTTGCAGGCGCGCGCCATGGTCGGCGCGATCGCGATCCAGTCGCTCCAGTGGATGCTGCTGCCCACGAGCCGGCTCTCGTAGTAGTCCAACCGGACCCGCAGGAACTTGGTGAGCGCAGGGATCGCCGAGGGGTCGTCTACGGCGTCGAGCGCATCGAGCATGGCCAGCACGGCTTGCTTGTCCGTTTCGATGCGCAGCGTCCGCCCGAGCGGCTTGACGGACTCCTTGGCCTTGCGGCCGGCCAGCACGCGCGCGGAGTACATGCGCACGTCGGAGGAGGACCTCGCGTTGAGCAGGATCTTGCCCACGCGCGACGCGACCTTGGGGTCGGGGTGTTTGATCAGCGCACGCACGGCCTGCTCCGCAACGCCGCCGCCGGTGCGCAGGTCCTTCAAGAGCCCGTTGAGCTTGAGGTCACCGTCTCCGCGGCCCTCGAGCGGGGGCAGGTACTTTTTCTCATCGCGGCTCACCTTGCGCAGGAACGACGAACGCGGCCGCACCGCCGCCTTGCGGCGCGGCGCCTCGGTCAGGCGCCGCATGTCGAAGAAGACGAAGATGTCGTCGACCACCTCGGTCGGCAGGGAGTGGCCCCGCTTCGGCAGCTCCGTGTAGACGAAGTCCGACTTGGAGCCCGGCAGCTTCAGCATGTAACGGCGCACACCGTCGATCCCCGTGCGGGGGTCGTCGGCGCTGTGATAGACGTAGAACCCGGTCTTGGTCTTCTCGAGATGCGCGAGACCCTGCACGCGGAAGGAGGCGGTGGGCGCGATCGCGGCCCAAACCTCGACCAGCCGCCGGCCCTGGGCCCACGTGCCTCCGCCACCCATCGAGTGTCCCGTGAGGTACATGCGGTTCTCGTCGATGTTGTAGAGCGCGCGCAGCTCGTCGAGCACCGCGTCGACCACGTCGTGGTTGAGGCGGTTGCTCCAGCCGCCGACGACGGCGTTCGGGCAAACGCAGATCCACCCGCGCCGGGCGCACTGGCGCTGATAGAACGGCATCGCCTGCCGGCCGGAGCCGACGACCTCCTTGCCGTCCTTGCCCCCCCTGCCGCCGCCGTGGAGGCCGAACAGCAGCGGCGTGGGCACGAGCGGGTCGTACGAGTCCGGCACCAGGATCGTGAAGTAGACGGGCTTTTCGATCTTGTTCGCGCGCAGGGCCAGCGGCCGGTTCTCTTGGAGCCCCTTCCCGAGGCCCTTGGAACGCAACGCACGCTGCAGGTAGCGCTCGGACCACGGGAAGCCCTTGCTCGAGCGCATCTCGGACAAGACCGCGGCCCGCTCCTCGTCGTTCCCCTCCAGGTAGCGGGTGGCGAGCTTGCGGTGCTCGGCAGGGTCCCCTTTGGGCAGCTTGCCGCCCAACTCCTTGCGGATCGCGCGGTTCGTGGGGTCCAGGAAAAAGCCGCGCTCCAGCGCGTAGAGCCGGTGCTCCTTGAGCTTGCGCTGCTTGCACCAGGCGGCCAGCTCGAGGCACTGCTCAGCCGTTTCCAACTCGCCGAGCCGACGGAAGAACTCGTGCTCGTGCGTCGGCAGCGTGCGCTTGATCTTTTTGACCCGGGTCTTCGGGAAGCGCTCGACGCCGAACACCATGCCGCTCACCGTCGAGTTGTAGGGGTTGATCACTACCTCCGGGTCCTCGGAGACGATCCGGCCCCGTATCTTGCGGCCGCCCTTGAGATACACCGTGTCCGCGGCCGCTGTCAGGCAGGTTAGGAGCAGGACGAGCGCCAGCCGCACCCCGCCAGTCTATCCGGCGCGGACCGCGCCCGGCCCCGGCTATACGCTCGTGGGGGGAGGTCCGTGGGATAGTCTCATGCAGCAACTGCAGGAGGTGACTAGATGCGCTGGATGCGGCTCGCGGGGTGTCTGCTGCTAGTGGCGGGATGTCAAACATCGACTATGGGAGCGCTGCCGCCCGTAGTGGTGCAGCTCTTCGACGAAGGCGACCCCTCCGGCCGGATTGAGATCAAGGCCGAGCGCTCGGGCGCGATCCTCGAGGCGAGGGTCGAGATCCCCATCGAGTCGCTGCCCGGCTCGATTATCAAGGCGGCCAACCAGGAGATGCCCAACGGGACCATCACCGGCGCGCTGCTCGAGATCATCGACGGCAAGCGCGCCTACGGGGTCCAGAAGCGCTTCGACGAACGGGACTTCAAGCTGGTCTTCAGCCCGCAGGGCGTGTTGCTCATGAAGGAGACCCAGCTGCGCACCGAGGAGGCGCCGAAGGCCGTCATCCTCGCGGCCCAGGCGGCCGTGGGGGGCGGATTGGTCAGCAGCTTCAAGAAGGTGCAAAGGGGCACGGACCTCTACTACCACGTCAAGCTGCGGCGTGGCGGCGCCTCCTACAAGGTCGTGATGGGCGTGGACGGCAACGTCCTGCGCATGGTGCGCGAGGCCAAGGCGGAGATCGAGATCCCGCTCCCTGCCTAGCGGCTCCGCCTGAAGGCGGCGCCGCCGGGAGGGAGATGGGGAGCGGGATCGTAACGAGGCCTACGCTCCCCCTCCCTCTCCCACTCCCGTTCCCGTTTGCGAGCTTGCTCGCAAATAGAAGCGGCCCGCTCCGAAGAGCGGGCCGTGTAGCTCGGGGGGGGGCCAGCGGCTACTCTTTGCCGCCGTTCACGTTGGCCGGCTCCGGCTCCGGCTCCGGCGTCGGCTCGGGGTCCTTCGCGTCGAAGACGAGCTTGCCTTCCTTCGCGCGGACCACGATCTCGCAGCCGTGCTTGAAGACGCCGCGCAAGAGGTCCTCGCTCAGCGGGTCTTCGACCAGGCGCTCGATCGCGCGGCGTAGCGGGCGCGCGCCGAACTTCGGGTTGAAGCCCTCGTCGATGATCAGCTCCTTGGCTGCGTCGGTCAGCATGACCTTGTAGCCCTTGGAGTCGAGACGCGCGCGCACCGCGAGCAGCTCGATGTCGATGATCTCCTTGAGATCCGCGCGGCTGAGCGCGCGGAAGTAGACGATGTCGTCGACGCGGTTCAGGAACTCCGGACGGAAGTGGCGCTCCAGCTCGTCGCGCAGCCTGCCCTTCATCTTCTGGAAGTCCATTTCCTCGTCGCCCTGCTGGAAGCCGAGCGCGCTGTTCGAGGCCACCTTGTCGGCGCCCACGTTGCTGGTCATGATGATGATCGTGTTCTTGAAGTCGATGTGGCGTCCGTACGAGTCCGTCAGCCGCCCCTCCTCCATGATCTGGAGCAGCATGTTGAAGGCGTCGTGGTGCGCCTTCTCGATCTCGTCGAAGAGCACGACCGAGTAGGGCCGGCGCCGCACCTTCTCCGTCAGCTGGCCGCCCTCCTCGTAGCCCACGTAGCCCGGAGGGGCGCCGACCAGGCGCGACACGTTGTGCTTCTCCATGTACTCGGACATGTCGATCTGGATCAGCGCGTGCTGCTCGCCGAACATGAAGCGTGCGAGCGCCTTGGCCAGGTGCGTCTTCCCGACGCCCGTGGGGCCGAGGAAGATGAACGTCCCCATGGGACGGTTGGGGTCCTTGAGGCCCGCGCGGGCGCGCCGCACGGCCTTGGCGATGGAGACAATGGCCTCGTCCTGGCTGATGACGCTCCGGTGCAGCTCCTTCTCCATCTGCAGCAGCCGCTCCGCTTCGCCTTTCTCCAGGCGCGTCAGCGGGATGCCGGTCATCTTGGAGACGGTCTCCTGGATCACGTCCATGTCGACGACGCCGTCCTCCTCGCGGCTCGTCTCGCGCCACTCCTTGAGCGCCTGCTCCTTCTTCTTGCGCAGCTTGCAGACCTGGTCGCGCAAACGCGCGGCGCGCTCGAAGTCCTGGCCCGCGACAGCCTCCTCCTTCTCCTTGTCCAAGCGGCCGATCTCCGCCTCGAGCTCCTTGAGATTGGGCGGATGGGTCATGGCGCGCAGCCGTATGCGGGCCCCCGCCTCGTCCATCACGTCGATGGCCTTGTCGGGGAGGTAGCGGCCGGTGATGTAGCGGGTCGAGAGCTCCACGGCCTCCCCGAGTGCGTCGTCGGTGTAGCTCACCCGGTGATGCGCCTCGTACTTGTCGCGCAGCCCGAGCAGGATCGCCAGGGCTTCCTCCTTGGAGGGCGGATCCACGAGGATCTGCTGGAAGCGGCGCTCGAGCGCGCCGTCCTTCTCGATGTACTTGCGGTACTCGTCCAGAGTGGTCGCCCCGATGCACTGCAGCTCGCCGCGGCTGAGCGCGGGCTTGAGCACGTTGCTGGCGTCGATGGCGCCCTCGGCGCCTCCCGCACCGACCAGCGTATGCAGCTCGTCGATGAACAGGATCACGTTCTTCGAGCGGCGCACCTCGGTCATCACGGCCTTGATGCGCTCCTCGAACTGGCCGCGGTACTTCGTGCCCGCGACCATCATGGCGAGATCAAGGACCACGAGGCGCTTGTTGCGCAGCACCTCGGGCACCTCGCCGCTGACCACGTT
>JAPUHK010000117.1 GCA_027297745.1 Planctomycetota bacterium | reverse complement strand
CGATCCGCGGCTGCGCACCGGCGGTGCGGAAGGCAAGACGTTCCTGCCCTCCGGTACGAACGACAAGGACTGGGAGGTCGTGTTCGATCACACCTTCGCCGAGGGCGACGGGAAGAACGAGTTCGTCGTGGTGCAGGAATCCCCGATCCATTACCGGATGAAGAAGTTCGAGACGAACCCGTCCGCCGTCGCTTCGCTCCAGGTCTCCTTTGCGGAGAACGCGATGAATATCGTGGGGGAGGTCCTGGGGGCCGCCGCGGCCGTCTACGGCGTCCCCGCCGTTGGCATCTTGAAGGACAAGCTGGGAACCGGTGGTTTCGAGGGGGAGGAGGATAAGGCGGCTGCGCTCACGATTGCGCAGGCGCAGATCGCGGCGTCGAAGGAGATCGTGGCCCAGCGTATGGCGGCCGAGAACAAGCAACTCAACCCGCTGCGGCTACGGTTGCGCCGGTTGGCGGATGACGCGCGCAAGCTGAAGATCCAACTGGATGCCTACTCCGTCCGTCTGGGCGAACAAGAGGCGGCGGTCACGACGGCGACGACAACCAAACCCGCGGAACAGGCCAAGCTCGCTGCGATGAAGAAGGCCAACGCTGCGCTCGTGCGGGAGGTCGCGCGAATCCAACAGGACGCGCAATCGATCCTGGCCACGATCGAAACGGTTATGAAGGCGTTTGCAGACTAGCCGCTGCCGGCCGGATAGAGGTGAAAATGGGAGAGAAGCTGCAGCCGGGAACACAAGTTGAGTTCCTCGTATCGGGCCTTGGCTACCAACAAGGCCAGCGCGGCGAGGTGGTGGACTGGGTCGATGTTGAGGACGACGGAAGGGTCCTGCACGACGTCAAGAGCAGGGATGCGAACGACGTGGTCGTACGCGCCTTCCACGACACGGAGATCGGCGTCCCTTCCAGCGACTAGCCGGGTGCGCGCGCCCTAGCGCGAGCGTTCGGTGGCGACGTTGACGACGATCACGCGGCCCTGAAGCTCCGACTCGTGCAGCTCGTCGATGGCCTTCGTGGCGTCTTTGCGGTTCGCCATCGTCACGAAGCCGAACCCGCGCGAGCGGCCGGTGTCGCGGTCATTGACGACGACGGCCTCGGCCACCTTGCCGTACTCGCCGAAGGCCGTAGTCAGGTCGTCGTCGGTCGTATCCCAGCTCAGGCTGCCGACGAACAGCCGGCAGGGGATCGTCTTCGCGCCCATCGCCGCCCGCTCCGCCGGCGTGGCCTCCTTGACGTCGGGCTGGTCGCCGGTGACCTCCACGACGTCGGCGATGGGGATTGCGTGGGTGCCCTCCTCACGCTTCACCCAGCGCTTCTCGGCCTTCTCCTGCTTTTTCTTGGACTTCGCGATGTCGCGCGCGCGTTTGCCGGCGGTGTATTTGCCCCTGCTCATGAGGCGCCTTCACAGGGGGGTCGGGGGGCGCTTGCCGGCTGCGATGTGTTCGTGGCCAAGTATCGGTCCTTTCGTAGGTGCAGATTCTACAGGTTGGCGCCAGCGCCGCTGGGTTTCGCTGCGGGAGGCGGTTCGGTGGCCAGGCGGCGCCCGACGCTCGGGGAGCGCCCGCTACCAGCCCTCGAACCAGACCGACGTCGAATGGCGCGGGCGGCGGCCACGAAAGGCGCCAACGGTTAGCCGGCGCGGCCGCACCCGAACCCGCTTGGGCACGGGGCGGCCGGCCGTCTGCCAGACCAACCATGCGATGAGGAGCGCGGTGATTACCAACAGCACCGACGGGAAGAAGAAGACCGCCAGCGGCAGCCGCGCGAGCCAAGACATCAGGACGTCTTCCCCTTGGCCGTAACTTGCCGCTGCGGCGCTTGCTTCGCCGGGGCGGGCGCCTTCACCTTGGGCAGTCCCGCGATCAGCTTGTTCAGGTTCGTGAGGCTCTGGTCCTGGTCGCCGTCCCGCGCGGCCCTGACTGCAGCCTTGTGCGCCGCCTTGCGGTCCTGCAACAGGTACTGCAGCGCCGCGACCATGAACGCCTCGTCTGGACGCTCGAGCTCGTCGAGCGCGGCGCCGTACGTGTCGACCAGGCCGTGCACCTGGTACTTCAGCTTTTCGTCCAGCTCCAGGTAGTGCAGCGCGTTCGGATGGATGCGCAGCGCGCGCCGCATGGCCCACGCCCCACGCTCGCGGTGGGTGTGCGCTGCCGCCAGCGCGAAGCCGAGCTTGAAGGCGCCGTCCTTCGGGTGCTTGGCGGCGAGGTTGCTGAAGGCGCGCACGGCGTCTGCGTACTTGCCCTCCCTCAAGAGGGACCAGCCCGCGCCGTTCGTGCGGTCGCGGGCCGTTCCCGTGGCGAGAGTCTCGTCAGCGCTCGCCTGCTCAACAGGTCCGTTTGCGGCGGCCTTCGGCGGGGCGCCGTAACTGGTGTCGTCGTAGGGAATGGAGTAGTTGCGTCCGAAGGTCGGATACCCGTAGTAGCTGAAGTTGCGGTAGCGGTAGGGCGTGTACGCATACCTATAGGAGCGGTAGGCGAAGTAGGGGCGGCGATGGTGTCCCCGGTTTCCACGGGGACGGCGGTGGGCGCGTATGCCGAATCGACGCTGGGTGTGCCGGCCCAATCTGTGGTGGGCGTGCCGACCCACTCCACGGTGATGACTCCGCACGCCGCCCCTGTGATGCAATGGACCGCGCTGCCCGGCGCGCCCGAACCTGCCGTCGTTGTGATCGCGCCCGCGCGCCTCCGCCGGTGATGCGGCGGCGAGCAGGCCGGTCAGGAGGCCGGCCAGGGTCAGGAAACGGAGAGAGTTGTTGGTGATTTTCATGTGTGCTCCTCGTACCCCTACTTAGGCAATGCACGTGCCACGGAGCGTTACCGCCGGTACCCCGGCCTCTCTTGTGCAACTGGCCGCGCCGCGCGCGCCATGTTGTTGGCGCGCAAGGAACCTCCCGCGCCAATGCACCAAAACGCCCGACGATATGGGCCATGCACGTACAGAGAAGGGACACGCAGGAAACGCATGCGCAAACGACGGGTCGCGTGCGTAGTCAAGCGTGGTGCAGTGCAGCCGTGCGCTGCGCTCGAAAAACGAAAAAAGGCCCGCGCTCAGGCGGGCCTTGTTCGTAGCGAGACGAAGCTAAGCTGCGCGCTTCCGGCGGCGCAGGAAGAAAAGGCCGAGGCCTGCACACAGCAGCGCTGAGATCGACGGCTCGGGTACAACGGTGACCGTGAAGGGGCCGTCTGTGACTTGCACCAAGAACCGCCCGGTAGGCTGTATGAAGAAGCCGATTCTGCCTCCAGGCAAGGACGTGTACATACCCGGTGCCACCGGCCCGCCACCCACCGGCGTTAGCGTGCCGAAGACGAAAGAGAACGAATCGCCGGGGGCGAGGATCAGGCCGGAGAACTGGGGGAAGAAGCTGGCTGCCGGTCCGAAGGTGAAGACATAGGGGCCACCTCCCGAAATAGTCCCGTGAGTCCAGGCTCCGCCGTCGACGTCGGCCCCGAGAAAGTTCATGTCCGCCGCCGCATCGTTCGTGAGCGTGGCGTTCATGATGACCGTCTCGAACGGCCCGACCGTGGGCGTCGGATCGTCGAACGTCCAGCCGAGAATCGGGTCCGCAAAGGCCACCGCCGGTAGCACGGCAACGACCAGTGCAATCAGACTTGCCCTCATGTCCTTCCTCCGTCGACCAGCTTAGCAGGGCTGAGTACGGTGGAAAGAGGGCGTACCGCTGAACCAGCGCACGCGTGTCGATCTTTCTCGACATGCGCACAACGTTCTGTGGCTAGGTGACTTGAACGCGCTGCCGCGTCGTCAGGTCCGCGGCGGTAGTGGACCTAGGTCTTGACCTTGCGGCAGGCCAGGTTGAGCAAGAGCACGTCCGTGGGGATCTTGATCGTCTTCTTGCAGCGCTTGGTGTCCTGCACGAACCAGCACAGCCCGTGCTGGAAGTCGCTCAGTGCGGCCATGGCATCGACGCCCTTGAGGTCCTGGTACAGCGCGCTCCGGATCACGC
>JAPUHK010000116.1 GCA_027297745.1 Planctomycetota bacterium | reverse complement strand
CCGGAACAGCCGCACCAGGGCGGCGTAGAGTTCGTCCGCCTCCGAGCGTTCGTCCAGGATCCTGCGCAGCAGCCGCGGGTCGTCGGTGATGATGCTGTCCACGCCTCGGTTGATGAACCGCTCCATCGAGACCCGGTCGTTGATTGTCCACACGAGGACCTGCCGTCCGCTCTCGTGCGCCCTACGGATGAAAGCGACGGTCGCGAACTTGCGCGGGACGCTGTAGAAGTCCACGTCGAGCCTTTCGATGCGGCCGACCCTGACGGCAAGAATCAGGCCGATCTCGAGCCTCGGGTCCAGCTTGCGTACTTCGGCCAGGATCGGAGCGTCCGTGGTCTGGATCACGCAGTCGCCGGCAAAATCCGCCTCGTGAATGGCCTCGACGACCGCCGCGGCGAACGCGGCCCGGTCGGTCTCCCCGTACACCTTCAGCTCGATGTTGAGCTCGATGCGGTTTTGGGCCAGGGCCAGCACGTCGTCCAGCGTGGGAACCGGCTCCCCCTCGAACGCGGCGCCGAAGGAGCTTCCCGCATCCAGGGCCCCGATCTCGGCGTCGGTCGTTTGCGCAACCGTGCGGTCCACGCCGGTCGTGCGCTTCAGGCTCGCGTCGTGCATCAGCACGAGCGTTCCGTCGCTCGTAGGTTGGATGTCGATCTCGGCAAAGTCAGCTTCGTCCTCGACGGCCGCCTCCACGGACGCCAGCGTGTTCTCGGGAGCGCGCGCGGAGCTGCCTCTGTGCGCCGTGACCGCGACCTTCGTATCCAGGTCCTCCAGTCCCTCGATGACCTCGGGCACCATGAGCCCCACGGCCAGGCCGAACGCGGCGAAGATCCCGACGACACCGAGCAAGCGGCGCCGTGAGCCGGCGGCAACGATGTCGGGCTCGTCCACATCGAGGTCGGCCGCCGCATTGCCGCCCCGCAAGCGGAAGTAGAGGATGGTGCCGGTCGCAATTCCGTGGCTCAGGCTGACGATCGCGGCCAGGCCCAAACCAAGAGCGTCCAGCACGATCACGAGCGCCACCAAGCCCGGAAACGACGAGCCTTCTTGGCCGACGAGGCCCAGGGTCAGCGAGTCCAGCAGCCCGAACAGCAGGGCGGCGAGCCCGAGGAAGAGTGCGGCGGCCACGTGGCGCAGCAAGAGCACGCGGGCCACCGGCCAGAAGGAACCGCGCACCAGCTCGACGCTGCGGCGCAGCGCCTTCGTCAACGAGAGGCGCTCGATGGCCAGGCAGTGCAGGGTCATGGACCAGCGCACGTAGAGCGTGTAGGCCAGGCAGAAGAGCGCGATGAAGGCGGGGGCGACCCAGGCAATCTCGCGGATTTCGTCAGGCAGCCAATGCTCCACGGGCCCTGCGCCGAAGGGCGCCAGCAGGAGTGCGCAGAACGCAGTGGCCGCGGCGCCGATGAGGGGGACCAGGGCGACGATCCAGAGCGTCAGCTTCAGCACGCCGCGCCCCGGGACGCGGTGGACGAGGGCCACGGAGCGCCGCACGAGCCGTCGCAGGGAAATGTTGCGCCCCGTGTGGGCGACGGCGATGAGCAGCACGCCCCCGCCGAGGATGACGACCGCGAGCGAGCAAAACACGAGCGCCCACAAGAAGCCGAGCAGGATGCCGTTCAAGCTGAAGGCCAGGGCGGCCACGTCGTAGTTGACGATGACGTCCGAGTGCGCCAGCGACAGCACTTCGGCCAGGATCCACAGGACGAGCGGCGCCAGCAGGACGCCGGCGATCAGGTAGACGCCGGCGCCGTACAGCACCAGTGGCCAGAACGACTTGCGCACCAGCCCCGCGGCTTCAACGAGCGGTTGGAAGTTGCCCAGCATGCGCGGCGCCAGGGTACCGATGGCCGCGCGCGGGCGCGAGCCCTGCGGCGCCGGTCTCCTCCTGACACGCACTGCCGGGATTGGTACGGTGGCCGCGCTATGCAGAAGCAAAGAGGGCTCTTCCTGTTCGTGTTCGCACTCGCCCTGACGGGCTGCCATGGCTCCGGCTCCGGCGGCCTGATCAAGGAAGTCAAAGATCCGAAGATCTCCCAGCGCGAGCTGCGCATGCGCATGATCGAGTACGTCCGGCACTGGACGGCCGTGGTCGAAATTGCCGCGGACGAGATCGGCTTCAAGTCGGACGACACGACCCTGCGCCGCAACGCCATCCGTTGGAAGATGGACGCGGTCGGCGCCTGCCAGACGGCAGCGCTGCGCGACGATCCCGTCGCAGCGCTGATGGACACCTTCGCGCTCGCCGCCCAGCACACCCAATACTTCGAGACGGGAGTGGGCAGCAACCTGTTCGGGCCGTACCAAGGGATCGCCGTCGCGGCCGCCAAGGAGCTCGAAGCCGAGATCGAGCAGGTCGCGTTCGAGTTCACCGACGGCGAGCGCGGCAAGCGGCTGGTTTACGAGTGGGTCGACCAGAATCCGATTCGGGGCTCGCTGCTCAACCGTCCGACCACCGGGCCGGTGCTGGCCAGACACGCCAGCAGCGTGCGCCGTTCACCGTTCGCGACCCTGCAGCGCGTCGAGGAGCGCATCGCGAACGGCCTCGAGCGGCTCGACCTCTACATCGAGGCGGCCCCGCATCAGGCACGCTGGCAGGCCGAGTACGTGATCGAGCAGCAGCTGCTCACGCGCGAGGAGAAGAACGCCACGCTGCGGCAGGTGGCCAGCATGAGCGCTTCTTTGGAGCAGCTCAGCAAGCTGCAGACCGACCTGCCCGAGCTCGTCGCCGCGGAGCGGGAGAAGCTCACGGAGCTGGTCCAGTCCGAGCGGCAGGAGATCGGCAGGCTGGTGGACGAGCAGCGAGTGGCCACGCTGGACGCGCTGAAGGTGGAGCGCGAGACGATCTTCGAGGAAGTCGATTCCCAGCGCCTGGCGACCCTCGACACGCTCGAGAAGGAGCGCGAGGCAGTCTTCGACCAGATCCGCAAGGAGCGTGAAGCTGTGCTGGAGGCGCTGCGTGAGGAGCGCAGGATCATCCTGGACGCGGTCGACGAACAGCGCCGGGCGGTCATGGCTGACGTAGACAGGCTCGCGACGAAGGCCATCGACGAGTCCGTCGGGCGTGGGATGGACATGATCGACTCCGTGTTCAGGCGCGGCGCGCTGTTCGGCGGCGGCGGCCTCGTGCTGCTCTTCTGCCTGGGACTGGCGTTCGTGCGCCTGACGCGCAAGAGGGGATAGCTCAGCGCGCCCAGTCGGGAACGCCGCAGCTGTAGAAAACGCGGCCGCACCGGCCGCGTCCAACCCCCACGCGCGTCCGGAGTTACGCACACGGGATGAGGTAACCGTTACTTCGTCAGTCTGGAATGGACGGGGAGCGGCGCGTAGACTTGGCCGCCTCATGGCTGGATGGGTCGAGTGCGTACCGAACATTTCCGAGGGGCGCAGGCTGGACGTCGTCGAGAAAGTCTCCGACGCGATCCGCTCCGTGCCCGGTGTCATGCTCCTGTCGGTGGAGTCCGACGCGGACCACAATCGCACGGTGATCACGATTGCCGGCCCCGGCCGGGCGGTGCTCGAGGGCGCCTTCCGCTGCGCGGCGGAGGCGAAAAAGCACATCGACCTCAACCAGCACACGGGCGAGCACCCGCGCATGGGGGCGACGGACGTGATCCCCTTCACGCCGCTGGGGGGCTCGACCATGGAGGACTGCGTCGAGCTGGCACGCGAGCTGGCGGAGCGCATCGGCCGCGAGCTGGAGATCCCCACCTATTGCTACGGGGACGCGGCGCTGCGTGAGGGGCGCGGCAACCTGGTCAAGGTGCGCAAAGGCCAGTTCGAGAAGCTGAAGGAGCTGATCGGGACCGATGCGGAGCGCGAGCCCGACTTCGGCCCGCACCACATCCATCCCACAGCCGGCGCCACGGGAGTAGGCGCACGCTTCTGGCTGATCGCCTACAACGTCAACCTGGAAACCCAGGACGTCGAGATCGCGAAGGCGATCGCCAAGGAGGTGCGCGAAAAGGACGGCGGCCTGCCGGGCGTCAAGGGGATGGGCTTCATGCTCGAGGAGCAGAAGTGCGCGCAGGTCTCCATGAACCTGGTCGACTACCGCAAGACCGGACCGCAAAAGGTCTACTCGGTGATCGAGCAGAAGGCGCGCGAGCGCGGCGTCGAGGTGCGCGAGAGCGAGATGATCGGGCTCGTGCCGCGCGACGCCATCGACCAAGGCTTCAAGGAAGCGACGAAGTGCACGAACTTCACGCCGGAGTCGGTGATCGAGACGCGCATCGAGAGCATGCGCTCGGCATACGACGCGCCGCAGGCCTTCCTGGACGCGCTGCAAAGCAAGAATCCGACACCGGGCGGCGGATCGGCCGCGGCGATGACCGGCGCGATGGCCGCTTCGCTCGTGGGCATGGTCTCCAACCTGACGCTGGGTCGGAAGAAGTTCGCAGAGGTCGAGGAGCGCATGACCGAGATCCGCGCCCGGGCCGAGACGGTGCGGGCCGAGCTGCAGCAGCTGGCGCGGGAGGACGCGACCGCCTTCGAGGCGGTGCTGGCAGCCTTCAAGCTGCCCAAGGAGAGCGACGACGAGAAGAAGGCGCGCAGCAAGACGATCCAAGAGGCGACGCGACAAGCCACGACCGTGCCCCTGCGCACCGCGGAGCTGTGCGCCGAGATCTGCGAGCTGTCGGCCGAGGCGGTGCACATCGGCAACCCCAATGCCGTCACGGACGGCGGCGGAGCGGCGCTCCTGGCCGAGGCGGCGGCCAAGCTGGCGGCCGACAACGTCAACATCAACGTCGGCTCGATCAAGGACCAGGACTTCCGCTCCAAGACGCGCGGACAGCTCAACGGCTTCCTCGAGCGCGTGTCCCACGCAGCCGGCCGTGCGCGCGAGAGCGTGGCCGAAGCCACCAGCTAGCCGCCCCGCTCCGGGTTCCGTGCTCGAGTGTCAGTGCCGATCTATAGGAATAGAGTCCGGCCTACCTGGTGGGTGGGTTATGCTCTGAATAGCGGCGCGTGACTCCGGTCGCGCACCGCGCTCGGGTCCTGCCGACGGGCGGGACGGGCAAGGAGGCCGCAGCGGCGCCGACGGATAGGCGCGCGCGCGGCGAGGCTTGCTGAAAGGAGGTGGTCGCCTATGTGTAGTCCGAAAAGGAAGCCGTCCCCCTAACGGGACGACTGACGGGTCCTCTCGAACGGAGGACGGCAACACCTGGGCGGCTCACCACGAGCCGCCCTCTTTCGTTAACCAGTTGCGTGCGGCCGAGCGACCCTCTTCGCCTAGTTACCGTCAATTGGCCCCTAGTTGGTGCGCTTGAGAGATAAGCATCGTCTCTGTGAGCGGGGCCAATTGCCGTGGCTCGCGAGCGCGGGCTGAGCAGTCACACGCGTTAACCAGTTGCGTGCGGCCGAGCGACCCTCTTCGCCTAGTTACCGTCAAGGCGGCGTGCGGCTGCCTGTGGCGGCGGCCCCATGTGGCCGCCCTACCCTGCGAATGTCGGCTGCGCTCGCCGGCGGGTGGCTAACGGCTCACTAATTAGCAGGCCCCAGCAAGCTGGGGCCTCCACAGCTAGCCCGACCGGCCACCTCGGTTTGTCCGAAGCCCACCTCAACAAGCTGTGGTCGCCCTTAGTATCGCAACAACGGCGCTCGGTGCGCTACCCCCTTTTGGGCTGCGAGTTCTTGTTGCGCTTCCCACGCCGGATGACGTCGTGGCCCCTCACTTCGAGCACGGGACCTACGAGATCCCTCAGGATCCACACCTGCAGCTGCCTGCGCGCGGCTTCCGCGCTGCCCGCGTCGATCCCGCAGACGGCCGGAAGGCCCGCAGCCACCCAGCGCCCAAGCTCCTGCACCTGATCGCGGCCCCCAATCCGCGCGATGCAGAGCACGTCGGGATCCTGGGCCACCGCGGCTTCAAGATCGTCCGCCTCGAGCGTCTCCGGGACCGGCAGCCCCACGCTCACCACCTTCGCATCCGCTTCCGCCAGGGCCTTCACGACCGACCACAAGACGGCGTCCTTGTCGTCGCGCACGGGCCCGGCTACACACATGACGGTGGGCGGGCCCTTGAGCCAGGCTCCGAGCTCGCGCGGCGTCGGCGGCAGCGGGCCGGAGATGCGCACCACCGCGCTGGTAGCCCGCGTCCCGATGAGCACGGCGGCGCGCACGATGCGCTGCTCCCACAGGAACACGCCCTGGCCCCCGGCCGCCCCGATGCGCGCGCGCTCCATCAGGGCCGGGATGAGCTCGAGGATGTCGGTCTCGCCCTCGGGACGCAGCCGGTCGCCGTCACGCACGCGGATGCGCCCTTCGCCGTTGGCGCCGTCCTGCTCCAGGTGCAGGATTCCGCCTCCCTCGACCTTTCGTAGCAATGCGTCGAGTCCGGCATGGTTCACGCGGGTGGCAGCCAGCACCAGATCCTCGAGACCCGAGGCGATGCTGCGGGCCGCGGTGCTCAGGTCGCCGCGCCGCTCCCCCACCCGCAAGAGCTCCACGACGTCCGCGCCGAACAACTCCGGCCGTTGCGCGAAGGCTTCCGCGAGACTCGACCCGCGGTAGATTTCGCTCGTGATCCCGTCGACGGCTTCCTTGACGCCCGCCGGCAGGTCGCGCGCCGCGGTCTCCAGCGCCTGCACGAGCGGTACGCCCGCGTCGTAGAAGTGAGCGAACTTCTTGAACAGGACGGTGTGCGTCGTGCGCAGGTCCACGGTGGGGTACAGCGTAACCCACCCTCAGCCTCGGCCTCAGCCTCAGCCTTCGACTCCAAGGCGGAGGCTAGGGCCGGGTCCAAGGCTACGGCCCAAATCAGATACCCTCTACGCCATGCCCGCGGCGGTCGAATGCTCGGGACTCCACAAGAGCTACGGCCCCCACGAGGCGCTCTGCGGGTTGGACCTCGAAGTGCCGTCCGGAAGCCTGTTCGGCCTCCTGGGCCCCAACGGGGCGGGTAAGTCCACCACGCTGCGCATCCTCGCGGGCCTGA
This sequence comes from Planctomycetota bacterium, assembly GCA_027297745.1. GTDB lineage: Bacteria > Planctomycetota > PLA2 > PLA2 > PLA2 > JAPUHK01. The sequence goes on along the minus strand of JAPUHK010000116.1, from coordinate 32,061 downwards.
TCCGCTCCGACGCCGGGTCCGCACGCGTGTTGGGCATGGACGTAAGCGATCACGTGGCCGCCGTCGCCAAGGCATCCTTCTTGATCGAGGACGCCGTGTTCCCCGCCCACTTGACGGCGAGCGAGACGATCAAGCGTGCGGGTGCCTATGCCGGAATCGAAGCGGACCAGGGGGTGCTCGAGCGCGTGGGCATCTCCTACGCGGCCGACCGCAAAACGGGTGGCTTCAGCCACGGGATGCGCCAGCGCCTGGGGCTCGCCTGCTCGCTGCTCGGAGCGCCGGACCTGCTCGTGCTGGACGAGCCGCAGAACGGCCTCGACCCGAAGGGGCTGCAGATGATCCGCGGCATCCTGCAGGAGGAGCACGCGCGGGGCGCGACCGTGCTCGTCTCCGTGCATCGTCTGGCGGAGGTCGAAGGGCTGTGCACGCACGCGGCCATCCTCGTCTCGGGACGCACGCTGCGCTCGGGGGCGGTCGAGGACCTGCTGCACACCGAGGACTCGCGCTACCGCCTGCGCGTGAACGACCCGGAACGCGCGCGCGCCGCCATCGCCGAGGCGCTGCCCGACCTCGGCTGCGACGCGCAGGACGGTGTGCTGATCTTGAAAGCCACGGAGGCGCAGGCGGCGGACGCCGCCGCGGCCTGCGTGGGCGCGGACGTGCGCGTTTTCGAGCTGGCGCTGCAGCGCCACACGCTGGACGACCTCTATCTGCGCGAGGTGGACCGGTGAAGGCCCTGCGTGGACTCGGGGCCTGCTTCCGCGCGGAGCTGCGCGACCTCGCGCGCAGCTCCCTGATCTGGTTGGGCCTGCTGCTCACCGCGGTGGGGACCTACTTCATAGGCAAGACCACACCGCACCGCTTCACCAGCTGGTCCGCGTTCGCGGAGGCGGCCAAGCAAGGCGGTGCGATCGCCGCCTTTTTCCTGGTCTTCGCGGGCGCGATCACGCTCGCCGGCGACCGCACCCGGGGAACGGTGCGCTGGATCCTGCCGCGGCCCGTCGGCCGCGCCGGCTTCGTGCTCGGCAAGGCCTGCGCGCTGGCCGTGCTGGCGACGCTGTTCCTGATCTTGTGCCTGGGATCGGCCGCGCTGGCGGGGAGCGATCTCGGGTTCGGAGACGTGCCCATGGCGGGCGGCGGCGGCGAAGCGGATGGCGGCTGGAAGTTCACCGAGGAGATCGAGCAGGACACGAACTTCACGGCGGCGACCCTGCGGGCGCGCGCGTGGTGGGCGTCGTTGATCCTGCTGCCGGCGCTGTTGACGGCGGCCGGGCTGGGCATGCTCATCTCCAGTTGGACGCGCTCCGCCGCGGGTGCGGTGTTCAGCGCGCTTTTCCTCTTGATGATGCTGCACTATCTGCCCAACGTGCTCGGTCTGGCGGACGACGTCGCGGCTGCCTCTCCGTTGCGCGCGACCGAGGGGTTCTGGGTGCAGCTGCGCGACTTCGGGCGCGGGCTGTCGAGCGCCCAATGGCCGCCGTACGGGGTGCCGGAGCTCGGCGGCGCGCTGGTCTTCGTGCTCGGTCTGCCGCTGGCCGCGGCGCTCGTCTTCGGCCGTGCCGAGCTGACCGACTGACGCGGCGACAGGGAGCACGAGCGGGGTAGAATCGCTCCCTACTCATGCTCTCCGCTCTACTCCTGGCTGGTCTCACTCTCCAATCCATCGATCTCGGAGCTGAAGTCCACCAGGTCCGCGTCGTGGACCTGGACAACGACGGCTTCGAGGACATCGTGGCGGTCACCGCGAAGGAGCTGTTCATCTTTCGCGGCACGAAGCACGGCCTGCGCAAGCAGCCGGTCACCCGCATCGCCGCACCGGCGGTCACGGTAGTCGGCAAGGGGCTGTGCGGTTTCGTGATCGACGGCTACTACCACGCCGTGCCGGACCCGATGGGGGACGCCTCCAAACGCGGGCCGGCCGGAGCGCGGTGCCTTCTCGGAGCGTTGGGCGCCGGCCTGCCGGCGCTGCTCGATTCGCCCGGCGACGTCGACGGCGACGGCATCGACGACGCGGTGCTGCCCGACCTGGACGGATTCCACGTCAACGGCAAGCTCGTGCCGATCCCTCCACGCAGCACGATCGAGATCCGGCGCAACGAGACCTTCGCGATCAAGTACGAGATCGCCGTGCCGGTGGCGGGCAACTGGTCCGGCGCGGGCAGCGAGCTGGTCTTCTTCGAAGACAAGCAGATCCTCGTCTACAAGGGGCCGAAGCTGGTCGAGCGCATCGCGCTGCATGACGAGGAGGCCGGCGCCAAGGCGGCCGCGCTGCGCCGCACGCAGATCCTCATCGCCGACGTGGACGGGGACGGCCGGCTCGACCTGCTGATCACGCCCTCGTGGGGCAAGGCGGGCATCTTCGCCTCGTTCGACACGCACGCCTGGCTGTGGCTCAAGGGGCGCGTGTGGAACAAGGAGAAGAACGGGCTGTACCCGCCCGCCTCGGCGATCAAGGTCGCGGGGGCGTTGATCCGGCCCGACCTGCTCGACGTGGACTCGGACGGCGACCTCGACCTCGTGCTGTGCACGATCGACATGGGCGTGATCGGGCTGGCGACAGGGAGCGCTCCGGGCCTGTACCAGGTCTATCTGTTCGACGGCAAGCGCTTCAACGCGCCGGCGGCCTGGACCTACAAGGGCAGGATCGGGCCCGACGCCCTGATGAACCTCGACCCGCAGCCGCCCGTCACGTTCTTGCCGGACCTCGATGGAGACGGACGGCCCGAAGCCGTCGAGCGCGGCAACGGCGTGCGCCTGCTCGTCGGGGACGGCGAAGGCAAGCTCGTACAAGCGGCAAAGCTCGACGTGCAGCTGAACACGGGCTCGAAGCCGGACGGGACGTCGCTCGGGCGCGTGCGCTCCGGAAAGCAGCTTGCCGCCATCCCCGCGCGCACCGGGATCGTCTTCGTGGAGGTCGCACGGTGAGAGTCTGCACCGCGCTGCTCCTGCTGTGCTGCGCCGCGGTCGCCGGGATGGAGTTCGACGTGATCGAGCTCGAAGGCCCGAAACGGGTCAGCTACCGCATCCTGCGCGACCTCGACGGCGACGGGCTCGACGAGTTGATGCTGGTGACACCCACGGAGATCTGGCTGTGGAACGGCCGCAAGCAGGGCCTGCGCCCCAAGGCCGACCGCGTGCTGAAGCTGCCCGCCGGCGCCGCGCTGTTCGACGTCACGGACATCGACGGGACACCGCAGAGCAGAGAGATCCTCGTGCGCACGGGGATCGGCTGGTGGGTCGTGCCGACCGCGGGCGATCCGCGCCGACTAGGCTATCCGGCCGGCCTCGGCCTGCCGCACAATTCGAAGCAGATCCTGTGGCGGCAGTTGGTGGCGGACATGGACGGCGACGGCAAGCCGGAGGTGGTCGACGTCTCGCTGGCCGGCTACCAGCTGTTCTACGGCAAGGATGAGCCGACCATCCTGCCCCCCGCGCTGCGCGAGACGGTCGAGACGACGGCGCTGCACGCAAATGAACGCTACCGTCAGCGCGTCAGCATCGGAGCGTGGGTGGTCGGCCGTTTCGACAGGGGGCCGTCGCTCGATTTCGCGACGTTGGACGCGCAGGGGCTCAACGTGTTTCCGGGCGACCTCGAGGGCCGCTTCTCGCGCGAGCGCTCCCACCGCATCCATCTGCCGGAGGCCAAGGAGCACCGCCTCGAATTCGTCGACTTCAACGGCGACGGGTTCATGGACGTGCTCGCCGTGAACCGTCCCGTGGGGCACGCCGTCGTCCTGATGGCGCTCAAGGACTGGGGTCTGAACGACGGCCGCCGGCTCGTCCTGTCGGTCCCCGGCTACATGCGCTATCCGGTGCTCGACGATCTGAACGGCGACGGGCTGCCCGACCTGGCGCTGCCCTACGTGCCTTCGCCGTCGGTCGGCGACGGCGTGCGCATCTTCGTGCGCAGCGAGGTACGCATCAAGGTGCCGCTGTTCATCAACCGCGGGGGCAAGACCCCCTTCCGGCGCACCGCGGACCGCGTGCTCACGCTGCCGGTCAAGGTGCGGCTGATGACCGAGACCTCGGGGCGCCTGTCGCTGGGGGGCGTGATCGTGGTCGAGCACGGGGGGGACCTCGACGGCGACGGGCGGCGCGACCTGCTGGTCAGCCGCGAGCCGGCGCTGCTCGGCATCTACCGCGGGGTCCCGGAGACGCTGTTCGAGGAGAAGCCGGCCGCGACGGTGGCGATCCCCGACCCCACGGAGTACGCCCAGATCAAATCGGCGGCGGGAGAACTGAACGGGGACCGGCGGTCCGATATCCTGGTGCATTACCAGGGCCGCGGCGACCGGCGCGACAAGCTGGTCCTGCTGCTCAGCAGGAAGAAGTAGCTGCTCATGATCGTCTCACCCTTGATGTCTGGCCGTCCCGCCCCCGCCCAGCGCGGCGTCGCCTTGATCCTGGTCCTGGTGTTGCTGCCGCTCGTGGCGATCATCGTCACGCAGCTGTCCTTCGAAGCCACGATCTCGTCACAGCTGGCCAGCAACCTGCTCGCCAACCAGCAGTTCAAGGGCGCGGTCCAGGCGCGGCTGGCGCAGATGCGCCTGCGGTTGCTGCGCGACCTCAAGGACGACGAGGAGGACCCGCAGTCCGCGTATGACTCCTACGCCGACCTGTGGGGCACCGATGGCGGGGAAACGGGCGCGGTCGTGCGCAAGGGGGACCGGGAATACGGCGACGAGGTCACGCTCTACACGGAGGTGTACGACGAGCAGGGGAAGTTCAACCTCAACCTGCTCTCGCACAACGACGCACAGCGCCGGGGCCGGGCGCGGGAGTGGTTCGTCCACCTGCTCGACTTCCTGCGCGACAGCCGCTTCGGCGACCTGCGCGATAACCAGTGGGACCTCGACCCCGCCCAGGCCGCCGAGATCGCCGATGCGGTGGTCAAGCTGTGCCTGGGCGAGGAGCGCGACGCGCGCATCCCCAAGGCCAAGATCCCCGCGCCCAACGCGAACATGCAGCAGGGTCTGTACACGGTCGACGACCTCGTCTTCGCCCACACGCTGTTGCGCGAGAAGCGCATTCTGGAGACGTTCACCGACATCGATAGCGGTCAAACGATGCCCGGGTTGCTGGACTTCGTGACCGTCTACGGTGACGGGCGTCTCAACGCCAACACGGCGCCGATCCAGGTGCTGCGCGCCATGTTCCGCGAGCCGGAGGGCCAGCAGCGCATCGCCGAGAGCATCTTCCACGGCCGCGGAGGCTTCCTGAACACCGATGAGGACGCGGATCTCAAGCACGAGCGGGACGAGGAGCGCCGCGAGTACCTCGACAACGAGGACGAGCAGGGCGCGCAATCGCTCGAGCAGGCCTACAAGAACCTGAACGACATCGTCCAGAACGTCGACGGCATGAACGACCAGGCCATGCTGCGGCGCAACGACATCGACGTCGGGCGCGACTTCACGGTGCGCACGAACTTCTTCCTGATCGTGGTCACCGCCCGCCGGGACAACTTCCTGTACCAGCGCCGCGCCGTCTTCCAGCGCCACGCGAAAGGAACGGTCACCTGGGAGACCGAGGTGCGCACCGCCGACCTGGGGGATATTCCGGCCGCAGAGTACAAAGAGGTCGGAGCCGACGCGCCCTAGGGGAGCTGCCCGACTCGTACGCGGCTTCCGCGGGCCGGGGACGGGAGGCCGCCAGCCGCCCCTAGCCCCCGTCGGAGTCCCTTCGGACGGCCGCCTCGCACAACCGTCTCGGAATGAGGCGCTCGGGCCGGGGAGCGCCCCGGAAAGCCGAATCCCCGCGCTGTGCATGTCCGATATTTATGTAGGCACCTAGGTATCGCACGAACACCTTCGATGGTCACAGTCACTAAGGAAAGACTCGCACGCGACCTCGCTGTTCGTCTGCAGACCGACCCCGAGCAGGCGATCGAGATGGTGGAGCAGATCTTCGCGACGATCCGGCGCCACTTGCGCGCCGGCAACGCGGTGGAGATCGACGACTTGTGCTCCATCGCGGTCTCGAACCAGGCCCTGCTGAGGGAAGACGAATCGGGCGGCCTGGCCGCCTACGCCCCGGGCCCGGGCTCGCTCGAGGTCACGCCGGTCGGCTCGTTCAAGAAAGACCTCGCGCACCTGCACCCCACCTCGATCTACTACCTGGGTCAGGGCAACGACATCTTCGCGCAGATGCTCGGGGAGCACTTCGGACGAAAGGGATGGGAGCTCAGCACGAGCGACGACACGCCCACGATGCTCCGGCGCCTCGACAGCGATCCCCCCGTGGCGGTCGTGCTCGAGAGCAAGATCCCGGGCTGGGAAGACCTGATCCGCGAGGTCAAGTGCAACCCGCTCACGAACGGCGTCCCCGTGGTCGGCATCTTCAAGCCGGGTGAGCGGGAGAGCGCGGCGCTGCGCCTGCACGTCGAGCCCGACGACATCATCATCGAGCCCTTCGACATCAAAGAGTTCATTCAAACGGCGGGCGTCGAGCTGGCTGCGCGCGTCGCCACGCCGCAAGAGGACATCTTCGAGCTCACGCTTGCCCTGCCCGGCCACCTGGCCGAGCGCAAGCGCGCGCGGGAGCTCGTGGAAGAGGTCTTGTACCGCAACAGCCTGCCCGAGGACTTCGTCCACCGGGCCAGCTGGGCGCTGCACGAAGCGCTCGACAACGCTGTCCGCTACGGCCATTGCGGGATCGAGTGCTGCACGATCCAGGTACGCCTGATCCTCGATCCCAGGCGGCTGCTGCTGGCGGTACGCGATTCCGGCAAGGGCTACGACCACTCGAGCGTGCTGGCCAATGCACGCGAAGCCGGCAACGCGCAGCGCGACTTCACGCCCAGCGTCGGCGCGGTGCTGCCCGAGAACAACGCCGTCGGCGGCCTGGCGCGCATCCTGCGCGATGTGGATCGCATCGAGTTCAACCGGAACGGCAACGAGATCGTGATCACCAAGTACCGGCCGCGGGTCCTCGTCGAGGACCCCATACTGGCCGGCGTTTAGGTCTCCGTTCTTACCCCTGCCACTGCCCCTGCCCCTACCGCCCTACCTCTACGACGTGCGTCTACACACGGGGCAAGGGATAGGACCAAGGGTAGAGGTGTGGGTAGGGGCGGAGGTAGGGGAACGGCTCAGATAGGCCGCAACCACTGGCCCCTAACCGAAGACGTCCGTCAGCGCGTCGTCGATCTCGGCCTCGAAGCGGTCCTTCTCGATGCGCTCCTCGCCCGTCGCGGGGTCGCCCAGCTCGCGGGTCAGGATCGGGTTCAGGCGCCGGACCGCCTCGAGCGCATAGGTGCGTACCAGCGACACGCTCGTGTCGTCGCCGAAGGCCACCGCCAGCATGCCGTCCCCGGCCGGGAGCAGCAGCAGGTGGCCCCCACCGCCGCGCCGGATGCAGCTCGAGAACTCCTGCGTCCCGAGCATGGTGGCCATGGCGCGCGAAGCGGCGCAGTTACCGGCAACGAGCGCCGTGATCGTGTCCTCGCTGGCGGGCGACTGCGCCCCCTGGCGGGTGAGCAGGTGGCCTGCGACATCGACGAGCAGCACCGTCTCCGCCCCGCTCTTTTGCAGGAACTTGCCCAGCACCAGGTTCATCTGGTGGATCTCCCGGGCGTAGAAGACCGTGCGGTCCGGCCCATGACCGCGAGTCATAGGAGCCTCGCCTCCAGCAAGGACTCGTACTTGTCGCTCAGCCGGTTGGCCGCCGAAGCGGACCAGCGGGCCAGCAAGCTCGGGGCCTCGTGATCGCCGTAGACCACACAGAGCAGGGCGCGGTCCGAGACCTCCATCACGAAAACGTTGCCCTCGTCGCCCTCGTGGACCGTGGAGCGCATGTCGGTCGCGCCGTAGATCCCGCCCAGGCGGCGGCAGGCGGCGAAGGAGCTGGCCACGAGCGTGGCAAAGCTCGAGGCGCTGAAGTCCGACTCCTCCCCACGCTTGGCAATGAAGTCGCCGTTCACGTCGAGCAACAGCACGTTGCGCGCCGCGGTCAGGAAGATCAGCTCGTCCAGAATGCGCCCGATCTCTTCCAGATGCTCCTGGTACGCACGCAGCTTCTCGGAAGTGACATGGATGGGATTCGAGCCGATGAGGCCGGGTCCGGTCTGATGCCGGGCGGCATGCAGAACGTTGCCGATGGCCTGTAGGCCGCGCACGTCCGCCTCGGTGAACGGATAGGCCTCGGTGGGATAGAGCGTGACCGCACCGAACGCCTGCCCGCGCGTGATCAAGGGGAAGGCGAACGACTCTTCGGACCCAAGCACGCGGCGCAAGTAGTTGCAGATCTCATCGCCGCCGTCGAGGTCGAGCGCGGTGCGCAGCACGCCGTCCTTCCGCACCGCATCGGCCAGCATCGCGTCGATCGTGTCGAAGCGCGCGCGCTCGTTGCGGTCGAGCTTCCCCAGTGCGTTGCCCGGGTCGGCGGTGGCCACCGCCTTGGTCGAGTGCCCCAGGTGGAGGCGGCAAGCGGAGGCGTGGTAATGCGCACACATCGCCTCCACCAGCTCGGTGACGAAGCTCTCATACGGAACGTCCGTCGCCCTAGCCGTGAGATCGAATACCAGCCTGTATACGTCTCCCGGCTGGGCGCTATCAGCCCAGTCGCTCATCTAGCTCTGCGTACCTAAGTCCTTCAAAAATAAGGTCTTCCGTCTTATCGGGCCCCCGTTCGCCGAACTGGAGAGTGGCCTAAATCCAGATACATCAAGGGGTTACAAGATCGGTTAGCATGGCCGTTCGGAGGGAGATCGCGATGCTCCGAGCGCCGGTGATTTTGCTGCTATTTGCGGCCGTGGCCTGGGCCCAGGACGAGGCTGAGACCCACCGCTTCAAGGAGCCGGCCCACAACCGGAAGTGCGGCATGCTCGTGCCCCCCAAGCTCAGGAAAAAGGAGACCGTTCCGCTGCTCCTGGCGCTCCCCGACACAGCCGGCCTGGGCAGCCTCGAGCTCGATCGCTGGCGTCACGAAGCCATGCTGAACCGCTGGGCTGTCTTGAGCCTCGACATCATGACGAGCCGCAAGCGCGGGTGGCATCCGAAAGAGCAGCTCGAGATGCAGGAGGACATGGAGGCCACGCTCGCGGCGCTGGAAGAGGCCATGAAGCGGGCGCCGATCGACAAGACCGCGATTATCCTCCGCGGGCACAGCGGAGGCACGTACCTGACGCTGTGGCTGGGGCTGCGGCGCCCGGACTTGTTCCTGGGCATCTGCGGGGACGGCGTGGTCTTCTTCAAAGAGGCGATCCCCGTCGACGACAAATACGAGAAGGTCAAGCCCGACCTGGACCTGCCGATCCTGCTCTACCGCGGCGAGCTCGACAACACGCGCGCCCGCAAGGGGACGGAACAGGCGCGGGACCAGCTCAAGAAGGCGGGCTACAAGAACGTCACCTACAAGACGGTCCCGAAGCTGGGACACCTCCCCGACGTGAAGACCTTCGTCACGTGGGCGAAGGAGCTGCTGAAGAGCACCAAGAAGCAACGCCAGGCGGTCCGCAAGCTGTTGATCGAGGCGGACAAGATTCGCGCCCAGCTGGCCAAGGGCACCAGCCGGTCCGTCTACTCCAAGCTGGCCAAGTTGGTGCAGCAGGAGGCCAAGGCGGGCGTATCGGCGGGCGGCGCCGAGTTGGTCGCCGAGGTCTCGAAACGCGCCTTGACACTCATGCAGCAGGCCAAAACGATGGAAGCGGGCGGACGCATGGTCGAGGCGGCCGAGGTCTACGCGGACGTCGACAACACCTACTTTCCGCTGCCCGTCGGCAAGGCGGCGCGGGCGGAGAAGAAGCGGCTCAAGCAGACGGATGCCTTCAAGGCGGACGAGATCCTGCGCAAGGCGCTCCGGTACTTCAACCGCGGGGACAAGGACAAGGCCTTCACCTTGTTCGAGAAGATCATGCAGCAATATCCCGATACGCCCGCCGCCAAGATCGCCAACGAGACGATGAAGTAGCTGTCAGCTATCAGCCGTCAGCTCACAACAGGACACACGAGCGGGGCCCTAGAGGCCGTCCACTTCCGTCCGGACCACACGCGCCGGCACGCCGACCACCTGCACACGCGGCGGCACGTCCCGGACCACGACCGCGCCCGCTCCGATGACGGAGCGCTCCCCCACCACAGTGTGGTCGACGACCGTGGAGCCCATGCCGACGTAGACGCGCTCGCCGATCGTGCACTTGCCCGCGATGTTCGCACCGGGAGCGATGGTGACGAAGTCCCCGATCGTGTCGTGATGGCCGATCAGGGCGCCGCGGTTGACGTACACGTGGCGCCCGATGCGTGTGTGGCTGGCGATCACGGCGCGCACGCCCACGACCGTGCCCGGCCCCAGCGTCGCCGACGGCGCGACCTCGGCCGACGGGTGCACGAGCGTTGCGAAGGGGAGCCCCTGTTCCTCGACGCGCCCGATGAACCCGGCTCGGCGCGTGCTGCCGACCGCGCCCACGGCGCAGTGCGTTTCCGCCAGCGGAGCCAGGTCGTCGACCCAGTGCACGGGCAGCCCGAGCAAGCCGGCAGCGCAGCGCTCCCGGTCGAGCCCCTCGACGAAGCCCGCGATCTCGACGCCTTCGATCTGCCCTGCCAGGTCCGCGACCTCTTCGGCTCCGGCCCCGGCGCCCACGATCAGGAGCGGCCGCTCGAGGTGCACGGTCACGTGACGTTCGTCTCCACCGCGGATGCGGCCGCAGGCCCGAGATTCGGCTCCATGCCCAGCGAGGGATCATAGGGCACGCGCGGGCGCGCCAAAAGGGATGCGCTACGATGCCGCCGGAGATGGACGCGATCTATCGCAGCGAGGTCAACCGCGACGTGCCGCCGGCAGCCGCGGGCGAGTTCGAGCCGTTGCGGCTGGGCGCGCTCGCGGTCTGGCCGCCCGTGGTCCTGGCGCCCATGGCCGGGGTGACCAACTACCCGTTCCGGGCGCTCTGCCGCAGCTACGGGGCCGGCCTCTACGTGAGCGAGATGATCACGGCCCGCGCGTTGGTCGAGCAAAACGAGAAGACGCTCAAGCTGGCGGACTTCGGGCCCGACGAGTCGCCGCGCTCGATCCAGCTGTACGGCGTGGAACCGCAAAGCCTCGCTGAAGCGGCGCGCTGCCTGACCGGCGCGGGCCGCGTCGATCACATCGACCTCAACTTCGGCTGCCCGGTGCGCAAGGTGACCTCGAAGGGCGGCGGGAGCGCCATCCCCCTCAAGCCGAAGCTGCTGCGGAAGCTCGTGCGCGCGGTCGTGCAGGCGGCCGGCGAGGTCCCCGTGACGATCAAGTTCCGCAAGGGCATCGACGACGATCTGCTGACCTGGAAGGACGCGGGGCGCATCGGGGAAGAAGAGGGCTGCGCCGCCGTCGGCCTGCATGCCCGCACCGCAGCGCAACTCTACGACGGGGAAGCGGACTGGGATGCGATCGCCGCGCTCAAGGCGCACGTGCGCATTCCCGTGCTCGGCAACGGCGACATCTGGGAAGCGCAGGACGCGCTGCGCATGATGCGCAGCACGGGGTGCGACGGGGTGATCGTGGGCCGTGGCTGCCTGGGGCGGCCCTGGCTCTTCCGCGACCTGCACGACGTCTTCGACGGGCACGAGCCACACAACCCGCCCTGCTACGGCGAGGTACTGGACATCATGGTCGAGCATGCGCGCCTGCTGTGCGACTGGTTCGGCGAGTTCCGCGGCATGTTGATGATGCGCAAGTTCACGACGTGGTACACGAAGAGCTTCCCGGGCAGCGCAGCGCTAAGGCAACAGCTGACTTCCGTCTCGAGCATCGCCGAGCTGCGCGAGCGGGTGTCCGGCATCGATCGTTCGATCCCGTTCCCGCCCGCCGGCATGCGCGCCAAACGCGGCAAACACGGCGGCCGCCAGAAGGTGCGCTTGCCGCATGGTTACCTGGACCGGTTGGACGACGATCAACCGCCCGGCGTGGAAGCCGAGGAGCTCGTCTCGGGAGGGTAGGGCCTGTCTGAGAACTCATCTAGATTCGGCCGGCTGCGGCGGCACCTGGCTGTGTCGCGCCCGCCTAGACGTATCCTTCCATTGATACGACGTCGGGGACGCGACGCCGCCAGGCTTGTCCTCGCGCCCGGCCTCGGTCTTGACGATGAGTTCTCAGAAAGGCCCCGGCGGCCGTGAGTACGCGCAGTGCCGTACTCCTGGCGATCGCGGCCTGCCTGGCCCACGGTTGGGGCATCGCGCGCGCTCCCTCGACCAAGCTCGCGCCGTTCGTCGTCGTGGGCCCCGGCCCCGCATCCGTCCGTGAAGGGCCCGCCTACTTCTGGATGGAATGGGTCGCAGCCGGCACGATCGTCGGGCCGGTACACGGGCCGTCCCTGTGCCAGCTCGCGGACGGCAGCTTGCTCGCGGCCTGGCAGGAGGGCGCCGCCGGAACGAGTCGCGCAGGCATCTACACAGCCCGGCGCGGCGCGGGCAAAGACGCTCCCTGGGGCGACGGCCGGCGCATGGTGAGCGCGGGCTCGGCGCTGCGCGAGACCAGGCGCTACGCGGCGGCGGTGGGCGACCCCGTGCTCTACGCCGGCGGCGACAAACGGGTCTGGTTGCTCTTCAGCTCGACCGGGCCCGCCGGAAGCTCGATCAACCTGCAAACCTCCAGCGACGGGGCGCGCACCTGGGGACCTGCGCGCCGGCTCAGGCTGAGTCCGCTGCTCAATGCCGACCTGCGCTGCAGCAACCGGCCGGTCGGCCTGCTCCAGGGCGGCTTCGTGGTGCCTCTGGAACAGGCGCTCTGTGGACCCGTCCCGCAACTCCTGTGGGTTCATACCGGAGACGACGGCGAGGCCGTGACCGTGCGCATGGAGCGTCTGCCGGGGAACGGCTTCACGCAGCCGGCGCTCGTCGCGCTGCTGGGACAGACGGCCGTGGCGCTTTGGCGCGACACGACGGACCGGCGCCGGCTCGGCCGCGCTCGCACCGACGACGGCGGGAGCACCTGGAGCGGAGCCGCGCCGATCGGCGTGGCCAACTCGAGCTCGCGCATCGACGCGCTCATGCTGTCGGACGGACGCCTGCTGCTCGTTCACAACGGCAACCCGCAGACGTTGCAGGACCTGCACCTCTCGCTGTCCACCGACGCCGGCGAGTCCTGGGCGCCCGTCGCGGTGCTCGAGGATGAAGAGGGCGAACGCTACAGCGATCCGTGCCTGCTGCAAGACCGCGAGGGCCGCATCCATCTGCTCTACGTGTTCAACGAGCGGCGCATCCGGCACGTGATGCTCAACGAGGCATGGATCCAGGACAAGCTGCTGGAGGCCGGTTCGTGAGCGCCCTGAGCAGCCTGTGGAGCCTGCTCGGCACGGTCTTGCTGCTGGCCGTCGTGCTGCAGACGCTGCTTGGTTGGTGCGGGCAACGCCTGCGCGGCTGGTGGCCCGCGTCTTTGATCGCCGTGGCGGCCTTGTGGCTGGCGCGCTTTCCCCTCGGCGGCTTGTGCACCTGGCACCGCATCGAGGGCCTGCAACTCAACTTCAGCGTGCCCCTGACGGCTCTCTTGCTGCACCGCTTCCTGACGGCGGCCGGCACCGGTCCGTTGCTCGACCGCAGGGCGCTCAGCGGGGCGTGGCTGTTCGGGCTGGGCGCGGGCCTGCTGCTGTATGCGTCGGCGCTCGGCCTGGTGCCCTTCGACCTCTACGCGCGGGGCTGGGGCAGCGCGCTGCACTTCGTCCTGCTCGTGCTCACGCTCCTGCTGCTGTGGCGGCGCAACCGCTTCGGGGCCGTGCTGCTCGCCGCCGCGCTCGCCCACACCCTGCGGCTCGTGGACTCGCTCAACCTGTGGGACTACGTGGTCGACCCGCTCTTCCTGGTCACGAGCGGCGCCGCCTTGCTCGCCCGCGCCCTCCGCCGCCTCCGAAAGCGTGAACCAGAAGCCGCCTGAGACCGCAGGGGACGCGGAGCGGGACTGAACCGCAAAGAAACGCCAAGGACGCAACGAGAGAAGCGGGAACGCGTCGAGACTCGCTCAGCGAACCCGTGCTCAGCGTCCTCTGCCGTAGGGCTAGGGGGAGGGCACGCGCTGCTGCGCGGCGTCGTCCATGGAGACGATGCCGATGCCGGGACTGCTTCCGGGTTCGGCGATGACCGCCTCGGTCTTGAAGCCGCGCGCGCGGATCTCGTCCCAGAGCCTTTGCACCTGGATGGCCGGGTCGCTGGCCGGCACGGCGATGTCGTGCATGGCGACGATCGCGTCCGGCGCCAGGTAAGGCAAGTAGTCGTAGAAGTCCGCCCGCACGCCTTCGTAGCTGTGGTCGCCGTCGATGAACAGCAGGTCGACCTTCCGCCCGGCAAGCACCCGCGACACCTTGGCGTGGGCCCCTTCGGAGTGCGAGTCGAGTGGGAGCAGCACCACGCGCACGTCGCGGTCCTGGCCGAAACGCCGGTAGACCGAGAGCACGGGCGCGCGCACGCTGCCGTCCTCGCCGGGCTTGTCGATCGAGAGGATGGTGGCCCCGTCCTGCGCGAGCCGCGACCAGAGATAGAGCGTGCCCCCGCGGGCCGTCCCGATCTCGAGGATCACCGCCGGCCGCCGCTGTGCCACGCGGCGGCAGAGCTCGCCGATCTCGGTCGGATCCTGGTTGGCGTAGATGCGGCCGCGGTCGCGCCGCAAGCAGACCTGGCGCACGACCTGGCCCAGGTCCTCGGTCGCATCCAGCTCGCGCTGGTGCGCGCGCAACCTCGGCACGAGCCGCCAGTCCCGCAGCGCGCCGACCCCCCAGCGCAGCTTCCCCCACAGGGTTCCTCTCTTGTTCACGGCGCGCACCATGCTACGCGCGCCCACGAACTCTTCCAGCCAGCGAAAGCACCGACAACCGGCGCGGGGGGGGCGAAATGAGGTCCGCTGGCGCTGCGGGGCGGCCTCTGGTAATGCTATGCGCCGGAGCCCGGGTTTTCCCGTTTGCCCGGTGGTATGGAGCGGCACGGCAACAGCACTGGAGTTTTCGTACTCGGCATGCACCGCAGCGGTACGTCCTCGCTTGCGGGGCTGTTCGCGGCCGGGGGGCTGTGGGTCGGCAACATCTCGCAGCGCCACAACCACATGGAGCGCAGCGACGTCAACCGCATCAACGACCTCATCCTGAGCCGTTTCGGAGGAACCTGGAAACGGCCGCCGCGCACCGTCGACTGCACGCGCGTGCGCCGGGGCCGCATTCGGCGCGCGCTGAGGCCTTACGCCCGCCACCCCTACTGGGTGATCAAGGATCCGCGTTTCCTCTTCACGCTCGACGCCTGGCTGCCGCACGCCGGCGCCTACCGCCTGGTGGGCACGTTTCGGCATCCGCTGGCAGTGGCCCGCTCGCTGCGCGCGCGGGACGACCTGCCGCTGGAGCAGGGCATCGCGCTGTGGACGCGCTACAACCACAAGCTCGTCGCGCTGCACCGGCGGCATCCCTTCCCGCTGATCTGCTTCGATGCCAGCGGCGACGACTATCTCGACCGCTTCCGCAGCCTTTGCGCGAGCCTCGACATCCCGTGCGACGAAGAGGCCGCCGCGCGGCACTACGCCCCGCACCTGATCTCACACGACGGCGAAGGCGCGAATGGCCTCCCCGAGGAAACCACCGCACTCCACGCCTACCTCGTCGAACACGCCTGAGCCACCCGTGCCTGGAGTCCACATCGTCAGCGGCCCCTCGTGCAGCGGCAAGTCCACGCTCATCCACAAGCTCGAGAGGGGTGGCGCGGAGGTGATCGTCGGGGTGGAGCGCGCGGCACGGCGGCTGCATGAGCACTCCGACGCGATCGTGCACTACAACATCCTGTTTCCCTTCGAGCAGCGTTACGTGCTAGGCCGCGGCTGGTCGATCCGCAAGCGGCTGCGTTTGTTCCGCCTCTTGCGCGACCGGAAGCGCTGGGGGGTGTATGAGGCCGGCTGGAGGAGGGTGGCCATGGCCAACGCGCGCAGCGTGCGCGCCACGGTGTTGGTAGCGGCGCGCGAGGAGCTCCTGCAGCGGATCGCGGAACGCGGAGTGATCGACCCCCTGAACGACCCTCCCCAGGCGTTTCCGTCGGACCTCTGGCGGGCGATCTACGACACTGTGGATCTACACGAGGTGTACAGGCTCTGGCTGGCGTTTCTTAGGAAGCGCGGCATCGCGTTCGAGGTCTTGTGGTCCACCGCAGGCGAATACACGCCGCTGCCGGAGGAGCGCATCCCGGAGGTGCTCAACGGCGCGGCGTCCGTCCCAAGCTGAGGCCGGCGCGGCTGAGGGGTGCAGGCGGGCGGACCGGTATGATGGTCGCCCCGACTGGAAGCACAAATGGGTGTGAGTACGGACTCGACCATGCAGGGCGTCAGCCGCGTGCACGTCTTGTTGCCTGCGGACCGGCTGTTTCGAGACGTCGGCGTGATGATCACGGACGTGCTGCGCGGCCGGGGGCTGGAGGCCACGGCCGCGCATGAGGCGACGCCGGCCGCACTGGACTGCGACCTGCTCCTGCTGGCGGGCGACTGCCGCAAGCTGCGGAACCTGCCGGAGCTCTTGCGGCGACGCCCCGCAAGCGGCCCCCGGACCGTGTTCTGGGATCTGGAACCGCTCCCCCCGCCCGCGCTGAGCCGGCACGGCGAAGCCGTTGGGCGCAAGGTCGCCGCCTGCACGTGGGCGCGCCTGCCCCGCTTCTGGGGCAAGCTGCTCGAGGGTGTGGTCCCTTACCGGACGCGGCTCGTGCGCGCACTGCGCTCGTACCGCGCGCGGAGCTACGCCGCGGAGGTGGAGCGGGATCCGCAGCGCCAGGGCTGGGGCGAGTTCGACAGCGACAGCTTCTTCTTCGTCATGACGCAGTACCTGTGGGTGGCCGACATGGTAGCCGCGGGCGCGCTCGACCACGTGTGCGCCACCACCCGTCCGCGCGTCGAGTTCTTGGAGAGCCGCGGGATCCCGGCCACCTTCGTGCCGCTGGGCTCGCACGCCGCCTGGGGCCGCGACCTGCAGATCGAACGGGACGTGGACGTGCTCTTCCTGGGGCGCTTCCACGGGAACCGTCGGGCCCGTCTGCTGCAACGCCTGGGCTCGGAGCTGAAGGCAAAGGGGCGCAAGCTCGAGATCGTGGACCACGGGTGCTGGGGCGAGGACCGCGACCGCCTGCTCAGCCGAACCAAGGTGCTGCTCAACCTGCCCAAGTTCCCCTGGGAGTTCTGCGGCATGCGCATCCTGATGGGCATGGCCTGCGGCGCGCTGGTCGTCTCGGAGGCGTGCGGCAACGCCGAGCCCTACGAGCCCGGGGTGCACTTCGCATGGGCGGACGTGGATCGCCTGAGCGAGACGATCCTGCACTACCTGGACCATGAGCAGGAGCGGGCGGGGATCACGCGCCGGGCGCGCACGTTCCTGGAACGCGACCTGACCCTCGCCGAGTCGCTCGAGACGATGCTGCGCACGTGCGCAGGCAAGCCGCTCGCGGTGCAACAGGGGATCCTCTGAACGACCTGATCATCAACGCCGCGGTCACCGGGATGGTCCCGACCCGCGAGCAAAACCCGGCCGTACCCATCACCCCCAAGCAGGTCGTCGCGGACGCCCGGCGCTGCTTCGAGGCCGGAGCGAGCGTGATTCACGTGCACGCGCGGGCCGGGAACGGGACGCCCGACTACCGCAAAGAGATCTACGCCGAGATCATCGGCGGCATCCACGCGGCCTGCCCGGGCATGCTCATCTCGGGGTCGACCAGCGGCCGCGTCTTCCATGAGCTCTCGCAGCGCTCGGAGGTGTTGGACCCGGGACCCGGCTGCCGACCGGACTTCGGGTCGCTGACCCTGGGATCGCTGAACTTCCCCAAGCAGGCGTCGGTCAACGCTCCCGACATGATCCACTCCCTGGCAGGTGCCATGAACGAGCTGGGCATCGTTCCCGAGCTCGAGATCTTCGACATGGGCATGGCCGACTACGCGCACTTCCTGCTGCGCAAGCAGATCCTCCGTCTGCCGCTGTACGGAAACATCCTGCTCGGCTCGCTAGGAACGCTGAGCGCCACGCCCTTCAACCTGGCTTCGATCGTGCGCGCCTTGCCCGACAAGATGACCTGGTCGGCCACGGGGATCGGCCGCTACCAGTTCTTCGTCCAGTCCCTGGCGGTCACCATGGGTGGGCATGTCCGCGTGGGGCTCGAGGACAACCTCTGGTACGACGCCGAACGAACGCGGCCGGCGACCAACGCCGGATTGATCGAGCGCATCGTCAAGCTCGCGCGCGCTGCGGGGCGCGAGATTGCCGACCCGGCCGAGGCGCGCCGCATCATCGGCATGCATGAGGACTGAGCCGGGTGGCGTGGGCGCCTAGGGTGCTGCCCGGTTGCCGCCCGCGCCGTTGCGGAATCCGACCGTGGCGGCGGCGCCCCACCAGGCGCGGAAGTAGCCCAGCCGCCAATGCAACGCACGACGGAAGCACTCGTGCCCTTCGTGGCGCTTGCCTAGGCGCGCCAGCTGCCGCCCGGCCTTGTACCAGCGGTAGGCGAGCACGCGGCGCTCGGCGGGTTCGGGACCGCCGTTGGCCCCGCCGTTGCGACCGGGCACGTAGCTCGTGAGGAACTCCTCGATCAGCTGCGCCTCGATGCGCCGCGGGTCCGGGCGCAGCTTCCCGAAGTGGCCCTCTTCACCGGCGGCCGCGGCCCGTCCAAGGCGCACGACCACAGGAGCGCCCGGCACGTACAGCCACTCGCCGTGCTGGCTCAGGCGCAGCATAAGGTCGAACTCTTCGCCCAGGGGCCACTTGGGGTGGTACCCGCCGGCCGCGCGGAAGGGCGCCGTGCGCACGACGGTGTTCGGCGTGCCCGGCGCCCCCTCCGCCAGGATGCGGGAGGTCGCGCGCGGAGCGGCCACGTCGCGCCGAATGAGCTCGGAGTGCTCCGTCCGGGCGTCGAGCAGCAGTTGGTCGCAGGAGGCCGCGGCCGCGCTGGGGTTGCGCTCGAACGCCTGCGTCATGCGCTCCAGATAGTCCTGCGGCCACAGGTCGTCCGAGTCCAGGAAAGCCAGCAGGTCGCAACCGTTCACCTCCGCCGCGCCGCGGTTGCGGGCGGCGGCCGGGCCCGCGTTGGTCTGCCGGATCAGCCGGGTGGGCAAGCGCCCGTTGGACGCCTCGATCCAGGCCGCCACGCGACGCGCGGTCTCCGGGGAGGACCCGTCGTCGACCACGACAAGCTCGTCGGGCGGGCGGGTCTGGGCAGCCACCGAGTCCAGCGCCTCGATGACGACCCGGGGGCGGTTGTAGACCGGGACGACGGCTGCAACCGCTAGAACCCCCATAGCTCAGGAGGACTATAGCAAACGGCCTGCGCCCCAACGCAGCCCCCTACGCGTCGAATCGTGAATAATGCCGCCCGTGCGAGTGACCGTTTGTCTGTGCACGTGGAACCGTGCCTCTCTGCTGCGTGGTTGCCTCGAGGCGCTCGAGCGCGTAGAGGTCCCGGCGGGTGTCCACTGGAAGTTACTGGTCGTGGACAACAACTGCACCGACGGCACCCAGCGGCTGCTGGACGACTTCGAAGGGCGGCTGCCGCTCGAGCGCGCCTTCGAGCCGCGCCCGGGCGTCTCGCATGCCCGCAACCGGGCCGTCGAGGGGGCCGACGGCGAGTACCTCCTGTGGACCGACGACGACATACGCGTAACCCCGGGCTGGATGCGCGCTTACCTCGAGGAGTTCGAGCGGCATCCGGAAGCGGGCGTGCTCGGCGGCCCGATCGAGCTGGACTTCGAGCGGCCGATGCCGGAATGGCTACGGCGCACGTTGCCCCACTTCGTCGCGGCTTACTCCGGCCTCGACCTGGGACCGCAGCACGGACGGCTCGACCCCGAGGACCACGCTCAGATCCCCTACGGGGCCAACTTCGCGATCCGGCGCGAGTTGCAGGCGCGCTACCGTTTCGACCCCGGCCGGGGGCGCCGCGCGGGCGGCCTCTTGTCGGGTGAGGAGACCACGCTGCTGCAGACGGCCATGCTCGACGGGGCGCAGGGACGTTGGGTACAGGCGGCGCGGGTGCTGCACTTCGTGACCCGCTCGCGGCAGCGCACCCGCTACCTGCGGGGGCTCTTCGCGGGCTACGCCTACTTCGACCGGGACGGGCAGCGCAAGGAGGGGGGTGCGGGCCGGGTGGCCCGCTTGCGCCTGCTGCGCCGGGCCATCCGGGGCGACCTGGTCTACGCCGTGCGCCGCCTCACGCGCCCCCCGGAGCGCTGGGCCGAGGACCTGAAGTGGTCCGCCCGGCGCTGGGGTCTCTACCACGGGTCGCAGCGATGACGGCGCCGCGCTTCTCGGTCGTGCTGCCGACCTTCGAGCGCATGGACGTCCTGCAGCAGACGCTCGACCGCATCGACGCGCAGGACTACTTGCGCGGCGGCGGGAGCCTCGAGGTGATTGCGATCGACGACGGCTCGACGGACGGGACCGCACCGTTCCTGCGCGAGCGGGCGGAGCGGGACGACCGGCTGCGGGTCGTCGAGCAACCCAACCGCGGGGCCGCGCAGGCGCGCAACCGCGCCGTCGAGGAAGCGTCCGGCACGATCCTGTTCTTCCTCGGCGACGACATCCTGCTCGCTCCGGACGTGCTCGCGCGCTGCGACCGTTTCTTCACGGACCCCGGGCATGCCCGAGCCGGCTTCCTGGGCAACCTCGTACAAGAGCTCGGGGACGACGCCTTCGCGCGCTGGCTGGCGGGCTCCGATCGGCAGCACATCTTCCACGAGCTGCAACAGTCGGGCAACGTGGAATGGCGCTACGTGGAGGCCTGCCTGTTCGCGGTCCTGCGCGAGGAGCTGGGACCCGACCTGCGCTTCCGGGAGGACCTGCGCTACTACGAGAACCTCGAGTGGGCCCACCGGCTGAAACGCGCGGGCTTCGAGTTCTACTTCGACAAGGAGTGCATCGGCCACCACCGCCACCCGGTCACGCTGCAGGGCTACCTGGAGCGCTCGTACCGGACGGGGCGCACGCTCCCCCTGCTCGTGCGCGAGGACCTCGGGCTGTTGCCCGTGCGCTGGAACGGGCGCAAGGGGGCGCGGCTCGTGCTCGACGGGCTCCTGGCGCGCCTGCGCGTGCCCGGTGCGCGGCAGCGCTACTGGAGGGGCGCCATCCACCGCGCCCTGGCCCGCGGCTATGCGGACGCCGGCGGCCCCCCCCGCCTCGACTAACCACCACGCCCTTTTCTTTGCGCCTTTGCGTCTTTGCGTTTGCGCCTTTGCGTTTGCGTTTCAGTTGTGGACGAAGAGCACCCGGTCGACCTTGCCGACCCGCAGCGCTTCGTGTCCCGGGCGGGCTGCCCGCGGCTCGGCCGGCCAGCCGGGAATGAAGCTGCGCACGTTGAAAGCGTCCATCAAGCGTTCGACGAAGATCCCGTCGGCGCCGAACGACTTGTCCTCGAAGCCGACCTGCAGCGCGCAGCGGCGGCGCACGATGAAATTGCCGATGTCGACGTAGTTCAAGCGCGGATAGGAGTCGAACACGTGGTAGTCGTCTTGCTTGTATTCGCCGGGGTTGTGGGGGCTGTGGATCATGTTGCACAGCACGAAATCGAGGTCGCCGGCGCGGATCGCGCCGAACATGTACTCGAGGAACTTCGGCGCGTAGTAGTTGTCGTCGTTGGTGAACATCACGAATTCCGTGTCCGCCTCGCGCAGGCCGCGCTCGCGCAGGGAGTAGCCGTAGTCGTCGAAGCGTCTCTCGGTGCAGCAGAGCTCCACGGGCGCGGGTCCCTCCACGTACGGCGCCAACTCGGCCGCCATGCGCTCGTCGGGACCGTCGTGCAGGATGCGCAGCTTCCAGTTGTCGAGGGTCTGGCACAGAAAGGAGTGCACGAGCACGTGGATCCGGCGGTAGCGCCGGTAGGCGGCGCAGACGACGGTCAGCTCCTCGCTCATGAGGGCGACTACACTACTCGATCGCGGACCAGCGCCCGGCGACGGATCCCGCTACAATCCGCGCCGGTTGCGGCGTAGGGCTCCACTGCGGAGCCCGTGAGCTTCGGTCCTACAGGAGCGCGAGACTTGAGAACAGGTACGGAAGTCGACGTCGTCATCCCCAGCTGGGCCCGGGACCGCAAGCTCAAGCGGATGACCCAGCGCTGCGTCCACGAGCTGCGCCGCAGGGATCCCGGCATCCGCTTCAACGTCTTCGTAGTCGAGACGGAGTCCGCGCTCGAGCCGTTCCAGTTCGAGGGCACCACGACGATCTACCCCAAGACCGAGTTCGGCTACAACAAGTTCGTCAACCTCGGCCTGGAGCACTGCACAGCCGACTACGTCACGATCTGCAACAACGACCTCCGGTTCCGTTCGCGCTGGGCCACACGCCTGCTCGAGGCCATGCGGGAGCACGGGCTGCAGAGCGCCAGCCCCTTCTGCCCCGCGACCCACCGCGATCACTGGAAGCTGCGGCGCAAGCGGGGGAAGGTCGAGATCGGCTATCGCACGCAACGCCACGTGGCGGGCTGGTGCCTCATGCAGGAGCGTTCGATCTACGCCAAGATCGGCAAGCTGGACGAACGCTTCGTCTTCTGGTGCTCGGACGACGACTACGGCAAGCAGCTGCAAGCGCACGGCCTGCGGCACGGCCTCGTGCACGACGCGGTCGTCGTACACCTCATAAGCCGCACGCTCAAGACGCTCGACAAGGGCCGGCGTATGCAGCTCACCCAGGGGCAGTACGGGAAGCTGAAGGACAAGTACGGCTCCTGCGCGTCGGCCATCCGCCACTGACTCGGTTCCCGTATCTGCCCGCTCCTGCTCCCGTCGACGGTGGCGCAACGGGGCTCAGGCACGCAACGTTCCGGGCAGGATGAATCCCGGCGTGCGGATACACGGGTGACGCGCGAGCACCTCGGCGATCGTGCGGCGGTCCGCCTCCCGCAGAGTCCAACGCCGGACCGTCGCGCGCGCCACCATCGATCCCCTTTGGGAGTCCTCCAGCAGCGCTCGCTGGGCGTCCGCGACGCGGGACGCGGGAAGGCCGCAGGCCTGGAACACCTGCGCGAGAATCCGCTCCGGGCTCTCGATCAGGTCCTCGTAGCGCAGCGTCGTCCAGGGCAGCCGCTCCTCGTGCAACGCGAGGCAACGCGCCATGGCCGAAAGCCACATCACCGCAAGCATCCCCACCGCGCCCATGCGGCTCCACTCGTGCGTGTCGTACAGATCCACGCACGGAGACCAGTGCCTCATCATCTGCAGGCGGCGGGGCAGCCGGCTGCGCAGCAGCGGGCGCAGGGGTGCCCAGCGACTGAAGTGGTGCAGCAACCACAGGTTCGAGCCGAAGCGGCAGAAAGCGCCCATGCCGGACCGCACCACGGCCTCGGCGTCGCGGTACAGAAACAGCATGCGGGCTTCGGGAAAGGCCGCGTGCATCATGCCCGCCTGCTCCATGCACATGCTGCGGAATTTCAGCACGAGGTGCGCCGGCCGCGGGCCCCGCCCTCCCAGCAACACGCGCGTCAGGCGCCGCAGGCGCAGCGGCCCTTGCTCCGGGCTCATCTTCCAGCTCAGCAGTTGCGTGTACACGTCCGGCTCGGAAAGGCTGAGGCAGCCGGCCTTGTGGAACGCCCGGCTCAGCAGCGTGGAGCCGCAGCGGCCGACGGAGTAGAGCAGCGTGATGCGGTCGCCCGGATCCTCCATCCCGTCGGCCAACTCGTCCAGCTCATCCAGGTCGATCGCCACCAGCTCTTCGGCGTGCAGCCGCTGCGCCCGCCAGATGAACGGCTCGCGCGTGAGGTCCACGGAGTCGGGCGTACGCACGTACAAGGCGCGCCGGCGCGGGCCGTCCAGGCAGTACAGCGAGAGCCGCGGATCGCGCAGTGCTTCTGCCGTGTCGAGCGTGCCCGCTTCCCGCAACCGGAAGTCGCCCAGCTTGACGACCGCCAGAGGATCGCGAATGCGTTTGCCGGTGATCTTCAGAATGCGTGCGCTCATGCGGCTTCCTGGCACGACAGAATGCATGATTCGCGGGCATCGGACGGAAGTTTAGTGGCGAGCCCCTCTATAATCCGCCCCGCGATGGAGAAGAAGATCGTGCTGGTCACCGGCGCCACGTCCGGAATCGGCCGCCACGCGGCCGTGTTCCTGGCCGGGCGCGGCCACACCGTGCTGGCAACGGGGCGCAACGTCGAGGCGCTGGCGGAGCTACAGCGGGAAGCGGCCGACCTGCCGTTGAGCACGCTGCGCATGGACGTCACGGATGCGGCCTCGATCGCGGAGGCCGTCCGCGAGGTGGACCGGCGCACGGACGGCCACGGCGTCGACGTGCTGGTGAGCAACGCGGCGCGGGGCATGGGCGGCGCGCTCACGGACGTGGACGACGAGCATCTGCGCGCCGTGTTCGAGACGAACGTCTTCGGGACCATGGCCGTGATCCGCGCGTTCGTGCCCGCTATGCAGGAGCGGGGGAGCGGACGCCTGATCAACATCAGCAGCATGGGCGGCCGCATCACCTTCCCCTTCTTGGGGGCCTATCACGGCACGAAGTACGCGCTCGAGGGAATGTCCGACGCGCTGCGGCGCGAGCTGGCCATGTTCGGCATCGACGTGGTCCTGATCGAACCGGGTTACGTTCGCAGCAAGCTCCTCGACAGGACCATGGAGACCATGCACGACGCGAGCAAAGACGGCTCGCCGTACCGGCACGCCTATGCACGCGCCGACAAGCTGGCCGAGCGCACGCGGCGCATCGCCGCTGGGCCGGCGAAGGTGAGCCGCGCCATCGCCAAGGCCATCGATGCGCGACGCCCACAGGCACGCTACGTCGTGACGCGGAACGCCCGAGCGTTCCTGACGGCCTTCAAGATCCTGCCGACCCGCTGGGTGGATGCGCTCCTGAAGCGGATGTACGGGCTGCGTCCCGGCGACCGGGAGGATCCGGAACCGGCGTCGTCGGGTAGGCACAGCCCGGCGCATCGAACCGACGCCCCTTGAGCTTGTGCTCCAGCCCGCCCCAGCGGACGGGGCGTTCTTCCACCAGGTCGCGCGCTCCTTCGAGCAAGATGCCGCCCAGGATCCAGCACCCCGCCGGGTAGAGCAGAATCGCGCTCAGGGGCGCGCCGATCAACCGGTAGATGCGCAACAGCCCCCTGCCTTGCAACAGCAGGTCGAGGGCCACGAGAGCGCCGAGAAACGCCGCCCATCCGGTGTGATCTGCGGCCCACGCCAGGCCGGTCGCGGCCAGCGCCGTAAGCTGCACGAGCGGGAACAAGGCCTGCACGAGCTGGCGCCGGCCGTAGGAGAGCATGCGGTCCACGCGGTAGCCGGCGCTACCGATGAAAATACGCTTCCACCCGGCGCGGAAGGCCTCGTAGCTTCCATACATCGAGCAGCCCAGCATGCCGTCGGCCAGGGCGATCCCCCCGCGCCCGCCCTGCGCGTGGACGGCATAGGCGATCGCGAGGTCCTCCATCAGGTGCGTCCGGACCGTCCTGTGGCCGCCGAAACGGTCGTACATGTCGCGCTGGATCAGGATGAATTGGCCGTTGGCGAACGGCTGCGTCCCGCGCTGCACCTTGTCCGGTGCGAACAGCCTCATGAGGCGCAGGCCGGCGACCGGCTGCGCGACCCTCTCGAACCAGTGCTCGAAAGAGAGGTCGGTAATCAGGCTCAGCAGGTGGAGCTTGCGCTCGAGCGCCTGGCCTACGGCGGCGCGCACCAGGCCCGGACCGAAGCTGGTGTCGGCGTCGGCGAACAGCAGCCAATCGCCCGCAGCCTGCAGGCAACCCACATGCAGCGCGTGGGGCTTGCCTTTCCAGCCGTCCGGACACTCTTCGACCTCGATCACGCGGATGCGGTCGTCCTCGGCCGCGTAGGGCGCAAGCAGCGCCGCGGTCCGGTCCGTGCAGCGGTCCAGGACGAAGAGGATCTCCAGGTTGGGATAGTCGCGGCCTTGCACCCCGCGGGCGCAAGCCTCGATCACGCGTTCCTCGTTGTAGGCGGGGATGATCAGCGTGACCGACGGCCAGCCTCCTTCGGGCTCCGGAACGTCCAGGCCACTGCGCACGGAAGGCAAGCTCGCCGCCGCGCGCCGCGTGCGCCAGTGGACGACGCCCCAATAGACGGCGTGCGCACCGAGCAGGACGGCGAGCAGAGCGGCCCCGGCCAGCGCCAGCGTAGACATGGCAAGACGATCCCGTGAATCAGGCTACCAGCAGGTAAACCATCCACAGAGCAGCGGTGACCAGCAGTCCAATGCCGGCGAGCTTGAGCAGCTTCCCCTTGCCCGGGTCCTCGCTCTTGCCCTCGGCGGCGAGCATTTCCTCCCAACGCTGGATCTCTTCCGGATTGAGATGCAGCACGTCACCGCGCTTGATCTCGGCCGAGCTCTTCTCCAACGCCGCCTGCGAGAGCTTGTGGTCGGAGACGAGGATGTGCTTGGCCTTGTCGTGAAGATCCGAAGGGGTATGGCCGCAGTGCGGGCACACGGCCAGTGCGCCGCCCTTCATCTCGCCGCATTGCAGGCAAATTCCAGTGGACACGGCTTCTCCGACGAACCCGGGGATTCTAGCCAAGACCGACCCGCAGGGGCACGCGGCAAACCGGGCCTGTGGAAAGACCGCCGACGGTCGACGCGTTCGCCCGTGCAAGCCGCTGTGCAAGAACGACTTCCGCCGTCTGCACAAAAGCATGTCGCCCATCCCTTTTATGTTAGGTTTTTGTTAGGTATACTGCCCCGGGCAGGAGGGCCGGGCGATGCGCGACGTTGTGGAATGCGGGGCCGCGGATGCGGTGCCGGCCGTATTGGCGCAGAGCGGTTGCAAGGTGTACCGGCTGAAGCGGACGGCCGCGGGTTTTCGAGAGGGCGACATCCTGCTCGTGCTGCCCGGAGCGGAGCCGGAGGGGGGTGAGATCATCGTCGATCTGGAGGGACGGTTGGGGCGTCACGGCGGAGGGCCCGTGGCCGGAGTGGTGGTCGGTGTGGTGCGCCGCGGAAAAGGCGCCCGGTGATCCTGCACGCGGACATCGACGCTTTTTTCGCCGCGGTCGAACAAGCGCACGAGCCGCGCTTGCGCGGCAAGCCGGTGGTCGTCGGCGGACAACCGGGCGAGTCGAGCGTGATCGCCTCCTGCTCGTATGAAGCGAGGCGTTACGGCCTGCATGCCGGCATGCCTTTGCGGCAAGCCCGGCGCCTGTGCCCGGAAGCGGTCTTTTTGACGGGCTCCTATCCGGAGTACCGGCGGCTGTCCGACATCCTGTT
This sequence comes from Planctomycetota bacterium, assembly GCA_027297745.1. GTDB lineage: Bacteria > Planctomycetota > PLA2 > PLA2 > PLA2 > JAPUHK01. Next base: position 4,952 of record JAPUHK010000116.1, on the reverse strand, counting down.
CGGGCTCTTGCGCGATCTCTCCCCCACCGTCGAGGTGGTCTCGCTGGACGAAGCGTACGTCGACCTCGCCGGCGCCGAGCACCTGCACGGCGGCGCCTTCCGGGCGGCGCGTATCCTGCGCCGGCGCGCGTTCGAGCGGACGGGCTTGAACGTTTCGTGCGGGCTCGGGCCGAGCCGCATCTTCGCGCGCATCGCCACCGCCTGCGCCAAGCCCGACGGAATCGGCTTCTTGTGGCCCGCGCGGGCGCGGGCGCTCTTGCAGTGCTTGCCGCTGCAGACCCTGCCCGGGGTCGGCCGCAAGACGCTGGAGCTGTTCGAGCGGCTCAACCTGCGGCGCGTCGGAGACCTGGCCGGCGTGCCGCAGGAGCTGTTGCAGGAAACGGTGGGCGCGCGCGGGAAGACGCTTTATCGCCTGGCGCGCGGGGAGGACGCCCGCCCCTTGCAACCCGACCGGCGCCCGCGTTCGGTCTCGCGCCAGAGCGCGCTGATGCGTGCGAGCACCGATCCGGCGCTGCTGGCCGGTTATCTCGGTTACCTGTGCGAACGGTGCGCCTGGGGCCTGCGCGAAGCGGGAGCGCGAGCGCGCCGGCTGCGCGTACTGCTCCAGTACGACGATTACCGCTCCCGCGCCGGGAGCTGCGCACTCGGCGAGCCGACCGATCTGGAGCGCGTGCTTTACGAAAGGGCGCGGCCGTTGTTCGAGCGTCTGAACGACCGGCGCGTGCGCATTCGCCGCGTCGGCGTCGAGGCGCAAAGCCTCGTCTTCCGCTGGGCGGAGCAGGAGCAGCTGTGGGACCTCGACCGCCGCCGCCGCAGCGCCCGGCTGACCCGCGCCGTGGACGCCATCCGCCGCCGGTACGGCTTCCATCGCATCATCCAGGGCCCCTCCATCGCACTCCTGGGCAAGCTCCCGCAGACCGAGCACGGGTTCCGCCTGCGCACCGCCTCACTCACCCGCTGACCCGCGTGGGACCGGAAGGCTACACTCACGGCGCATCATGGCTGAGCCGCCGAAACCCGACCTCGAAAAGCTGCTCGCCTCTCCGAGCTACCGGAAGGCGCGCGACGACCCGGACTTCCTTGCGCGTGAGGACCTGCGCGGTCTGCGTCTCCAGCTCGAGTACCTCAAGGTTGAAAAGCTGCTGGACGAACAGGGTGTGCACTCCATGATCGTCGTCTTCGGCGGGACGCAGATCCTGCCCCACGATGCGGCTCTGGCACGAATGGAGCGCGCCAACGCCGCCATGGCGTCGGGGGCCGCCAAATCGGCGCGCGAAGCGTCCATCGCAGGACGCGTCCTGGCCAAGAGCCGCTACTACGACCAGGCGCGCGAGCTTGGGCGCATCGTGTCGTCGGCCTGCCAGAACGATGGACTCTGCGACTACATGATCGTCACCGGCGGCGGGCCCGGCATCATGGAGGCGGCCAACCGCGGCGCGTACGAGGCCGGTGCCAAGTCGGCCGGCTTCAACATCACGCTCCCGGACGAGCAGCTGCCCAACCCCTACATCACTCCGGAGCTGTGCTTCCAGTTCCATTACTTCGCGGTGCGCAAGATGCACTTTCTGCTGCGCGCCAAGGCGCTGGTCTGCTTCCCCGGAGGTCTCGGCACCTTGGACGAGCTGCTCGACGCGCTCACGCTGCGCCAGACGAACAAGATGCAGAACATTCCGATCCTGCTGTTCGGCAAGGACTACTGGGACAAGGTGGTCGACTTCCAGTTCCTGGCAGACGAGGGGGCCATCCGCGACGAGCACCTGAAGCTGTTCGAGTACGTCGACTCCCCCACGGAGGCCTGGGAGCGCATCCAGGCCTTCCACGCCTGAGCTGGAATCCGCGCGGCAGCGCTGCGCAGCTTGCGCCGCATGACCGGTTGCGCCCGCGGCAGTTCCGGCATCAGCCCGATGGGGCATCAAAAGGGAAGGATCGGGGACCGGGCGCGACTCTTACAGTGGAGCGGATGTATATGGACGACGCGGCCCTGGTCGAGGCGGTCAAGCAAGGCGGTACCGAACGGTTCGCCGAGCTCGTGGACCGCCACTCCGGGGCGGTCTTCCGGCTGGTACGGGCGGCCATCCGCAACCCCGACGACGTGGAGGACCTGGCGCAGGACGCTTTCGTGGCCGCCTTCCGCTCGCTGCGGCGGCTGCGCGACCCCTCGCGCTTCCGCCCCTACCTGTTGTCGATCGCAAGCCGCCGCATCATCGACTACATCCGCCGCCACAAGAGACGCGGAACCATGTTGCCCCTCGAAAGCGAACCCGTCGCGCCCGGGCCCGACGGACGGCAGGACTTGCTCGAGGCCGTCGAGCGGGTGGCGTCGACGTTGCCCCCCGAGGCGCGGCTCGTCTTCGCGCTGCGGCATCACGAAGGGCTCAGCTGTATCCAGATCGCACGCGTGCTGGAGCTTCCCGCGGGGACGGTCTACAGCCGTCTCGCCCGCATCCACAAGACGATCCGCCGCGCGTTGGAGGTCACAGAATGAGATGCACGGACGTCATCGAATGGCTGCGCCAGGATCTGGACGGCCGTTCCGACCCCTCCGCGGAGATCGCGGCCCACCTGGAGCAATGCGCACGCTGCGCCGAGGAGAGCGGACGGCTCAAGGCCGTTTCCGAAGCTGCGCGCGCGGTCCTGCCCCGGAGCGACGTGCCCTACGACTTCACCGAGCGGGTCGTGGACGCGCTCGTGTCCCCGAGCCGCGACCGTGAGCTGGCCGAGGCGGCGCGCCCGCGTTTGCGCAGCGTTGCGCTGCTGGGCGCGTTCGTGGCGGCAGCCGTGCTGATCGCGCTGCTCGTTCCACCCCGCGACCACAACGGCGCCACGGGCCGCCTGCAGGTGCAGAGCAGCGACGGGCTCTGGATCGACGCCGAGCGCGTCGAAGGGGGCGAGTTCTTCGGACTGCAGGCCGGCAACGACGCCGAGGTCTCGGGAGTGCGGGCGCGCGCGATCCAGGCCACGCTCTTGTGCGCCTCGGAGCCTGCGCAGGTCACCGCGGGCTGGGTGCTGCTCGAAACCACGGAGCCGCGCCGCATCCGCACGCCGCTGGGGGAGGTCCGGTTGCAAAAGAACAGCCGCTGCGCGCTGCTGTTCACCCAAAGGGAGGACGAGATGGGCTTCAACACGCTGATGAAGAGCGCGCCGGCGGCGATGGTCGTCGCCATGCTGGCGGGCAGCGCCGAGGTGGCCAACGCGCAGGGGCAAAAACAGGTCGTCCCGAACAATCCGGTGGCCGTCGGCCGCGATGCGCCGCCCGACTACGTGCGCGAGATCCTCGAGCGCCTGGAGCGGCTCGAGAAGCGCCTTGACGCGCAGTGGCCCAAGCAACCACAGCCCGGGCAACCGATCGAATTCGATTTGGACAACGACGGGGACCTCGACATCTACGTCGCCAACGAAGGTGGTTCGCCGCGGCAGGCGAGGTGGAAGCAACTGAGGTTCGGCGTGGGACCGGCCGGCGCTCCGATCCCCGACCTGAACGCGCTGATCGAGCGCGTGCAGCGCGGCGACGCACAGGCGCGCAAGGAGCTGCGCAAGATCCTGCAACGCATCGAGCGTGCGGTCGGAGGCCGGATCGGCCGGCTGGAGGCCGGGGAGTACCGCCTGACACTCGACGACGGCAGCTTCCCGCTCAAGGGAGGCAAGCTGACGGGACGAATCGTCGGCGCGGACGGTAACCCGCTGCAAGACGTCCGGATCGAAGTCGCTCCTCCGGCGGCGCATGCGGAAACGTTCCCACCGGTGCCCGCCCCCCACCCGGCGAGCGGCGCCAGTCCCTTCCAGCTCAGTGACCCGCGGCCGTCTATGGGTTGGCGGCTGGAGGACTACGTCATCGACTTCGGCGGCACGGTCCACACATTCGATGCCAAGACCGGCAAGCTCCTGTCGAAAAGGGGCGGGGCCGGCCTCTCTGGGCTCCCGCAAGGTGACCCGCGGCTGCCCACGGGTTGGCGGCTGGAGGCCAAGGACGGCACGGTCTACGTTGCGGACTCCGAGGGCAACATCTACGCGGTCGACGCCACGACTGGCAAGAGCCTCTGGAAAGCGAAGCCGGACGCGGTGCCGCTCGAGTACTACGAGACGCTGCTCGACTCCCTCGTCCTGCGAACGGAGAAAACCACGACGGACCTGCAGAAACAGCTCGAAAACGTGCTGGCGAAGGGCGACGTCCTGGGCGGTGAGCGGCTCATGGACGCGTTGGAAAACCAGAACCAGCTCACCGAGCGGCGGCAGAAGATCCTCGCCTTGCTCGAGAAGACGCGCGTCGCTCGCGAGAGCGACAAGCAGGAAGCGCGCAAGCTCGAGACGATGCTCCGGAAAGAGGTCGAGCTGATCTTGATCGACGTCAACCGCAAGTCCCGGGACCTGCACGACCAGATCGTGAGCTTCCAGGTCGAGCGCGATCGTCTCAAGCTCGAGCGTGTCCGTCTCCAGCAACTCAAGGCCGAGAATGCGCGGCTCCGGCAACGGTTGACGGACATCGAGGCGGTCCGCAAGCCTTCCGGGACTCTGGGCATCCTCATCAGGCCGGGGCCGGTCGAGGGCAGCGTGCTGGGCACGAGCAGCAATGGCCAGGTGACGGTTACCTTGGGATCCAACGACGGCGTGCAGGCAGGCGACATGCTGGACGTCATGCGCGGCAAAGAGCTCATCGGCCGCGTCCGCATCATCAAGACCGACAAGGAAACCGCGCTCGCCCAGCTCAAGTTCGTTCGCAACAGCTACACGCTGAGCGCCGGCGACAGTGTGCGCTCGCCACCCGCGCGAGCATTCGTTCAGGGCCTGCCTGCCGTGCGCGCTCCGAACAACATTCAAGGACACGTGCTGCGGGCCAAGGGGCAGCTGATCCTGATCTCCGTAGGGTCCAACGACGGCGTCCGCATCGGCGACCTCATGCACATCGTGCGCGGGAAGGACTATGTCGGCAGCATGCACATCACGAAGGTGGAGAA
>JAPUHK010000115.1 GCA_027297745.1 Planctomycetota bacterium | reverse complement strand
CGCCGGACGGCGTTCCGGCGGTGGCTGACGTCAGGGTCGGTTTCACCCCGGGCACCCCGTTCGCGTTGACGCCTCCGTACACGCGGCGCCAACGAACCGAGTTTGATCCGGGCCGCCGGCGGAAGTCGGCGGCCCGGCTTTTAGAGAGCCGCATGATCGCGAAACGGAAGCCTCCCCGCAGGCCGCGCCCCGCCCGGGGACTGGTTTCCTGGATCGGGCCGCTGGTGGCACGGCTGTACCTGGGACGCCCCGACCTCGGCGAGCTGATCGCTATCAAGTACGGATCCTTGCTCGCCGCCTGGAACGGGCTGCGCAACGAAGTCCTGTTCCGGCTGCGCCGGGACCGCGGATACCGCATCGTGTCCGCCAACTTCGAGGTCACCAACCGCTGCAACCTGAGCTGCGTGATGTGCAGCGTGAATCGCGGCATGCAGCGGCCCAAGGCGGACCAGGACCTGTCGTCGTTCGTGCGCTTCCTGGACCGCAATCCTGAGCTCGAGTACGTGCTGCTGTTCCAGTGGGGCGAACCGCTGCTCGTGCCCGAGCTGCCCGAGATGATCGCCGAGGCTACGCAGCGCGGCGTGGCCACCATGATCACGACCAACGGCACCTTGCTCGACGAGACGTGGTGCCGTCGCCTGCTGGATGCGGGCCTGACGCGCTTGACGCTGTCGGTGGACGGCAACGACGAGACGCACGAACGCATCCGCGGCATCCCGCTCGAGCCGCTGCGCCGCAACCTGATGCGGCTGCGGCGCATGCGGCAGGAGCGCGGTGCGACCCTCGGGATCGACGTCTCGATGGTGGTGAACGGGCTGACCGCCGGGACCTGGGGCGAGCTGCGGCACAGTTGGAAGGGTGTGGCGGACCGCGTGCAGGCCATCCCGCAGTTCGTCGGCCGCAAACGACGCACCCCGTGCCGGGAGCCGTCCCGCGGCAGCCTCGTCGTGCTGGCCGACGGCCGTGTCATCGTGTGTTGCGCGGATCCGGAGGGAGAGGCGATGGTCGGACACGTCGACCAGCCGCTGCAGGAGATCCTCAACAACGACACGATGCGCGCCTTCCGGCGGGCGCATTTCCGGCGAGACTTCCCCGCCCTCTGCGCCACGTGCGGTGAGTACGAGTCGGGCGTCGTCGGGCCGAGGTTTGGAGGATGAACCTCTCGAAGGCCAAGGTCGCGGACCGGCTGGTCGCGGGCGCGCTGTTGCGCTTGCTGGCCCCGCTGCGCTTCCTGCGCGACCTGCGCGCCGGCTACCGCGAACGCCTCGACGTGCGCCACATAGCTTTCGTGAAGTTCTGGGGGGTCGGCAACGCCGCCCTGTTGCTGCCGGTGCTGCAGGACCTGCGCGAGCGCTACCCCGCCGCGCGGCTGACGGCCGTTACCCTGCCCCCGAACGTTCCGCTGTTCGAGCGCGTGGCCGACCGCGTGATCAGCGTGCGCGTCGGCAACGTCGTGCAGTGTTTCTTGGACCTGTGCCGGGCGATCCTGGAGCTGCGCCGCGAGCGCATCGACCTGGCTTTGGACTTCGAGCAGTTCGCGCGCTCCTCGCAGCTGCTGCTGTTCCTGGCCGGGGCGCGTCAGACCGTGGCCTTCGACACCGCCGGCCAGGGTCGTGCGGGCCTGGCGGAAGTGCGCGTGCCCTACCGCCACACGCGGCACGTCAGCGACTGCTTCCAGGACCTGGCGCGCGCCGGGGGCGTGCGCCGCGAAAAATATCGTCCGGGAGGCTTGCAGCCGCTGACCGAGGCCGCCGCGGAGGCGGATCAGTGGTGCCGCCGCGCAGGGGTTCCGCCGGGACCGCTGGTGGTGCTGCACCCGGGGTCCGGCGACAACTTCCCGGGACGGCGCTGGCCGACGCGGCGTTTCGGCTTGCTCGGGCGCCGGCTGCACGACGACGGTGCCGTTGTCGCGGTGAGCGGCACCGCAGCCGAGGCGCGCCTGGTGCGCGAGGTGATCGAGGCCTCCGACCGCCCGCTGCACGATTGGTGCGGGCGCCAGGACCTGGAGCAACTCATCGCGCACCTGGCCCGCGCGTCGCTGCTGGTCAGTAACGATACGGCGCCCGTGCACCTCGCTTCCGGTTTGGGCGTCCCGGTGATCGGTCTCTACGGCCCGAACTCGCCGCTCTTGTACGGCCCCCTCTCGCCGGGGAGCGCCGCCTTCTACGACGCGCCGCCCTGCAGCCCGTGCATCACGAACTTCAACTACAAGACCAGCCGCTGCCTGAATCCAGTGTGCATCGACGCCATCATGCTCGATGCGGTCACGGATAGTGCCCGCATGCGCCTGCGCCGGCGCGCCGCCGAGAGGCTCGCGTGAGCCCGCGCCTCGCCGCGTGGGGCGCCGCCCTGCTCACGCTCCTGGTCCACTCTTCGGCGGTCTTTGGGGAGTTCGTTTACGACGACCACCGTTTCGTCGAGGAGAACCCGGCGGTGCGCAGCGCAAGCGACCCGGTGCGCTTCTTCATGGATCCGTCGACCACAGCCTCGCCCGCGCGGCCTGCTTACACGATCTACCGTCCGCTGCGGACTTTGTCGTACGCGCTGCTCGGCTCACTCGGCGCGGAGGGACCGAAGGCCTACCACTGGCTCAACATCCTGCTGCACGCGCTAGCCGTAGGCCTCCTCGTACGCCTGTTGCTGGCAGCCGGCAGCGTGCCCCTCGGCGCCTTCGTGGCCGCCCTGTGCTTTGGGCTGCACCCGCGCACCGTCGAGGTGGCGGCGCAGATCTCGGCGCTCGGCGACGGCATCGCCTTCGTGTGCGTGCTTGCGTCGCTCCTCGCGCACGCAAAGGGTCGGCGCGTGTGGGCCTTCGCCTTCTTCACGGTGGGCCTGTTCGGCAAGGAGCACGCCCTCATCGCACCGCTGCTGTGGGGTTGTTGGGACTTTGCCCTGGAAAGGGAGCGGCTGCGCAGCACGTTGTTGCGCGCCGTGTTGCCGGGGCTAGCGTTGTGCGGCGCCTTCTTGTTGTGGCGCAGGCACCTCGGTGTGATCCCCCAACTCGAGGAGCCGCTGGGGGGGAGCCATGTGAACGCGGTGCTGACGATGCTGTCCGGCCTCGCCTTCTATGCGTCCGGCATCCTGTTCCCGGCGGCGCCCACCGTCGGCGCCGAGGTCGTCGTGCAGACCGGCGTCACCCTGCCGGTGCTGCTGGGGCTGGCGACGCTTGGGGCACTGGTG
>JAPUHK010000114.1 GCA_027297745.1 Planctomycetota bacterium | reverse complement strand
TCGCTCTCGATGTGATAGGTCGACGTGTCTTCCGGAACGAACCACTGGTAGCGGATGAAGCTTGCCTGGAAGGAGCGCACGGGCTGCCGCGTGACGCCGGACAGCACGCGTCCCTTGATCGTGCCGCCTGTCTCCGGCATGTACAGCACGACGTCCTCGCGGTTGTCGGAGACGACGACCGGCTCGGGCGTCTGTGCGAAGCGCTGCCCGATCACCCGGTTGCCCTGCCGGACGGCCTTGCCCGCCAGGCCGACGCGGTACGAGCGCTTGGGTAGGTTGCGGATCACGAAAGCGCCGTGGTCGTTGGTGATGGCCGACGCCACGAACCACGCGGCCGCCTTGCCGTCGTCATGCGCGACCTTGACCTGCACGCCGCCGCGCGGCTTGCCGCCCGGCGTGGTGACGCGGCCGCCGATCTCGATTGTGGGCAACAGCTGCAGCTCGATGTCCTCGACGACGCCGCCCCGGGGGACCTCGACCGGTACGCGGAAGCTGCGCTCTTTGCTCGCGCCCACCGCGCTCAGGTGGATCTCGGTAGCCGCGATGCCCTTGAACTCGAAAGTGCCGTTCTTGCGCACGGGCTGCGATTGCGAGATGCGGCTCGAAGCCGTGGGTGCACGGCCGGGCTGCAGGTAGACGCGGCCGCTGTGGAGCGGCGTGCCGTCCGCCTGGAGCACGCGGCCGCGTACGGTGCCGCCGCGCGTGGCGTGGATGTCGCCCACGTCGACCCCTTCGGCCGTGTTGACGAAGTTTCTCGTGGTGGGCAAGATCAGGCCCGGTCCCTCATACGTGATCTGAAAGTAGTCGCGGTCGGAATCGCGGAACGGGCCCACGCGGAAGCGGCCGTCGCGCCCGGTCACGGCCGTCATCGTGCCGCCCGGGGACCTATACGTGCGCCCGGAGACTTTCACGCCGGCAACCGGCTTGTCGTCGTCATCGAGGACGCGGCCGGTCACGAAGATCGGCCGCGAGAGCATGATGTCGATGCCCGTGACCACACGGCCAAGGCGCACGTCGACCGGGACCGCGTTGGCCCAGCCGATGCTCTTGCCGAACTCACCGGCCCCGTAGCCGGCCTTCAATGCCGCCACCTCGTGCTTGCCCACGGCCACGCCTTCGAGGCGGTAGCTGCCGTCGGGTCCGCTGAGGGTGGTGCGCTCGCGATAGCGCTCGACGTGGACGTGCGCTCCCTCGAGCGGCTCGCCTTGCGGGTCGAGCACGTGCCCCTCGATCACGCCGCCCTTGCCGAGCACGATCTCGTGTTCGATGGGCTCGAGACCGTGCACCAACAGCTCGGACTCGGAAGGCGCGAAGTCCGCGTGCACGACGCTGAACAGCACCTGCGGGCCGGGAGGGCTGTCGAGCTCCGCACGGCCGGCCTCGTTCGTCTTCATGTCCGCGAACGGTTCCTCGCGCACGTAGCTCCACATCCCGGGAACCCCTTCGCGCGACTGGACGCTTGCTTTGACCGCCGCCTCCGCGACGGGCGTTCCGCTGCCGTCGACCACGAGCACGGTCAGCGCCGCGCCGCGCCGCAGTGTTATGGGCGTAGCTTCACCGGACGGGTCCAGCGTCCCCCGCCACGCGATGTAGCCGTGCTTGTGCACGCTGAAGACTTCGGGGCTGTTCACGCCGACCGCGAAGCGACCCTCTTCATCGGTTGCCGCTTCGGGAGGCATGCTCCCGCGCCGGACCGCCGCGCCTGCGATGGGCTGAGCCTGCTCGTCGAGCACGACGCGTTCCACTGTGAAGGCCGCGGGCTTGGTCCGCGTCGCGGCGCCCGTTGCTCCACGCGCTCCACCTGAAGCCGGCGTGGATCCGCCGGTCGCGGTTGTGGCAGCGCCCGCGCCCGGGCTCGCGACGGCCGCGCGGGGCGGTAGTTCCTCGTCTTGTGCAGCGGGCCACAGCAGGTAGGCGGCACTCGCCAGCGCCAGGCCGGCAGCCACGATCAGGCCCTGCCCGGAGGTTAGCCCGCCGCCGACCAGCGCACCGCTGCCGGCTCCAGCCGCCGCGGTCGCCCCGGTCTTGCCGTCGAGTAGCGGCAGCAGGTCGGCGAGGCCGAGCAACGGCGCCAGCGCCAGGCACCACGCGCGCCGGTCGCCGCGGTGTTCCGTGTCGAGGCGTGTTCGCACCTGGTCGAGCGCGCGGCGCAGGCGCGTGCGCACCGTCGCCACGGGTGTGTCCGTCGCGCGGGCGATCTCATCCGCGCTCAGGTCGTCGAAGAAGCGGTGCACGATCGTGGAGCGGTAGGGCTCCTTCAGCGCGTGCACGGCTTCCGCCACCTGCCGCTGCACCTCCAGCCGCGATGCGACTTCCTCGGGCGAGGCGACCGTCTCGCGCTTGGCGGCGTGCTCTTCGCGTCCGTGCAGGCGCTTCTCGCTGCGGCGGCTGCGGAAGGCGAAGTTGCGGGCGACCTTCCCGAGCCACCCCCGCAGGTTGCCGCCGTGCCGCGGCGGCCGTTCCAGCGCGGCCAGCATCGTCTGCTGGAACACGTCGTCGGCCCGGGCCTCGTCGATGACCAGGCTGCGGGCCAGCGCGCGCAAGAATCCGGCGTGCTCCTGGAGGATGTCGGGGGAAGGCATGGGGGATCGTTGGGAGAGCTGCATTTACTCCTACAATCCCGAGCCCCGCCCGTGTGATTCAAAAAAGTCGAGGCCTTGGCGGTGACACCGCCCTCGAACCCAGGAATGGGAGTCTAGCGCGCCGCGTGCGGCACGCGTGCCGCAGTAGTTTGGGCGCAACCTTGGTAATAACAAGGCGTTGCGACCGTTACATACGGCAACTGTTACTCGAAGAAGGCGACGGAGAAGCCGCCGCCGAAGGTGACCGTGTCCTCGATCATGGCCTGCGGGGCGACCACGTCGACGACCGAGATGCTGAAGCCGTTATAGACCACGCCGCCGCCGCCGAGCTCGTAGCCGATGCGCGTAAGGAAGCCCTCGGCGATCGTCTCGTTGTAGCCCGTGAGGTTGAGGCTGCCGTTGTAGATCACGTCACGCTGGGAGA
>JAPUHK010000113.1 GCA_027297745.1 Planctomycetota bacterium | reverse complement strand
GCGTACGTCCAGGCGCCTACTCGAAGCGGAGCTTCACGTCGCGCTCGGCGGCCTCGTACTCGGTGAGGTCGATCACCGGATTCACGATCCGCTTCGAGGTGTTGACCGCGCGAACCGTTAGCTTCGCGCGCGGGACCCGGAGGGAGAAGGTGCCCTCGTCGTCGAGACTGACCATGCTCTTGCTCCAGCCGACCTTGTCAGCGTCGAGGTAGAGGAGCGGGCCGCTCCCCATGCCGCCGGTGGGGCGGATGGCCTCGCCAGTGACGGCGTCGACCGCGCGCCCCCTGAGGAGGACGAAGTGCGTCGGGGTGAGCAGGATGTCGTACTCGAGGGCCTCCCCCTCGATGGTCAAGGTCTGCTCAAAGAGGGCGTAGACCCCGGAGCCGTCGGCCGCGCGAACGCGGACCCTGGGCAGGGGCAACCGTACGGAGTAGGTGGACTCGTCCTCGGGGTCGAGCGTCCACTGAAAGCCGGTCTCGTCGCAGAAGAAGTGGACGTACATGGTCCGCCGGGAGACCGGCTCTCGCGTCTCGGCGTCGATGACCCGCCCGCGAAGCAGATGGCTGGGCTCGGACGCGCACCCCGCTCCCACGAGCAGCAGGGCGGCGGCCAGGCAGGTGAGGATTCGAGTCGGTATGGCTGGCCACCCTCCTTTCCCAGTCTATCGACTCCTACGCCGCCAGTTCGGAACGACATAGTTCTTCCACGCACCTGCATCATCACGCGGCGGATGATCTGGACCGTCTTGAAGTTGCTGGTGTAGATCCCGGCGCTTCCGACCGCCCCGACGGGCAGGTCGACGTCTTCTTTCAGGCGCAGCCTCACGTAGTAGGGGAAAGGGCGTCAGCTGCCGGGGCGCCTGCGCGGTGCCGGTGGGCTCCGCCTGCCGGCAACGCATCGACGATGCGAAACACCTCCGGAGCTCTACGACGAACTCCGCGGCATCGCGCGCGCCTACATGCGCGGCGAGCGCGCCTCGCACACGTTGCAGCCGACGGACCTGGTCCACGAGGCCTACCTGAGAATCGCCAAACAGGCGGCGCCGGAGCAGCGGACTGGATGCCCCCGCAGGCGGTCTACTTCAAGGGCACACAAGAGCGAACAGTGGGGCCTCCCGGCGGGCTTCTGCTAGTGGAGACCATGCCCGATCTCACGCTCCACAAGGATGCCGTCATCGGCCGGCGCTGCGGCGCCGATCTGCGCTATCGCGCCTTGGCACCGCATCGCTACGGGAGGCGTGGCAGTAATCCCCCGGTCTCGCGCTTGTAGGAATCATATGTTTCACCGAATCTCGTTAGCAGCTTGGCCTCCTCAAAGTCAATCCGGCTTCGAATATCAATCGCTGTCATGGCCAGCCAGGTTGATCCGATGAACCAATTTGCCGAAATCAGGAGGGACGAACCCAGGATCATGAGGAATGATGCGTAGATCGGATGCCTAATCCATCGATATGGACCGCTGGTGACAAGGGATTGGGTCAGAGTAATGCGCGGTTGATCACTCCAGTTCTGTCCCAGCGCCTCGTGAGACCACTGTAATAGGGCGAACCCAAGAACGGCCACCAAGACACCGGCCCATCGAATCCAATTCGCTAGGGGGATCGCGGACCAGGCCATCCACTTGGGATAGATGAGGAACAGCGCCAAACTGACCAGCGCAGGAAGCGCAAGCAAGTTGGCGATCCGGCCCGGCCCGCCACTTGCCTGCTCCTCAACCGTCTCCTCCTCAGCGGGCGGATACTTGCGGTTGTAGTGGGCGCGGTGCAAGACGAACGCCACAATTACGAGCGCCTGAACGATCCTTAGGAGTCCCTCGGAGGTCATCGGAAGTGACCCGCACGACACAGCGGTCGTCGGCCCGCAAGCGAGTGTAGCAACAGGAGTAGCAGGCGCCGTAGTCCGCCGCGTGCCCCGAGGGAGCCCGCATACGCCACTAGTCCTTCTTGCCGGCGTTGTGCAGGGTGGCCTCCACACGTCCCGCAACGCGCACGCCAACCCGCAGCCATCTGCCGTAGGTCCCCAGGCGGGAGCGGACTTCGGTGGGCGCGCCGTGCCAAGCTGCGCCCCTTCCGTTACTTCTCCGCGTCCTTCCGGGCCCGTCGCAGCGTACCCACAATGAATGGGCAAGTGCCCCGGGGCTACAATCTTCTCGTTGTGTCGCTTGACTACATCAAACCCGGGCGGCCGTACGACGCGGCAATGGGCGCCATCCCGACTACGGCGAGCTGCGACGGATGCTCGACCAGGTCGGCGAGACGGTGAAAGTCGGCGGTGGCGAATGAACCCCCGCGCCGGCCTGCTTCTTCTCTGCGTCGCCGCCGCAGGCGCCCAGGATGAGGCCGTCGATCTTGTCCCGCGGTGGCGCAAGGGCGACGTCTGCGACCTCAGAGTCAGAATGACAGTCCGCATCCGCGGCACGATGAAAGTGGGCCGGTCGCGTCGCGCGTTCAAAATCGAGCTCGACAAGGAGGCCAGCTATCGCGACAAGGTCCTGTCAACGAACGAGCAGGGCCTGCCCGCGCGCGTCGAACGAGAGTACCGGCGCCTCGTCACTACGACGGTCACGAAGATCTCCGGCAAGTCCGACACGAAGAGGGAAACGGATCCCTCCCAGGGAAGCACGCGGACACTGGACGAGAGCCGCCCTAGGCCGTTCTTCATTGAGGTCCTCGAGCGGGCGATCATGCGGAAGGCAGTCCGGGTGGGTGATACGTGGAGCTGGAAGGAGAAGGAGGCCGCCCGCGGCCTCGACAACGGCGAGCTGACGTGCAAGCTCTCGGAGGTGCTGACGTACAAGGGACACCGCACCGCCAAAGTCCACATCACGCTGAAGTTCAAGGGCGACTTGGGAACGCAGAGGCTCGAATCCACCGTCCGGGGCCATGTCTACTTCTCCTTGGACGCGCGCAGGATCATCCGCAGCTACCTCAAGGGGCCCGTGACAATGAAAATGGACGACTTCGGCACGGTCCGTGGCACGATCCGCGAGGAATCGACCCTGGTGATGGTGAAGGCCGGCAAAGAGGCGAGCTCGGAGCGCCGCTAGACCGTCCCCGCCGGCGACGCAGACGCGCTCGACAAGCAGGCGCGGGACTGGGAGGTCGCTCCCTCGGTGATTAGCGGCGTCCCGGGCGCGTCTGCGTTTTCGGGAGGGACAGGCGGCGACATGGCGCCCGCCCCACTCATTCCGACGAATACAATCGGTCCCATGCGCAGCGACTCTCGTTCGCGCCGGATGCCGCCGACCTTGGGTCGGCTGTTCGTGGCGGTCCTCCTGCTGACGGCCACGGCGTTCACGCACCCCGCGCGGGGCATTGTGATCGACAAGAAGGGGCGGGTTTGCTTCCTTGGCCCTGCATTCCGGGTATGCAGAATCGAACCGGATGCCGAACCGGATGGGAAGCTGACCCGAACGGGGACGGGCGGTGTTAGTCCGCACCATCTTGCAATCGACTCCGCTGGGAATCTCTATTTCGAAGGCTGGTTACCGACTCAGCTCAGCCGCCTCGCGCCCAACGGAAAGTTGACTGCCGCGTATCCCCCCGAGGGGAAAAGGAAGGGAAACGCCTACCTCGGAGGAGGCGTGCAATGCCCCTTCCTAGTGGACAGCAAGGGAGCCATCTACTTCGTCGAGACGCGGGCGGGGACAACCAACTCGCCGAAAGCGCCGGGCTCGTCAGCCAGGCGGCAGCCGCCAAGAGCACGCGAGTGGTGCAGGATCATGAAGGTCACGCCCGAGGACTCCGTCAGCGTCGTCGCCGGCAGCAAGTGCGGCCACGCAGATGGCAAGGGAGAGAAGGCGCAGTTTCGCCGGCTTGACACAGGGACTATGGCCTGGGGGCCGAATGGGACCATCTACGTGACCGACGCAGGCACGTGCGTGCGACGGGTGGAGCTCGACGGGACCGTGACCACGCTGGCCGTAGGCACGGAGGAGGGCTATGGCGATGGAAAGGGGTCGGCGGCCCGTTTCAAGTGGGCAACCGGGCTCGCGGTAGACACGAAGGGAAACGTCTACGTCGTCGATCACGGCAACC
>JAPUHK010000112.1 GCA_027297745.1 Planctomycetota bacterium | reverse complement strand
GTGCTCGACATCGCCTCCTCGTTGCGGCTCCCGCCCGGTGAGGGCGGACGCCACCGCTAGGCCGGAGCCTTCTTCTTCTTCCGCGTGTCCAACGGATCGATCAGGCGGCGCGCAATGCCGTCCCAACTGAAGCGCTCGACGGAGATCTGCCGCAGCCGCCGCGCGATCTCGCGCCGGTGCTCGTGGTTCGAGTAGCCCTCGGGATACAGGAACTCCAGCGCGGCGCTGATGCGGCCCGGAAGCTCGTGCACGAAGTGCGCGCGGTCGAGCCTCATCAGGTCGGCCAGCTCCGGCTCCGCAGTGGCGACCTCGTCTACCACGTCCTTGAGGCCCGCGTGGTAGTTGCACAGCGGCAGGACGCCGGCGGCCATGGCCTCCACCGCCACCATGCCGAAGGCCTCCGGCCACTTGCTCGGCACGGCCAGCACGCTGCACAAAGGCAACGTGTCGCGCAGGCAGTCGTGGTCCAGCATGCCCGTGAGCGTGACCCGCGCCCGGCCTTCCTTGCCGAACGGGCGAAACCAATGCCGCCAGTCCAGCTCGTCCACGAAGCCCCCCGCGCGCGCGTAACGCTCGAAGGCGGCACCGTCGCCGCTCTCGAGCGCGTGCAGCATCCCCTCCAGGTGCTCGCGGTAGGCGCCGAAGCCGACGATCAGCAGGCGGCTGCTCGGGATGCGCTCCAGCACCTTGGGAAAGGCGACCAGCAGCTCCCCCACGCCCTTCGCGTCGAGCAGCTTGCCCAGGAAGCCGATCACCGGCTCATCGGGCTCCAGCTCGGGCCAGCGCTTGAGCAGGTTCGCGTCCGGCGCGCGCTGGTCGTACTGCTCGCCGGCTTCGACGAGCAGCTCGTGCAGCTCGTCGTTCGTGTGCGTGCCCGGCTTCGGCACCGCCGGCGACTTCCGGCCGCCGCCGTTGCGGCGGATCTTGGCGGCGATCGTGACGCGCGCGCGCTTCTGCCCCGCGACGGGATCGTCGCTGAGCATGAAGACCTTGGGATCCATGCCCGGCGAGACGATGTGCAGCTTTTCGTCCAGTCCGAGAGCCTCCCGCTCGGCGCCGAACACCTCCAGCACGCGGTCGCGCACGTAGCGCGTCCCTGCGAAGACGCGTTCCGCGTCGCGCAGGCCTTCCAGCGCCAGCGGCATCAACTCCGGCGTGGGGACGAGCGTGTACTCGAGCGCGCTGCCGTGGATCTTCACGTCGTAGGGCACGCCCGTCCCCTCGAGCGCGCGGCGCGCGATCACGGGGCCCAACAGCACGTGGTTGGCCAGCACCCGGTCCGCCTCGAGCGCCACCTGCCGCAAGACGTCGCCGGTCATCGCGATGTGGCGCCCTAGCTCCTCAGGCGTCATGTCCGGGATGCGCTTGACCTCGTAGCCCTCGTAGCGGTCGAAGACGTAGACCGGCAAGAGCCCGCCGATGTCCGGCACCACGACGCGCAGGCACCCTTGCGCAGGCGGCTCTGTGGGCAACTCGTCGCCGGGGAGGAAGGCCTCATCGACGAAGGACAGCGGGGCAGCGCCCGGCTCCTGGCACACCACGGTCACCGCGTGGCCCTGCGCCGCCCAGGCCCGCGCCACGTTGGCTACGTAGATGTTCGAGCCCGTGCCCGTAAGCAGATAACCGTGCAACAAGACGAGGTGCATGTGCCTGAGGCGCCCTTTCCGCCCTACTCTATCGGCCCCCGCGGCTTCCAACGACGTTGGCTTTCGGCCGTCGGAAGTCTCTGCTCCGCCCGCGGTTGGGGCGGCGGGGTGCGGCATTGGGGTCCGCACCGCGCGCTTGCCGGCGGTACCGCTCCTCCGTTAGGCTGCCGCACCGTGGCGAACGATCGTGAGGCGGCCTTCGCGCTCCTGTGTGAGCACACCCCCAGCGACGCGCTGCGCCGGCACTGCATGGGTGTGGAAACGGCCATGCGCTGGTACGCCTGCAAGCACGGCGAGGACGAGGAAAAGTGGGGCATCGCCGGGCTCTTGCACGACTTCGACTACGAGCAGCATCCCGACGAGCACCCGCTGTGGGGCATGCGGCTGCTGGAGGAGCAAGGCTGGGACCCGGAGATCGTGCGCGCCATCGCCTCGCACTACGAGCCGCGCACCGGCGTCGCCCCCGAATCGCCGATGGAGCGCCACCTCGTGGCCTGCGACGAGCTGACGGGCTTCATGTTCGCCGTGACCTACGTGCGCCCGAGCAAGAGCGTCGCGGACGTCAAGGTGAAGAGCGTCACGAAGAAGCTGAAGACGTCAGCCTTCGCCGCCGGCGTGCATCGCGAGGACGTACAGCGCGGCGTGGAGCTGATCGGGATCGAGCTGGGCGAGCACATCGCCAACATGATCGAGGCGCTGCAGCGCAACGCCGAGGCGCTCGGCCTCGCGGGGGAATAGCTTTCGGCTATCAGCTCACGACAGGACGCAAGAGCGCCATCGGACGAGCTGCGCTCGAGCCCGTCTGCCAAGCGGAGACTGCCTGGGCCCGAGCTGATAGCTGAAAACTGAAAGCTGTCTTAGGCCACGCCGTTGAACAGCGCCAGGAAGTCCTCGTTGCACTCGGTCTTGTTCAGACGATCGAGCAGCATCTCCATGCCCTCGACGGGCTTGGTCTTCACGAGGATCTTGCGCAGCGCCCACATCAGCTTGAGCTTTTCCTCCGGCACGAGCTTCTCTTCCTTGCGCGTTCCGGAGAGCGTCACGTCGATCGCGGGCCAGATGCGCCGGTCGGCCAGGTCGCGGTTCAGGACGAGCTCCATGTTGCCCGTGCCCTTGAACTCCTCGAAGATCACCTGGTCCATGCGCGAGCCCGTGTCTACCAAGGCCGTCGCGATGACCGTCAGCGAGCCGCCGTGCTCGATGTTGCGCGCGGCGCCGAAGTGCGCCTTGGGCTTCTCCAGCACCTTGGCGTCCAGACCGCCGCTCAGCGTGCGCCCGGACCCGCGCGCCTCGATGTTGTAGGCGCGGCCGAGCCGGGTCAGCGAGTCCATCAGCACCACCACGTCCTTGCCCATGGCGGTCAGCCAGCGCGCGCGGCTGGTGACCAGCTCGGTCATGGCCACGTGGTTGCTGGCGGGCATGTCGTTCGTGCTCGCGTAGATCTCGCCCTTCACGGCGCGGCGCATGTCCGTCGCCTCCTCGGGACGCTCGTCCACCAGACAGACCATCAGGTGCACTTCAGGGTGGAAGGTCGTGATCGAGTTGGCTAACTTCTGCAGCAGCACCGTCTTGCCGGTGCGTGGCGAGGCGACGATCAGCGAGCGCTGGCCCTTGCCGATGGGCGCGATCAGGTCCAGCACGCGCATGGCCATGTCCTGGTGCTCGCCGCCGACCAGCTGGAAGGCTTCCTCCGGATCGATGACCGTGAGGTCCTCGAGCCGAGCGTTGTTCTTGGCCTCCTCCGGGTCGAGCCCCTCGACCTTGTCGACCGTCGCCAGCATGGGGGCCTGGCCGCGGTTCACCTTGCCGACGTGGCCCTCGATCAGCTGGCCCTGCCGAAGCTGGTGCCTGGTGACCAGCTCACGGTGCACGTAAACGTCCGTCGGCAGGATCTGGCAGTCCTTCTTCGGAGTGCGCAGAAAGCCGTGGCCCTCGCGTACGACGGCCAGGATGCCGGTGACCGGAGAGACCGGTGTCGAGTCGAATTTCGCTCCACCTCCACGGCGGCGCCGACGTCGACGTCGCCTGGAGGCGGAAGGGGACCTGGACCCTTGTTGATCCATCTCTGCTCCCAAAAACAAATGTAGCCCGGGCGCCTTCGCGACAGCGGATCAGCCTTCCCGGAGCGGGGGCCGGCTTCGGAACGATGGGGCTCTCAAAGCGAGAACCAACCGACCTTCCCACGTTTCCTAGGGCTGACTCAGGATACGTGCGGAGCGGCGCACGAGCAAGTGATTTCGGCGCCGTCCCCGTCCCACACCTTGTCGGCAAGGAGCCTTCGTCCCTTGACCCACTAGGTCGCCCCCCTACACTGAGCCCCTTTCGAGGCCAGGGCGTCCCATGGAGCCCGGAACAGCCCAAATCATGGAATTCGCCGTCGAGCCGGCCGGCCCCTGCCGCAAGAAGATCACCGTCACGATCCCGCCCGAGCGCGTCGCCGACGAGTTCGACAAGTCCTACCGCACCTGGGCGCGCACCGTGCCGATCCCCGGCTTTCGTCCGGGCAAGGCGCCGCGCCGGCTGGTCGAAAAGAAGTACGCCGCCGAGGTAGCGCAAGAGGTCAAGCAGCACTTGCTCGAGACCGCCTACGAGCGGGCGATCGAAGAGAACGACCTCGAGCCCCTCGCGCAGCCCGAGCTCGATCTCGAGGGGATCACCGTCGAGCCCTCGCAGCAGGTGTCTTTCGACTTCACGGTCACCGTGAAGCCCGAGTTCGACCTGCCCGATCTCAAGGGCATCGAGGTCCAGGTTCCCTCGGCGGAGCCGACCGACGAGGACATGGAGGACGCCCTACGCACGCTACAGCGGCGCAAGGCGATCTTGAAACCCATCGACGGGCCCGTTGCGCAGGGAGACGTGGTCTCGTTGAACGTGCGCGGCTCGGCGGACGACGACGAGGTCTTCCACGAGGAGAACCTCTCCTATGAGGTGGGTTCGCGCTATCTCGGCGGTCTGATCGCCGAAGGTCTCGACGAGGACCTCGTCGGCCACAAGTCCGGCGACCGCGCCGAGGGAACCGCCACGGCCCCGCCGCACGAAGATCAACACCCTCTGGCGGGCGTCACCGTGCAGATCGAGGCGGAGATCCTGGACATCAAGCGGCCGGAGCTGCCGAAGGTCGACGATGCCTTCGCGAAGGGTTTCGACTTGGACTCCAAGCAGGAGCTGCTCGACACCGTGCGCAAGGACGTCGCCGCGCAGAAGCAGCGCGAGCGCGGCAGGCTGATCGAGGACCTCGCGCTGGAACAGCTGGTCAACAAGGTCACGCTGGACCTGCCGGAAGACCTGATCGACCAGGAGGCGCAGGAGCTCAGCCGGCGCGCGGCCTACGAGCTGCAGCTGCAGGGCAAGACGCCGGAGGAGATCGCGCGCCAGGTGTCGGAGATGCGCACGCGGCGGACCCAGGCCGCCGCCCAGGAGCTCAAGGTCTATTTCCTGCTGGACAAGCTGGTGAAGGCCGAGCGCGTGATCGTCACCGAGAACGAGGTCAAGGAGGCTGTCGCCATCCTGGCCGCCCACAACAAGACCAGTCCCGAGCAGATGTACGGCCGGTTGCGGGACGCGGGGCGGCTCGGCTCGCTGCGCAACCAACTGCGCGAGCGGAAGGCGCGCGCGAAGCTGCGCAAGAAGGTGACCGTCAAGGAGCTTCAGCCCCCGAAGAAGACGGCCGCCAAGAAGAAAACCGCCGAGAAGGAGAACTAGGACCCCTATGCGAGATTCCTACGTCCCCATGCCCTTCGTGATCGAGAAGACCGGGCGTGGGGAGCGGCAGTACGACATCTACTCGCGGTTGCTGGAGGACCGCATCATCTTCGTCGGAACGCCGATCAACGACACGGTCGCCAACATCGTGATCGCGCAGATGCTGTACCTGCAGAAAGAGAACCGCAACCAGGACATCCAGCTGTACATCAACTCGCCGGGCGGCAACGTGTCCGACGGCCTCGCGATCTACGACACGATGCAGTTCGTGCAGTGCGACATCGCCACCTACTGCATCGGTCAGGCGATGTCGATGGGCGCCCTGCTGCTGTCCGCGGGCACCAAGGGCAAGCGCTTCATACTCCCCCACGCGCGCGTAATGCTGCACCAGCCTTGGGGCGGCGCCGGCGGCACAGCGGCCGACATCGAGCGGCACGCGGAGGAGATCGTCAAGCTCAAGGGGGAGATGAACGAGCTCTTCGGCCGCCACACCGGGCAGAAAGCGAGCCGGATCGAGACGGACTCCGACCGCGATTTCTTCATGAGCGCGAACGAGGCCAAGGACTACGGCCTTGTGGATGAGGTCGTGCAGTCCCTCAGGGAGTAGCCCTAGCCCGAGTGCGAGTCCGATACCCTTTCCCCTGCCCGCCCGGGCACGGGCGTGTGGAGCGGACTCGGACTGGGACTCGGGCTCGGACCCGTTGATGTATCGAAACAAGTGCGTGAAGAGGACGGCTCCTCCCCAGAAGGGAACCGAGCCGATAAACTGTTAGACCATGGCCAAGACGCGCAAGCCCTACACCGAGCGCTGCACGTTCTGCGGAAAGTCGCGTCACATGGTCGATTCGCTGGTCGCCGGCCCCCCCGACGTCTACATCTGCAACGAGTGCGTCGAACTCTGCAACTCGATCCTGCTCGAGGAGAACCGGCGCGCGACGCCTTCCCAGCGGCCGGTCGGGCGCCTCGACTTCGGCCCCACACGCAAGCCGCGCGAGGTAGCCGACTTCCTCAACAGCTACGTCGTGGGCCAGGACCGCGCCAAGCGCACGCTGAGCGTGGCGGTCTACAGCCACTACCGACGCATCCAATACGGCTTCCGGCGCGACGATGTCGAGCTGGAGAAGGCCAACATCCTGCTCGTCGGCCCGACGGGCTCGGGCAAGACGCTGCTCGCGCGCAGCCTGGCGCGCTTCTTGGACGTCCCCTTCGCCATCGCCGACGCGACCACGCTGACCGAGGCGGGCTACGTGGGCGAGGACGTGGAGAACGTGCTCTTGCGCCTGCTGCAGACGTGCGACTTCGACCGCGACCGTGCCGAGCGCGGAATCATCTACATCGACGAGATCGACAAGATAGCCAAGACCCAGAACAACGTCTCGATCACGCGCGACGTCTCCGGCGAGGGCGTGCAGCAAGCGCTGTTGAAGATCTTCGAAGGCACCACCGCCAACGTCCCGCCGCAGGGCGGCCGCAAGCACCCGGAGCAGCAGTACATCCAACTCGACACGACGAACATCCTGTTCATCTGCGGCGGCACCTTCAGCGGCATCGAGGACATCATCAAGAAACGCATCGGGCGCCAGCGCATCGGCTTCGATCCCGAGGGGTCGGCCAACGCGGAAGACAGCCTCAGGGACCTGCTGCCGAAGCTGGATACCGAAGACCTGCTCGAGTTCGGGTTGATCCCGGAGTTCGTCGGCCGCCTGCCCGTCACCGCTACGCTCGACCCGCTGACCGAGGACGAACTCGTGCGGGTCATGATCGAGCCCAAGAACGCGGTCGTGCGCCAGTACCAGAAGTACTTCGAAATGGACGGCGCGCGCCTCGACTTCGAGGACGACGCGCTGCGCGCCATCGCCATCGAGGCGATGACGCGCGCGACGGGCGTGCGCGCCATCCGCTCGCTCGTGGAAGAGCTGCTGCGCGAGCTGTTGTTCGACCTGCCGGACCGCACCGACGTAGCGAGCTACGTGGTCACGGGCGCCGCCGTGCGAGGCGAGGAAGAGGTGCGCCGCGTCGTGCGCACCCAGGTACGTCCGCGCCAGCAGCGCGACAGCGCGTGAGCCCGTCCAGTCCGATGGCGCCGCCCTCCGCCGACTCCCTGGCCGGGCTCGAACGCTCCGAAATCGAGGCGCTGTGCGCGCGGCTCGACCAGCCCGCGTACCGGGCCCGGCAGCTCTTCCGTTGGGTGCACGTGCAGCGCGCCGCGAGCTACGAGGCGATGAGCAACCTGCCGCGCGCCTTCCGGGAGAGGCTCGCCGCCGAGCACCCGGTCCAGACTACGCAGCGGGAGCACGAGGCCCCCTCCGGCGACGGCACGCGCAAGCTGCTGCTGCGGCTCGCGGACGGCGAGGCCGTCGAGTGCGTGCACATCCCGGACACGCCGCGCCACACGGCCTGCCTCAGCACGCAGGTCGGCTGCGGCGTGGGCTGCATCTTCTGCGCATCGGGCGCTGAGGGCGTGGTGCGCAACCTGAGCTCGGGCGAGATCGTGGAGCAGTACCTGCAGCTGCAGGCCGGCACACAGGACCGGCTACGCAACGTGGTCGTGATGGGCATCGGCGAGCCCCTGCACAACGTCCCGGCGCTGGCCAAGGCGCTGCGCATCCTCCAGGACCCGGAGGGCGTCGACCTGGGCGCGCGACGCATCACCGTCTCCACCTCCGGACCGCCCCGGGGCTTCGAGCAGCTCCTGCGGGAGGGGCTCAGGGTCAACCTGGCGCTTTCGCTGCACGCCGCCTCCGACGCCCTGCGCAGCCGGCTGGTCCCCGGGGGCGGTGCGGGGACCGTCGCGGACCTGCAGGGCATGGCGGACCGCTGGTTCGAGGCCACCGGCCGCGACGTCACCTTCGAATACGTACTGATCCAGGGCATCAACGACCGGGACGAGGATGCCGAGGCCCTGGCCCGCCTCGTGGGGCGGCATCGCAACATCAACCTGATCCCCATGAACCCGGTCTCGTTCGCGCCGGCCCTGGTGGCGCCTCTGCCGGAGCACTGCAAGCGCTTCGCCGACCGCCTGCGCCGCGACGGCACCGTCGTGAACCTCAGGCGGCAGCGAGGCGACGACGTGGCCGCCGCTTGCGGCCAGCTGCGTCTGCACTCGAAGAAGCAACCATTACCCCCCCCTGCGCCCTCCTAAGTTCTTACTCGCTACGAGGTTGGTGCGCATCGAGCGCGGCACGGCTACCGCACGCGTGACTTCGGGGCGCGGGTTGACCTCGCGCACACCGATACCGCGGGGGACGCGTGGAAGTTCCTGCACCGACCGGAGTTGCGAACCGAGACAGGGGTAACTGTCGCGTGGTAAAAACCCTGAATGCCCATCGAGCCCGATGAGGTGCGTCACGTCGCCGAACTGTCGCGCCTCGAGATGACTCCCGAGGAGGCGGACAGCCTGGCCGACGACCTGCAGAAGATCGTGAGTTACATCGACCGCCTGCAGGAGGTCGAGCTCGGCCCCGACGACGAGGCGCTCACCTACTTCGACGCGGACGTACACCGGGAAGACCGCACGGCCTCCGGGCTGGAGCGCGCCGACGCGCTCTGGAACGCCCCGGACGCGGACGGCGAGTTTTTCCTCGTGCCCAAGATCCTGGCCAAAGACGAGGAATGAGCGAGCTCTGGCGGGAAAGCGCCGTGGCCCTGGCGGCCAAGGTGCGCGCGCGCGAGGTGACCGCGCTGGAGGTCAGCGAAGCCCACATCCAGCGCACGCTGGAGTGGAACGACCGGCTCGGCGCGTTCCTGCACTTCGAGCCGGAGGACGTGCGGCGACAGGCGCGGCGCATCGACCACCTGATCGGCTCGGGCGCCGACCCCGGCGTGCTCGCGGGCGTGCCGGTGGGCATCAAGGACAACATCTGCACCAAGGGGGTAAGGACGACCTGCGCTTCGCGCATCCTCGAGAACTTCGTACCGCCCTACGACGCGCACGTGATCGAGCGGCTGCGCGAGGCGGGCGCGGTGCTCTTCGGAAAGACCAACCTGGACGAGTTCGCCATGGGCTCGAGCACGGAGAACTCGGCCTTCCGGCCGGTGCGCAACCCGTACGACCTCGCGCGCACACCGGGCGGCTCCTCGGGCGGGTCGGCCGCCGCCGTGGCCGCCGGGCTCGTCCCGCTCGCGCTGGGTTCGGACACGGGCGGCTCGATCCGGCAGCCGGCGGCGTTGTGCGGCATCGTGGGCGCGAAGCCCACGTACGGCCGCGTGTCGCGCTTCGGGCTCGTAGCCTTCGCTTCCTCCCTCGATCAAATCGGCCCGCTGGCACGCAGCGTGGAGGACGCCGCGCTGCTGCTGGAGACCATCGCGGGACACGACGCGCGCGACGCTACGTCCTCGGTACGTGCGCTCGTGCCGCTCGAGACGGCCACGCCGAAGTCGCTGCGGGGGCTCAAGATCGGCATCCCCATCGAGTACTTCGGCAAGGGCCTGGCCGACGAGGTGCGCGCCGCCGTCGGCGCCGCCCAGTCGACGCTGCAAAACCTGGACGCCTCCGTGGAGCAGGTCTCGCTGCCGCTGACGGAGTACGGCATCCCGGTCTACTACGTCGTGGCGCCCAGCGAGGCGTCGAGCAACCTGGCGCGCTACGACGGGGTGCGCTACGGCATGCGCGCCGAGGCCCAGGAGCTGAAGGCCATGTACCGTGCCACCCGTGGCCGGGGCTTCGGCCGCGAGGTCAAGCGCCGCATCCTGGTCGGCACCTTCTCGCTCTCGAGCGGCTACTACGATGCTTACTACGGCCGCGCCCAGAAGGTGCGCGGCGCCATGCTGCGCGAGCTGGACGAGGTCTTCGAGCAGGTGGACGTGCTGCTGACACCCGCCACGCCGAGCGTAGCCTTCCGGCTCGGCGAGAAGACGGAAGACCCGCTGGCCATGTATCTGAACGACGTCTTCACGGTCACCGCGAACCTGGCCGGCATCCCCGCCGTCTCGCTGCCTTGCGGCCGTTCGTCGGGCGGGTTGCCGATCGGGCTGCAGCTGATGGGCAAGCGCTTCGGCGAGGAGGAGCTGTTCCAGGTCGCGCGCGCCTACGAGGCGGCCTCGAAGCAGACTCACGTCTGGCCGCCCGAGCCGGAAGGAACTCAGGAGCCGGCGGCATGAAGGTCGTGGTGCTGATCGGCATGGAGGTGCACGTCCAGCTGCGCACGCAGAGCAAGATGTTCTGCCGCTGCCAGGTGCGTTTCGGGGCGCCGCCCAACTCGCTCGTGTGTCCGGTCTGTCTGGGCCTGCCCGGGTCGCTGCCGGTGCCCAACCGGGAAGCGTTGCTGAAGGCACTGACGGCCGCGCTCGCGTTCGGCTGCACGCCGCCCGCGGTCACCAAGTTCGACCGCAAGAACTACTACTACCCGGACCTCCCCAAGGGCTATCAGATCAGCCAGTACGACCAGCCGCTGGGAAAGGGCGGGACGCTGGAGATCGTCACCCAGGAAGGCGTCAAGGTCGTGCGCCTGCGCCGCCTGCACCTCGAGGAGGACACCGGCAAGAACCTGCACGACGAGGGCACGGGCCGCAGCCGCGTCGATTACAACCGCGCGGGTACTCCGCTGGTCGAGATCGTCTCCGAGCCGGACCTGGCTTCACCGGAGGAGACGCGCGCGTACCTGACCGCCCTGCGCACGCTCGTGCAGTACCTCGACATCTCGGACGGCAACATGCAGGAGGGCAACCTGCGCTGCGAGCCGAACGTGAACCTGCACATCGAGGACGGCGGCAAGCTCATCAAGACCCCGATCATCGAGATCAAGAACATCAACAGCGTGCGCAACGTGGAGCGCGCGGTGCGCTACGAGATCCAGCGGCAGATCGAGGAGTACCAGCAGAAGGGCGCAGCGGTGACGGAGGTCGAGCGGGCCACGCGCGGGTTCGACGCCGACAAGGGGACGACCTTCGTCATGCGCCAGAAGGAAGCGGCCCATGACTATCGCTACTTCCCGGAACCCGACATCCCGCCCATCACCATCTCGGCCGCGTGGCGCAGCGAAGCTCAGGCGCGCGTGCCGGAGCTGCCCCCGGCCCGGCGCCGCCGCTTCATGCAGGAGCACGACCTCGGCGAGTACGACGCGGACGTGTTGTGCCGCGACCACCACACCGCGGACTACTTCGAAGCGGTGGTCGCCGCCGGAAGCGCGCCGAAGCCGGCCGCAAACTGGATCCTGACCGAGGTCGCGCGCCACGCCAACGAGCGGGAGACGACGGTCGCGCAGCTGGGGCTGGCGTCGGCGCGCCTGGCCGCGCTGATCGACCTGGTGGAGTCGGGGCGCATCGCGCGGACCGCGGCCGTCAAGAAGATCCTGCCGCTCATGCTCGATTCGGGCGAGGATCCCGAGCGGCTGATGACGACCCTGGGACTGGCGCGTCTGGACGACGAAAACCTGCTGCGCGCCGCGGCCGAGGCCGCCGTGAAGAACAACGAGAAGGCGGCCGCGGACTACCGCGCGGGCAAGCAGAAGGCCCTGAGCGCGCTGATGGGCTTCGTCATGCGCGAGACGCAGGGCAAGGCCAACCCCGACACGGTCCGCTCCATCCTCGAAGAGCTTCTCTCGGAGGAATAGGACCGCCGTCCGCGCCGCGCGCCTGCGTCCCCTGCGGCACGGATGCCGCAGCTCGCAACGCGCAACCCTGACTCCAGGGGCAACTTACGAACGCCCGGAAGAGCAACTGTTACTCCCACTCGATCGTGGCGGGAGGCTTCGAGGAGATGTCGTAGACGACGCGGTTGATGCCGCGCACCTCGCTGATCACGCGGTTGCTGATCCGCGACAGGAGTTCGCGCGGCAGGTCGGCCCAGTCGGCGGTCATGGCATCGACCGAGGTCACCGCGCGCACGGCCAGCACGTTCTCGTAGGTGCGCTCGTCCCCCATCACGCCCACGGCGTGGATCGGCAGCAACACCCCGAAGCTCTGCCACAGCTCCGTGTACAACCCGGCGTTGCGGATCTCCTCCTGGACGATGTTGTCCGCGGCGCGCAGCGTCTCGAGCCGCGCGCGCGTGATCTCGCCTAGCACGCGCACCGCCAGGCCGGGCGCGGGGAAGGGCTGGCGCGTGACGACGGCCTCCGGCAGGCCCATGGCGCGTCCGATGGTGCGCACCTCGTCCTTGAACAGCTCGCGCAGGGGCTCGATCAGCTCGAAGCCCAGCTCGGCGGGCAGCCCCCCCACGTTGTGGTGGGTCTTGATCGTAGCCGTGGGACCGCCATGCGCCGCGACCGACTCGATCACGTCCGGATACAGCGTGCCCTGAGCGAGGAAGCGCACGTCCTCGAGCTCCCCCGCGCGCTCCTTGAACACGTCGATGAACATGTGCCCGATGATCTTGCGCTTGCGCTCCGGATCCGCGACGCCGACAAGCCCCTCCAGGAACAGCTCGGAGGCGTCGACGAAATGCAGCGGGATCTCGAAGTGGCTGCGGAACGTCTCCTGCACCTGCACGGCTTCGTTCTTCCGCAAGAGCCCGTTGTCGACGAAGATCGGGTGCACGTGCTCCCCGATGGCGCGCTCGCACAGCTTGGCGACCACGACCGAGTCGACGCCGCCGCTGAGGCCCAGCACGACCTGCGCGCCACCTACCCGCTCGCGGATCTTGGCCACCTCCTCCTCGACGAAGGCCCCCATCTGCCAGTCGCCGCTCATGCGGCACACTTGCGTCAGGAAGTTGCCGAGGATCTCGCGGCCGCGCTCCGTGTGCGTGACCTCGGGGTGGAACTGGATCCCGTACAGGCGCTTTTGGGAATGGCGCACGGCGGCGAAAGGCGTGTTCGTGGTCGTGCCCAAGACCTCGAAGCCGGGGCCCGCGTCCTCGACGCGGTCGCCGTGGCTCATCCACACCGGCGTGGAGCCGAAGATCTCGTGGAACAGGTCGCTGGAGTCTGCGATGTCGAGCAGTGCGTGCCCGTACTCGCGACGCTCCGCCGCGACGACCTTGCCGCCCAGCAGGTGCGACATGAGCTGCATTCCGTAGCAGATGCCGAGCACCGGGATGCCGAGCTCGAAAACCCCGGGAGAGCAGTGGGGCGCCTGCTCCGCGTAGACGCTGGCGGGCCCGCCCGTCAGGATCAGGCCGCGTGCGTCCTTCAGCCGCGTGGGGTCCACGTCGTAGGGCACGATGTCGCAGTAGCAGTGGTGCTCGCGCACGCGCCGGGCGATCAGCTGCGCGTACTGCGCGCCGAAGTCCAGGATGTAGACCTTCTCGTGGCTCAACGGTCCATCCGGTAGTTCGGGGCTTCCTTGGTGATCTCGATGTCGTGCGGGTGATTCTCGACCCAGCCCGCGTGCGTGGTGCGCAAGAACCGCGTGCGCGTACGCAGCGTCTCGATGTCGGGGGCCCCGACGTAGCCCATCCCCTGGCGCAACCCGCCCACCAGCTGGTGCACGAAGTCCTTCAGGTAGCCCTTGTAGGGCACACGCCCCTCGACGCCTTCCGGCACGAACTTCTCGGTCGCGCGCACCTCCTCCTGGCCGTAGCGGTCCTTGCTGCCGCGCTCCATGGCTCCGAGCGCGCCCATGCCACGGTAGCTCTTGTAGGTGCGGCCCTGGTACAGGACGGTTTCGCCGGGGCTCTCCGCCACGCCGGCGAACAGCGACCCGATCATGACGCACGTCGCGCCCATCGCGATGGCCTTCACGATGTCGCCGCTGTAGCGGATGCCGCCGTCCGCGATGACGGGGACGTCGACGTCGCGCAGCGCTCCGGCGGCCGACGCCACCGCGGTCAGTTGCGGAACACCGATGCCGGCAATCACGCGCGTGGTGCAGATCGAGCCGGGGCCGATGCCGACCTTCACGGCGTCGGCGCCCCGCTCCGCGAGGTAGCGCGCCCCGTCCGCCGTTGCGATGTTGCCCGCCACGATGTCGACCGGCAGGTCCCGCTTGAGGCGCTCCAGCGTGTCGCCGACGTTCTTCGAGTGCCCGTGGGCCGTGTCGATCACGAGCAGGTCGACGCCCTGCTGCACCAGCGCCGCCGCCCGCTCCAGCGCGTCCCCGGTGGCCCCGATGGCCGCACCCACCCGCAGACGCCCCTTGCCGTCCAGGTTGGCGTCGGGGAACTCCATCAGCTTGTTGATGTCCTTTATGGTGATCAGGCCGTGGAGGTAGCCGTCCTTGTCGACCAGCAGCAGCTTCTCCACCTTCTTTTGGTGCAGGATGTCCTTGGCGTCCTCGAGCGTCGTGTTCGTCGGCCCGGTGATGAGCTCCTTGGTCATCACCTCGGCGATGAGCGCCCGGTCGTCCCTGCGGAAGCGCAGGTCGCGGCTGGTCAAGATGCCGACCGGCCGGCGTCCCTCGACGATCGGAATGCCGGAGATCTTGTTCTCTTCCATCAGCCCGCGCGCAGCGGCCACCGTCTCGGACGGCGGCAGCGTCACGGGGTTGTAGATGATCCCGTTGACCGAACGCTTGACGAGGTAGACCTCCTTGACCTGCTGCTCGATCGTGAGGTTCTTGTGGATGAAGCCCAAGCCGCCCTGCTGGGCCAGCGCGATGGCCAGTGCGGACTCGGTCACCGTGTCCATCGCGGCGGAGACGATCGGCGCGTTCATGGCCACGTTGCGGCTGATGCGCGTGGTGACCGTGACGTCCTTGCCGACGTATTCGCTGTAGGCGGGAAGCAACAGGACATCGTCGAAAGTGATGCCCTCGCCGTCGAACCTGTCCTGGATCTGCTCGTCCATGCGCACCTCCGCTCAGGTCGAGGGGCGCGCCGCCTGTCGGCTAAAAGAAAGGGGCGCTCCCGCGCCCTGTCTGGAATCTTCCAATGCTACCCCATAGGCTGCGATGGGTTCAAGGTTTGCCCGGCACTTGCGGAGCGGGAAGCGCCCGGGTTTGAAACAAGCACACTTCGCCAGGCCAGCCGCCGTCGCGCCTACGGCGCTGTGGCGCCCCAAGGCAAGCGACGACGCCGGCGACCCATGGAGCGAGTCGTCAGGAGGGAGCGTTCGAGCATGGTGGCTTCGCTGCAGGACGAATCCAGATAGTTTTCGAAACACAGCCTATAGTTGGGCGCTGGTGGACGGCATCCTGAACCTGTACAAGCCTGCGGGGATCACCTCCATGACCGCGGTCACGCGCGTCAAGCGGGCCTTGAAGCTGGGCAAGGCCGGCCACGCCGGAACCCTGGACCCCGCTGCCACGGGCGTGCTCCTGGTCTGCATCGGCAAGGCCACCAAGCTCTTCGATGCGCTCCAGGCGCACGACAAGGAGTACGTCGGTACGGTCCGGCTCGGGATCGAGACCGATACGTACGACGCAGCGGGACGGCAGCTGCAGAGCCGCGCGGTCCCGCCGCTCACAGCCGCGGATCTGGACGCGGCGCTGGACGCCTTCCGCGGCGAGATCCGGCAGGTGCCGCCGATGTACTCGGCCCTCAAGCGGGACGGCCGTCCGCTGTACAAGTTGGCACGCGAAGGGCAGACCGTCGAGCGCGAGGCCCGCACGGTCACGGTACGTGAGCTCGAGCTGCTACAGACCGACCTGCCACGCCTGCGTCTGAGAGTGCTTTGCACGCGCGGCACTTACATCCGCAGCTTGGCTCACGACCTCGGAGTAGCGCTCGGGTGCGGCGCCCACCTCGAGTCGCTGGAGCGTACGCGCAGCGGCCCCTACCGTTCCGCGGACGCTCTCCCGCTCGAAGAGCTCGAAGCGCATCCGGAGCTGGCGTTGGAACGCATCGTGCTTCCGTAGTTCGCCCCTACTAGCGCACCGACCGCCAGAAGATCCACCAGGCGAGCCCCAGCAGGAACAATGCGGCGCCTGCGAAGGGGAGCGTCAGCGGCTGGTCGGGGATCCCGGGGTCGCCGACGTCGGGCTTGTCACCGTCCAAAGCGTCGGGCGGCGTGAGGTCGAGACCGGGCAAAAGCAGGTTCACGGGCAGCGTGCGCCCCTTCAGATCCCAGAACCCAGGCGCCCCCAACAGGCGCAGGTCCTGCGCGGGGGCATCGTCCCCACCTACGCGCACCGTCTCTCCCACCTCGAAGAACTCGGGTTGGGCGGAGAGCTTGCGCTTGCCCAGCACCGCGATGGCGTTCCGCAGGAGCAACGGATAGGCCGGTGACGAGGCGAGCACGCATGCGTCCGGGTCGAAACCCAGCGCGATCCACCCGGGCGCCGCAGCCACGAGCGGCCCAGGGGCGCCGCGCGCCAGCGACTCGCCCCCGAGCACGGGACGGCCGCGGCGCGGTGGAATGCGCTCGAGGTCCAGTCCGGCCAGCAGCGGGTGGGTGTCGCGCACCTGGAACAACGTCGGGGCCGGCCGTTCGGTGCCCACGCGAAACGGCAGGCTGGAGGTGGCCGGCGGCGCGATGTAGAGGGCCGGACGGCGCACTACCACAGGCGCTGCGCAGCGATCGAACACGAGCACGTCGTAGCGATTGGCCGCTTCCGCGGCGTGCCCAGGGGTGACGCGCTGCAGCGGTCCCTGCACGTGGCCCGTCTTGTGGAGCGCCTCCATGGCCGCGATCAAGAAGGGGGACGGCTCCGCCTCGGCGACCACGAGCACACGCGGCGGCGGCTGCTCCATGAGCCCGAGGAAGACCGCGTCGTCGTAAGCGAAGCCGTCCCGGCCGCGCAGCTTGAATACCACGCGGCCCCGCTCCGGCAGGGGGAGATCCACGGAGCGCGCCCCGTCTCCAGCGACCGGCCACACCTCGCCGGTGTCGATGCGCTCGATCTCGAGCACGCCGGACCCCGCGAGCCCCACACGCGCCAGGCGCCCTGAACCCTCCGGATCGTCGATCACGTCCAGCGCCGTAAAACCGCGGTTGTCCACCGCCACCCCCACGGAGTGCACGCGAAACCCCGGCGCTGCGGGCCGGCGCGCGGTCACGAACACCAGGTCCGGATCGTTGAGATCCTGCGCCGCCGTGCGCGCGAGCGCGAGCCCCTCATCCGGGGGCCGGCGCGTCCAGCCCGCGGGATGCCGCATCACCGCGCCGAGCGCCACGGACGGGCGATCCGTGCTGACGAGCGTGTCGATCTCGTCCTGCACGCCGATGATCACGAAGCGCGTCCCGGGTGCGCGCCGGGCCATCTCGCCGCCTGCCGCCCGCAGCAGCTCCTCGTGACGTCGTGCGGCGCGCAACTCGACGCCGCCGTCCAGCACCAACACGAGGTCGCGCACGGTACCGGGCCGGCCGGGCAAGTAGGGCGCGGCGGCGGCCAGCGACACGGCCGCCACACTGACCAGCACCAACAGGAGATCGAGGGCGCGCAAGACGGAGGCGCCGAACCCCCGCGGCGTTTCGCTCGCAGCCGTCCACAGCGGCAGGAAGGGCACTTCCATGCGGCGCGCGCGCCGGCGGATGAGATGGGCCGCCAGCACCCCCACCGCGACGAGTGCCACCCAGAGCGCTTCCGGTCGCAGGAAGCTCACGGTGTCAGCCAGCCGCGCGAGATGATGGAGCGCACGATCTTCTGGAAGGGGACGTCCGCGCGCAGGCGCAGGTACCCGATCCCGCGGTGCCTGCAAAACGCACGGACCCCCTGGGCCCGCGCTTCACGAGCGCGCTCGTAGGCGCGCACGGTCGCGGGCGAGATGTCCAACA
Organism: Planctomycetota bacterium; assembly: GCA_027297745.1. GTDB lineage: Bacteria > Planctomycetota > PLA2 > PLA2 > PLA2 > JAPUHK01. The sequence goes on along the minus strand of JAPUHK010000112.1, from coordinate 26,021 downwards.
CCAGGGTCTCGCCGCTCTCGGCGTCCACGAGCCGTGTGCGCCCGGGCCGCGGGGCCTCGAGCCGCTGCGAGTCCTCGAGCTGCACGACGCGCACCTGGTAGCGGCGGTGCAGCAGCTCGCTGAGCACGCCGGTGGCACCGGCCGGGTCGAAGAAATCGCTGATTACGAAAGCGGTTCCGCCGCGGATGGCGCGGGGCAGGCCCTGTCGCGCCGCGCCGAGCAGGTCCGTGGCGCCTCCCGCGCCGCCGTCGAGCGCCTCCAGCAGATCGCTGACCCTGGCCCGGCCCGTGAAGCTCTCCGCGTGCCGTGCGTGCTCTCCGGAGGCAGGGATCCACAGCACCCGGTCGAGATGCCCCAGCGCGATCGCACCGAGCGCGCCGACCACCTTGGCCGCGCACAGCGCGGCGGCCCCGCGCATGCTGGCCGAGCGGTCGTGGAGCAGCACGACGTCGAGCGCCTCCTCGGCGTCGAACTCCTTGATGACCAATTCGCGCATGCGCGCGAACACGTTCCAATCCACCATGCGGATCGGGTCGCCGGGCACGTACGCGCGGTGCTCGCGAAAGCCGCTGCCCGGTCCGCGGCGGCTGAATTCCCGCTCCCCCCGCAGCTCCCCCTTGAGGACCTTCCCCGCCAGGATCTCCAGCCGGCGCAGTTGCGCGATCTCCCGCGAGGTGAAGATCATTTCTCGGACTCCGGCTTGAGCCTGTCGAAGTACTCACGCAACAGCGCGCGCGCAGCCGGCGAGAGACCGGGCCGCTGCAGAGCGGCCTCCTTGCGCCGCCTCAGCTCTGGCCAGGCTTCCTCGAGCGTGCGCTCCTGCGGCAAGCCGCCGTCCGGAACCTCCACCGGAACGCGCGCCCGCTTGCGAACGGTCTCGCCGTCGGCCACGAGCGGCTCTACCACCACCGGGCGCATGTCGGCCTTGGGGGCAGGCTGCGGCGCCGGTGCTGGCTGCGGGACTTCGTTGCTCCCCTCGGGCTCGGGCTTCGGAACCGTCACCGCGCCGGACCCGTCGATACGGAAGCGGTAAGGATTGCTGCGCATCGACATCCACAGCGCGACCACCTCGTGCTCCCCGGGCGGCAGACCTCCGGCCCGGCGGATCAGGTCGCGCAGGTCGACCCGCGCTTCGTCGCTACGCGACCTGTCCGCCAACAGCAGCGTCTTCTCGGTGACGATCTCGTCGCCTCCGTCGAGCTCGAAGCGGACGCGGCCCACCAGGTCCCGCTCGACGCGTCCCGGCGCCCCGAGGCGCACGCGCAGGGGGATCTGCTCCCCGGCGGCGAACGTGCGCTCGGGCGGCCCGGACAGCCGCAACGTGGCGTCCAGGCCCCGGATCCCCCCGGGTGCCGCGCCGAGCGCCGCCGAGTCCCCCGGCGCGCCGCCGGCGCTGCCGGGCTGCAGCGCCACGAGCACTACGAGCAGCACGACCCCGCGCGCCAGCCAGCGGCGCAGCCGCGTACGACGCAACGCCGGGCGCACGAGCGCGTCCTCAGCGGGTGCGGCGCGCGTAGCGCGCAAGAGCGTCAACTCGCCGGCCGCCCCGCGCCCTTCGACTGCAGCGCTGTACAAGTCCGTGTGGAGCCGCCGCCCCAGGTCCGCCGCCGTATGCTCGGCTTTGCGACGGACCAGGTGCGGCATCACGAAGCGCACGAGCGCACCCAGAAGGAACACGCCGAGCAGCAGCACCAACCCTTGCGCTAGACCGGTCAGGGTGACGACCACCGTCCCAGCCATGCGCAACCAGATCGGGTCCGCCGCGCTGAGATGCGGGAGCGCGACGAGCGGAACGTCGAAGCCCATGCGCTCAAGGAACAAAAGCAGCGCCGTGAGCGTCCCCCCGACCAGCACGACGTTCACCGCCCAGCGATGGCCGAGCGCGGCGCGACGTCGGCCTTCGACCCTGCCGAACAGAGAGTGCAGGGACCCAACTGCTTGCTTCATCAGCTCTTAGGGCTGCGCTTCCAAGACGGGCTGGAATCAGCGGCTCCGTTGACTTGACCCCAGACCGCGACTATCGTGCCACAACCTCACGATCATGCGAGATCCCAGCGCCGTTCGTGTCATTGCCCTGTGCAGCTGCGTCCTCGGCACGTTCTTTCTGGCCAAGAGCATCTCGACCCGGTCCCCGAAGTACATGTTGCACGAGTTGCTGAGCTTCAAGGTCAACCGGATCAAGTTCTTCCGCAAGTACGTCACCCAGAAGCTCGAGGTCGTGGTGGGTTTCGTCTGCCTGCTGGCCGGCTTCGGCCTGATGATCTACCTCGAGATCCAGGCCCTGCGCGACCAGCAGGACTCGGGTGCGATGCGCGGCTTCGCGAACTGGTGGCTGGTGATCGGCTTGACGCTCGCGGCCATGCTGATCATCGCGGCGCTCCTGAACCGGGTCTGCGCCTTCTTCTCCGGCAAGATCTTCGTGGAGCTGATGCGCTTCATGATGGAGCGTCACGGGTTCCAGCTGCAAAACGACAAATCGCTGGTCCTGGAGTTGGGCCGGCTGATGAAGGTCAAGCGCCAGGACTCCGACACGATCGAGTCCTATGGCGCGCGCATCCGGCAGCGCATGGGCGTTGCGGTCCCGGAGACGGGTGCCGAGGACAGCGGCCCGGTGGAGTACTGATGGCGCTGACGGTCGCGGAGGTGGCGGAGCTTTGCTCCGGCAAGCTCGAAGGGGACGGCGGCGCGACCGTCGCGGGGGTGGCTTCGCTGAAGTCCGCGGGACCGCAGGACCTCTCGTTCCTGGCGCAAGCGCGCTACGCGTCGCAGGTGCCAACGACGCGGGCCGCCGCGGTGCTCCTGGCCCCAGACAGCGACGCCAGGCGCGAGGGCCCCGTGATCCGCGTCGAGGATCCCCAAGCCGAAGCGATCCGCGTGATCCACGCGCTCGGGTTGCAGGACACGAGCCATCCGTTCGAGGGGGTGTCCGACAAGGCCTACATCGATCCCGCCGCCGAGCTGGGCGACGGCGTCGTGGTCGGGCCCTTCGTGACGATCTGCAAGGGTGCGCGCATCGGCGCGAACTGCGTGCTCTATCCCGGCGCCTACGTCGGCCGCGGCGTGACGCTCGGCAGCGACTGCGTCCTGCACCCGCACGCGGTCGTGCGCAACGCCGAGATCGGCAACCGCGTCGTGCTTGGCCCCGGCGCCGTAGTCGGCTTCGACGGGTTCGGCTTCCACCCCACCGCCGAGGGCGTGATGCGGGTGCCGCAGCTCGGCCGCGTCGTGCTCGGCGACGACGTGCTGGTCGGCGCCAACGCGGCCATCGACCGCGCCCGCTTCGACGAAACACGCCTCCACAAGAGCGCGGCCCTCGACAACCTGGTGCACATCGGGCACAACTGCACGATTGGCGAGTACACGCTCATCGCCGCCCAGACAGGGCTCTCCGGAGGCGCCATGCTCGGAGCACGCTGTCTGCTCGGGGGCCAGGTGGGCCTGACGCCCAACGTGGAGATCGGCGACGACACCCGGATCGTCGCCAAGTCGGGCGTAAGTCGCTCTTTCCCGGGCGGCGGCACGCTGTCCGGCTCCTTGGCCAAGGAGCACGGGGCGGCACTGCGTGATCTGATCGAGCTGCGCCGGCTGCCCGAGTTGGCGGCGCGCATCCGGAAGCTCGAACAACAGCAGTCATGACCCCCGCCTACTTCGCGGCTGTGACGTTCTGCCTCGTTGCGACGGGCTTCGCCTACTTCCACGCGCGCTTCTGGATCGCCGGCCTGTTCGGGCTCGTCTTCAGCGTGCTGATGGCCCTGCACCTGGCCCGCAATACGGCGCTCGTGATGCAGATCGTCTTAGGGGGGTTCTTCCTGGTGCTCCCGGCGGTCTTGCTGTTGGTGCACGCGGTAGACGCCCGCAAGGGCTTCAGCCTGCTGCCTACGATCTACTTCGTCCCGCTCGCTTTTGCGTGCGCGACCGTGCTGTGGACCTCTTCCCTGGTGACGCTGGTATGGCGCCTCATCTCTTCTTGAGCTCCGGCGATCCCTCGGGCGTCGCCATCGGCGCCGGGCTGATGCGCACGCTGAAAACGCACGCGCCGGGGATCACCTTCGCCGGCCTGGGCGGCGACGAGATGGTCGCGGAGGGCATGCGGCTGATCATGGACCCGGCCACCAAGTCCGCCATGTGGCTCATGGGGAACCTGAAGCGTGTGCCTCTGCACGCCAAGATGCGCCGGCTGTCGCAGGAGGACTGGGAGCGCAGCCGTCCCGACGCGCTGATCACGATCGACTACCAGGCCTTCCATCTCTTCCTGGGCGTGAGCGCGCAGGAGCGCGGGATCCCGGTGATCCACTTCGTGGGCTCGCAGTTTTGGGGCCGCAGGTACTACACGCTCGGGCCGATCCGGCGCGCGTACAGCCACGTTTTGTTGATCCACGAGTTCGAGAAGCCCTACTACGACGAAGCCGGGATCGATGCGACGTACGTCGGTTACCCGCTGTTCGAGCGTCTGCAGCACCGCGAGCTGAACGCGGAGCGCCTGGAGTACCTGCGCACGCTGCCCACGCCGCGCCTGGCGCTGCTGCCCGGCAGCCGGCACTTGGAGATCACGGCCAGCCTGCCCGTGATGCTCGAGGTCGCTCAGCGCATGCAGCCGCGGCCGTACCTGCTCGTCTCGCAAGGACACCCGCACAAGCGCAGCCGCGTGCAGCGCATGCTGGCCGACTCCGGGATGCCGGGCGAGGTCTTCGACGGCGCCGTGGGCGAGATCCTGAGCGAGGCGGAGCTGGCCCTGATCACCTCGGGCACGGCGACGATGGAGGCCCTGTACTACGGCTGCCCCGCCGTCGTCATCTACCGCCTGCACCCGATCACGTACTTCATCGGCAAGCCGCTCAAGGCCGGCTTCATGGCCATGCCCAACCTGCTCGCGCGCGAGGAGGTCGTGCCGGAGTTCCTGATGGGCAGCCGCAACCCCAAACGCGTCGCGGCGGCCGCCCAGTCGCTGCTCAGCAACGCGGACGAACGGGAGGAGCAGCGCCGCCGCTTCAAGCAGATCAAGCAGCGGGTCTTGAGCGGACCGGTGCCCTCGCAGGCCGCAGCCGAGGTCGTGCTGCGCATCATCGACGGCGGAGAGTAGCGGCGGGCTCCGACAGTCGCCCACAACCGGTGGTCGAACGGGAGGGCGGCCACATAGGGCCGCCCTTACAGGACGCAGAGCACCGCGGGGGAGTGTGTCGGCTCGTTGTAGGGGCGCGCCTATGTGTGCGCCCTACCGTTCGTACGGCAAATGCGCACGACCACGCGTCAAGCCGCGTCCGGTTCCGCCTGTTCGTCCGGGCGGCCGCAGCCGCACATGTGCGCCGACGCAAGCAACGGCACGGCGAAGAGGGCGCCCAGCTTGACCAGGAGGCTCACCGGGACGACACCCACGATGCCCCGCACCTGCCAGCTCAGCGCCGCGAGCAACAGGAGCTGCACGGCGCACGAAGCGACGAACAGGATGCGCCAGCGGCCCAGCCGCCTGGGCGGGTGCGTCTTGCGCGTGGCCAGCTTCCACAAGCCGCCCAGGACCACGACCCACAAGAGCCACATCAGGCGCCGCCCGCGGCTCGAGGCGTACAGCGTGCGCAGCCCGGCGAGCGCGGCGGCGGGGCCGAAGCGGCCCACTTCCCACGAGGTGCCCGTGCGCGGAGTGCCGGGGATGGCGTACAGGACGCGCGTCTGTGCGCTGCGGATCGTGCGCACGATCATGGCCGCACTCTTGCCGGCCGACGGGGGGCTGCTGGGGTCGTAGGGCAAGAGCGCCGCACGGGGGACGAGCGTCAACGCGCTCACGTGCGGCCCCAGCTTGTAGTCGAGGCTGCCGATCAGCGCCTTGCGCATTGCGGGGGCGCTGCGGTCCCCGAGCGCGGCCTCGACCACGTGCCGGCCGCCGTGGATCACGCCGTTGACGACCTCGACGCCGTCCACGCCCTCCTGCAGCACGCCCGCGAGCGGCCGCTTCAGCTTCGACCAGGGGTGCGCCACGATCAGGGCTCCGCCGTCCGCATGCACGCCGGCGATGATGTCCTCGAGAACGGTCCGTTTCGGATCGTAGGAGCGCTTGCTGTGGACCAGCACGACATCCGGCTCGCCGTGGTACTCCTCGCCGACCAGGACCACCATGGGCGGGTCCGAGCGCAGCAGGCTCGGATCCTCGGCGAGCGCCCTCTGGGCCGCGAGCGCTCCTTCGATCGAGTCCCTGTCGCTGATGTTGAGCACGTGGATGCCGCGCCGCCGGTGCCAGCGCACGACGTCGATCGGCCTCAGGAAACCGGTGCTGTGGTCCGTTTGCGCGTGGAAGTTTGCCAGCACGTATCTGAAGCGCGCCTCCGGGCCGAGCACGGGCCGGCGCCCGGGCAGGAAGCACGAGTGGTACAGCAACGCCAGCCCCACCGGCGCCGCCAGGCCGAGCACCACGAGCACGCGCCTGAGCCCGCACTGCAGACCGCGGCCCCAGATGCCCACGAGCACGATCGGCAGAGTGAACAGCACGAGCAGGATGGCGCCGCCGATCGGTCCGCTGTCCACCAGCGTGTAGGCCAGGTCGTCGATGGGCGCGAACGGCGTGGCGCGCGAGCGATCCGGTTGCGCCAGGTAGGCGAAGCTCGTCGCGACGGCTTGGTCGCGGCCGAACTCGTCGACCATGCGCACCGGCGCGTCGAGCGGCTGCTGGGTCGGGGGCAGCAGGATGGCGGCCGCCGCCACGACCAGCCACAGGCAAGGGCCGGCAACCTTCACGCGACGATCTCCCGGATGCGGTCGGCCTGGCGCTGCGCGGCGCCACGGTGCGTGCGCAGCAGCTGCGCGGCGCCGCGCACGAGACGCGCGCGGGTCGCGGGATCCGTGAGCACGCTGCGCAGCCCCCGCAGCAGGCCGGGCCCGTCCGTCACCTCGAGACCGGCGTCGTGACGCAGGAACTCGGCGGCCACGGCGGCGGCCTTGCCGTGGTGCAGCCCGAACAGTACGGGCACGCCGCACAGCGCGGGCTCCAGGATGTTGTGTAGCCCCACGCTCGGGGTCAGTCCTCCGCCCACGTAGGCCACATCGGCCGCGTCGTAGCTGCGCGCCAGCTCGCCCATGGTGTCCAGGATCAGTACGGGCGCCGCGCCACCCGCGGTGCGCAAGACGTAGTCCAGCCCGCGGGCGCGGCACCCGTCGGCCACGGCTTGCACCCGCTCCTGGCGGCGGGGTGCCACGATCGCGTGCAGGTCCAGCCCTTCCTGCCGCAGCGTGTACACGGCGTCCAGCACCGGGGCCTCGTCCTCACGCAGGGTGGAGCCCGCCACGAGCACGGGGGCATCCGGCTTGATGCCGAGCTCCCGCCTGAGCGCGTCCCGCTCCCCGGTCTGCACCTCGGCGCCGTCGAACTTGAGGTTTCCGAGCACCTCCACGCGGCCCTGTGGGGCCCCGCGCCGGAGCAGGTGCTGCATGGACTGCGGCGTCTGCATCAAGAAGGCGTCCACCTGCCCGAGCGTCACGCGGCCGAACGGGCGCAACAAGCGCAGGCTGCGCTTGGCGGAGGCGTGGCCGGACGCCAGCACCACGCGGCTCCCGCTGCGGCGCGCCATGCGCACCATGTTCGGCCACAGGTCCGTCTCGACCATGACGTAGAGGAAGGGGCGGAAGCGCTGCAGGAAGCGGCCGACGAAGAGCGGCAGATCCAGCGGTGAGAAGGCGATTCCCTCCACCTCGCCGTGGAGCAGGCGCGTGGCCATCTCCTTGCCGTAGCGCGAGGTCACCGTGAACAGCACCGGGGAGTCGGGGAAGGCGGCCTTGAGCCGCCGCACGAGCGGGGCGGCCGAGACGGTCTCGCCGGCCGACGCGGCGTGCACCCAGAGCGCGCGCTTGCCCTCGAAGGGCGCCACGAGCTCCGGGGACAGGAGGCCCATGCGCTCGCGGAACTGACCGCGATAGCGCCCGCCCAGATAGCGCCGCGCGAGCCACACCGGCAGGCAGAAGAGCGCCCCCAAGTGCAAGACGACGTTGTACAGCAGGTACCAGAAGCGGACCGACAGCCCCCCGGCCATCCGGGGGATTGTACGGGCGGCCTCCACAACCCACGCGTCGGCCCGGGACCGCCCGCCGCAGGGCCGCGGCGTGAGGTTGCATGTCCGCCCCCCGTGGGTAGCATTACCGGCCCTCTCCCATGTGCGGCATTCTCGGAATCCTCGGGCCGGAACGCGTCGCAGCGGACATCCTGGACGGCCTCCTTGCGCTTCAGCATCGGGGCCAGGACGCGGCCGGTGTGGCAACCTTCGACGACCGGGTCCACCTGCGCAAGGGCTTCGGCCTGGTGCGCGAGGCCTTCGGACACGACGAGGCCGCGGGCCTGCAGGGCCGCTTCGGAATCGGCCACGTGCGCTACCCCACGATCGGGCTCGGCGACGTGGCGGACGCGCAGCCGATGTTCGTCAATGCGCCCTACGGCATCGCCATGGCGCACAACGGCAACGTCACCAACTTCAGCGAGTTGCGCGAAGTGCTGCAGACCGAAGATCACCGGCAGATCAACACCGCCTGCGACGTGGAGGTGATCCTCAACGTCTTCGCCGAGGCGCTCAGTCGGCATACGGATCTCCCCTTCCCCGAGGCCTGCTTCGAGGCGGGCCGGGTGGTCTACGAACGCGTGAAGGGCTCGTACAGCGCCGTCGCCGCCGTGGCGGGACGCGGCCTCGTGGTGCTGCGCGACCCGTTCGGCATCAAGCCGTGCGTCTACGGCACGCGCCGCAACGGGAGCGGGACGGCCCATATCGTGGTCAGTGAGAGCTGCGCGCTGGACGCGCTCGGCGGCAAGTACGAGCGCGACCTCCGGCCCGGCGAGGTGATGGTCGTAGACCTGGAGGGCAACGTGCACTCGCGCCAGGTGGCCGATCCCAACCATCATCCGTGCATGTTCGAGTACATCTACTTCGCGCGTCCCGACTCCATGCTGGACGACATCAGCGTCTACAAGACGCGCCTGCGGCTCGGCCTGCACGTCGCGCGCAAGGTCCAGGAGCTCGGCCTGCAGCCGGACGTGGTCGTGCCGGTGCCGGATTCGAGCCGCCCCGCCGCACAGGCCGTGGCCGAGGCGATCGGCGTCAAGCTGCGCGAGGGGCTCTTGAAGAACCGTTACATCGGCCGCACGTTCATCATGCCGCACTCGAGCGACCGCAGCCGCAGCGTGCGCTACAAGCTGAGCCCGATGCGGCTGGAGATCGAGGGCAAGAAAGTGCTGCTGGTGGACGACTCCATCGTGCGCGGGACGACTATGCGGCAGCTGATCGGCATGGTGCGCGAGGCGGGCGCAAAGAAGGTCTACGTCGCCTCCACCTGCCCGCCCATCCGCCATCCCTGCGTGTACGGCATCGACATGTCCGTCAAAGGCGAGTTCATCGCCTCCGGGCGGACCCAGCAGGAGATCGAGCGCAGCCTCGGCGCGGACGCGCTGATCTACAACGACATCCCCGACATGATCGACGCCGCCCAGCGCGGCAACCCCCGCATCCGGCACTTCTGCAAGGCGTGCATGGACGGGGCCTACCCGACCGGGGACGTGACCGACGAGACGCTGGCGGAGATCGAGTCCGAGCGGCTCAAGGCTCGGAACGGTTAGCTGTCAGCTACGGGCTGTCAGCAGTCAGCTCGCATCAGATACAAATCGCCGGCGGGCTCCGCCGGATGGCCTTGTTGGTGTGCTTACGTGAAGTAGTCTGCGTTGAGCTGCGTGAAGTGCTCCCACTGCTCAGGCACGTCAGCCTCGGGGAAGATGGCGGTGACCGGGCACACGGGCTCGCACGCTCCGCAGTCGATGCAGGTGGCGGGGTCGATCCACAGCTGCTTGCCGGCGATGTCGTCGTAGCCGTCCCGCGGCTGGATGCAGTCGACCGGGCACTCCTCGACGCAGGCCTTGTCGCACACTCCGATGCACGGTTCGCAGATCGTGTAGGTCATGTGTCTCTCCTCAGGCCGGGGTCCGTTCAAATGAGATCCCAGATCCCTGGGTGGAAGTCAAGTCCTCACCGCGGCTCGGCCTCGAGCCGAACCGGAACAGCGAAATCCAAGGACTTTCCGGGCAGCGCCTGGCGGACCGCCGCCATCTCCCAGGGAGCGACGGCCGCCAACTGAACGCGCCCGGGAAGATACCCGGGCGCGCTGACATCGACGGAGTACGACCCCGGTGCCAGAAAGCCGATGCGCAGGCGGCCGCCCGGGCGGCGCTCCGGTCGCAGGGCGCGGACCACGTCCGGGACGTCCCAGTCGTCGGCCACGACGCCCAGGAAGCGTGCCCGCGTCTGCAGGTTGAGCAGGTCCAGGCCCGCGCGGCCGGTCACCCGCACCTGAACCCGCTCCAGGGCCTCCCGTGAGGGGCCCAGGACGCGGATCTCGGCCCACACGGGCTCATAGAGGGTCAGGGTGCGGTTCGTGGCGCTCCCCCTGCGCAGGTCCACGGCCGCCCACGCGGGCGTGAGGCCCGGCGAGCCGGCGCAGATCAGCACCGGCTCCGGGGGCAGGCCCGTGAGCACGAAGCTGCCGTCCGCCTCCACGGGCGCCACGGAGGGCCGCCAGAGCCGGCCGGGCATCATCAGCGCCACCCAGGCCGTTCCCGGCGGCCGCTCTACGTTCTTCAGCAGGCCGCCGGGGCCGGTCCGAAACGCGTCCAGGCGTACGACCTTGCCGGAGATGCTGAGCCCCCGCCGGATGGGCACGTCGACCGGTGCCCCGCCGGGGCTTGGGACCTCGATCTTCAGCCCGCCCGTGCCAGCGAAGCCGGGCGCCGCCACCTCGACGCGGTACTCGCCCGCGGCGAGGCCCTCGATCTCGAAGACCTCCGCGCCGTGCGGAATGCGGCGGCGCATGCGCAATCCACCGGGCCCCTCCAGGAGCAACGTGGCGCGGCGCAGTACGCCCGCCTCCAGGGCGAAACGGAGCCGGAGCGAATGCGGCCGGCGCAGATGGATGCGCAGCGTGTCGCCGAGGGGAACCGCCTGCAGAGTGTGCGCCAGGAAGGGGTGCGGCATTCTCGGGTCGAAGCGGGGCATGATGTCAAGGCGGAAGCGATCGCGTCCCGGCGGCAACCCTGAGAGCACGAAGCGTCCCTCGCCGTCCGTTAGTGCCCGCCGCCCCGCGCAACGCAGCTCGGCGAGCAGGGCGTTGGCGCCACCCTCGTCGAGCACGACCCCGGAGATGCGACGCGCAGGATCGGGTGCCGGCAAGTGCAAATCCCGACGCACGCTCCCGGACACGTCGACGCTCAGCCGGCGCTCGTCCTCGTCGCGCACCCACAGCTCATGCGAACCGGGGTCCAACCCTTCGAAGCGATAGGCCCCGAAGCGGTCGGTGCGTCGCGTGCGCGAGCCCGCGGGCCCGGAGCAGACAACGTGCACGCCCGCAGCGACGCCGTCGGGGCGGGTGACGATGCCGTGGATCGCAGCGCCGTCCGGCACCGTGACGTCGGGCAGGGCAATCGTGCCGCCCGCGCCCGGGGCGCGAAAGGTCGCAGTGGAGGCGGCGCCGCCGTCGGGCCTTGTGAGCACGATGCGGTACTCGCGGGCCGGAACGAGCCCGCTGAAACGGAAGCTCAGCCCGCCTTTGCGGCGGTGCGGGACGTAGTGCGCGCGCAACCGTGGCTCGTCCGCTGCAAGCTCGTACCAAGTCGGCAAGAGCACTGCCTCCGCGTCGTAGAGCGGCCGGCCACGCGCATCGACGGCGACAACCGTGGCCGCAGAACCGGGCGTCAGGCGAATGCCCACGTCGGCCTGCTGCTGCCCCAGGAGGAAGCGGACGCGGCGCAGCGCCTGCGCGTATCCGAGGGCGCGCACCTGGACCGAGATCACGTCCCCCCGAAAGCCGGAGAGCTCGAAGCGGCCCTGCGCATCCGTCAGGGCACGCCGGGCCAGCGGGTAGCCGTCGGCGAACAGCACGATCCGGGCGTCGGCAACGGCACGGCCGTCGCGCGCGAAGACCCGCCCGCGCACGGTGAGGCCGGCCTCCAGCTCGAAAGTGAGCGGGTGCCAGACGCCGAAGGCGTCGGGGCGCACGTGCACCGCGCGCTCCGGGCTCGAGACCAGGCTCGGATGAGTCGCGGCGACCCGCTCGGTGCGCGGGCGCAGCAGCAGGGTCTTTGCACGCGGGCGTCGAATGCCGTTGACCCACAAGCTCGATCCCGGGGGCGCGCGCACCTCATGCGCTCGGGCCAGGTGTAGCTCCAGCGTGACGTCGGGAACCCCGGCGGCCCCCCCCGGCACTGCGGCAACGTTGCGCACGACCTCAGTGATCGCCTGAATTCCCAGCGGCGTCACAGCCGTGGCGTACACGTCGTAACGGCCCGCTGGAAGGCCCTCCAGCAGGACCCGGCCCCGCTCCCCGGTGACGGTCCGCTCGCGCTGCACGACACCGTCCCGCAAGACCCGAACGGTGTAGACCCAGCCCTTGTGATACGGCTCGGGGAAACGCACCTGGATGCTGCCGACGCCGCCGAGCAGAAGCGCTAGAAAGAAACCCGCCATGCTCACCTACGGGGTGTGAGCATACCGTCCCTCGAGCGCGCGCAGGCGGTGGATCCGCTCGGCCATCGGAGGGTGCGTGGCGAAGGCGGTGTTGTGCGCCTGCCGCATGCGGAAGGGATTGACGATGAACAGATGCGCCGTGCCGCGGTTGCGCATCTGCAGCCGCTGATCCCATGCCGCCAGCTTCTCCAGCGCCGAGGCCAGCGCGCCCGGGTTACGCGTCATGGCCGCCCCGGTGGCGTCGGCCAGGCACTCGCGCTGGCGGGAAACGGCGAACTTGATCAGCATCACGGCGAAGGGCGCCAGGACGGCCAGCACCACCGCTATGACGAGAAAAGGCGCGCTTCCCTTCCCGCGCCCTCCGCGCACCCGGAAGCTGCGCAGGAACATCTCGCTGAGCACGGCCACGGTACCCACCAGCGTGGCCATAAGCACCATCACGCGTGTGTCGAGGTTGCCGATGTGGGCCATCTCGTGGGCGATCACGCCCTGCAGCTCGTCGCGCGTGAGCATGTTGCGCAGGCCGCTGGTGACGGCCACCGCCCCCGTCCTTCGGGCTCATGGCCCGTGGCGAAAGCGTTCATGGCCGGGTCGTCGATCTTGTAGACGCGCGGCTTCGGCGATCCCGACCGCCAAGAGGATCAGGAGCATCGACCGCCGGCGATTGCGGTCGATGTGATGGAAGAGCCCGAGATCGGGCGGCCGCTTCCTAGCCACGCACGCCGGGTGTTAGAAAGAGACCTTCGGTGCCTCGCGCTCCGCTTCGTCCTCGATCTCGAAGAACTCGAGCGGCGGGAAGTCGCCGAAGTTCTTGATCATGTTCGTGGGCACCTGCCCGAGCTTGGTGTTGTAGCGGCGCACCGAGTCGTTGTAGTGCTGCCGCGAGAAGGCGATGCGGTTCTCCGTCGAGGCCAGCTCCTCTTGCAGGGCCAGCATGTTCTCGTTGGCCTTGAGGTCGGGGTAGCTCTCGACCAGCGCGAAGAACTGTCGCAGCATGCCGCTGAGCATGCCTTCCGCGGCCCCGGCCGCGCCGGCGCCCTTCGGCGCGGCGGCGACCGCCGCGTTGCGCGCCTGGATGACCTTCTCGAGCGTCTCTTGCTCGTGCGCCATGTAGCCCTTGGCCGTCTTGACCAGGTTGGGGATCAGGTCGTGGCGGCGTTTGAGCTGCACGTCGATCTGCGCCCAGGCCTCCTGCCCGATGTTCTTCAGGCCGACGAGGCCGTTGTAGAGCGAGAAGAACCAGATCACCAGAACGACGGCCGCGCCGACCCAGATCAGGGGCGTAACAGCCAGCAAAGACATCAACATCGCGTTCTCCGTTTCGCCTCAGTGTACGGGAGCGGCTCCCCTATCGGACGTCCAGCGGCGCGATCTCGTGGTCTCCGGGCTCCTCGCGCGGAGGCGGCTGGGGACGGTCGTCCTCCAACCTCAAGGGAGCGCCGTCGTCGTCCGCGCTCGGGGAAGAGAGAGCGGCATCCGCCGGAGTTTCATGTGCGCCCGGTCGCAGGTCGTGCACGTACAGGAACTGCCGCACCTGTGCGCGCGTCTCCACGGGGAGGACGGACGCCGCCTGATCCACGCCGGTCCACAGCACGGGGCCGAACCACGAGGCCTGCGCCGCGCGGCGGATACCGCCGTCCTGCGGCGCCAGGGCCAGGATCGCGAACAGGATCCCGGCGCTCAAGAGCGCGGCCTTGAGCCCCCCGAAGACGCCGCCGAGCAACCGGTCGTACGAGCCCATGCGGAACTTCCCCACCGCGCGCCGGCACAGCGCACAGATCAGCATCACGATCAGGAAGCTCGCAACGGCGATCACGATGAAGGCGATCGTGTTCGCGTGGCCTATGTCGAACACGCGTCGGATCGCCTCACCGAGCTCCGCGTGGTAGCGGTCGGCCAGGAAGAAGCCGCCGATCAGCCCTCCCAGCCCGGCGAATTGCAGCAGGAACCCGCGCACCAGACCGAGGATGATCCCGATCCCGACCGCGGATCCAACGAGGATGTCGACCAATGCCAGCTCGCGCACGATAGCCTCTATTTTCAGGGTGCCGGGCTGGTCCGGGGGCACAATCCACGCCCTCCCGGAGCCACGCCGGGGCCCAATCGTCCAAATGCATGAGTTCGGCCGATCCGGCCTTCTTGTGCAGGGCCCAGGAAAAGAACTTGGAGGGGCCCTACTCCGCCCCTATTCCGGATCGAGCGGCAGACCCGCGAGGCTCTGGATGTAGTGCGCCAGGTGCCAGGGCGCCTCTTCGGGCGGGGCCACCAGGGAGGCCCGGAAATTCCCGGAATACGAAGGCATCGGAGTGCCCGCCAGGCCGGTCAGGAAGGTGCGCACGAGGCTCATGTCGTCTGAGCCGCCCTTGAAGGCCTCCAGGGGACGGGCGAAGTCGGTCGGTAGCAGCAGCTGCCCGAGGCTGCCGCGGCTGGACTGTAGCCCCGGGCCGTCCCCGCGCCCCTCGGCGCCGTGGCAGGTGGCACAGCCGAGCTCCGCGTAGACCTGCTTGCCGACCGCGGCGGACTCCTTCGTGTAGGGGATCGGCGCTTCCCCGGTCTGCAGCGCGCGGACGTGCGGGTCGTAGTCATGCATCCAGTCGTACACGGGCTCGCCGAGTCGCAGGACCGGAGTGACCTGGACGCCCTCCAGCACGGTCACGACCTGCAGCCCGTCGGTCACCTCGCGCGGCGCGCCGCCTTGGATCCAGAACCAGCGACCGTGGCGCTTCTGCACGCGGCCGTTTCCGATCCGGAAGCCGCTGGCGTCGTCCGGTTGCGCACCCTCGAGGCGCTCGTCCGCCTGCTGCTCCGGCGTCCAGCGCAGGAAAGCCACGCGGATGGCGCCGAAGCGATCCTCGACGGTCAGCTCGGTCGGGATGTAGTACGGGTGGTTGCTCTTCAGGTACTCCACCAGGTCCCAAACCTGGGCATCACCGAGATGCGGCCAGGCGGGCATCGACATACCGGCTCCGCGCCGGATCGTGCGGAACAGGTCGCGGTCCGTGGGCGGGTCCGGCGTGACCGTCGAGCGGAACTTGTACTCGCCGCGCAGGAAGTTGCGCGGCCGCACGTGGAAGAAGCGCGCGACCGGGCCGTTGCCGTCAGCGTGCACGCCGTGGCAACCGGCGCAGTGCTGGACGTAGAGCTTGCGCCCCCGCCCCACCGCGTCGCGCCGCTGCTCCGGCGTCGTCTTCGGGCGGTCGGGAACCTCGGGCGCGGTCTCGCGCCGCTCCCCGGCTTCAGGTGCGCCTTGTTTGTCGGGCACCGGCGCCGGGGCGAGCGAGTCGAGGTAGGCGGTCAGCCACTCCAATTCCGCGCTGATCACCGGCGTCGCGTCGTTCATCGACACCACGCCGTCGCCCGCGCGCCGCACCTCACCCGGCTTGCCCGGGACCGGGACGGCCAGGGTCTTCGTATCCAGCAGCACGAGCTTGTCGCTCCACTTCTTGCCGCCGGCCCGCTCAAACTCGGCACGCGTGACGATGCCGTCCTGGTCGCGACCGCCGTCCTTGCTGTCGAAGGCCCGGATGAACTCGCGCGCCAGCTCTTCCTTCGGGTGCACTCGGAACAGCTTGCGGTAGGACGCCATCGCCGAATGCGGGTCGAGCGCCCGCGGGTCGTAGAGATGCGCGTATTGCCAGGCGCGCGAGTGCTCGAGGGTTTCTTTCGCCAGATCGGGCCCGGTGCGGCGCGTCCCCTTGGGCTCGGGCGCGCCCGGCCCGCCGCCCGAGTGGCACTGCCAGCACGCCTCGCGCAGATAGATCTTGCGCCCCTCGAGCCGTTCCCTGAGATCCGCCGCACCCTCGGCGCCGCGGGCGTCCGGGGCAGGCGGCGCCAGCCAGCCGGCGACGCACAGCAAGAACACCACGAGACCGGCGGGCGCGAGACGCTGTCGGACCTGATGCGGCATCCGGGTGCGAGTATCGCCCATGCCGGGGTCGATTTCACTCCGTGCCGAAGGCAAGCTCGAGCCTGCGCTGCTCCCCGTCCTTCACTTCCAGCTCGTGCGTCTTGCGGCCGTAGAACTCGTGCACGATCTCGATCGTGTACTTGCCGGACGGCAGCTTGGGAAGCACGAAGCTCCCGTCGGCCTCCGTGACTGCGAAGAAGGGATGCGGCACGACGCCGATGTAGGCGCTCATGTAACCGTGGATCTGGCACTGGAGCGGGATCCACACCTCGGGGTCACGGAAGCACGCGGACAGCACGCCGCCCTTGCGCGTCATGCTCTGGTTGAAGCCCTCGTTCACCACGGGCAGCGCGTGAACGTTGTGCGTGGTCGCATCGCTGTTGAGGATGCGGAGCGCCTGCCCCGTCTGGAGCCCCAGGACGCGCGGCACGTAGCGGCACGCGACCTGGTCGAGGACGGCGGGCTCCTTGGGGACGGGGAAGCGCCAACCCTCGAGGCCTTGCTTCACCCACACGAAGACGTTTTTCAGGCCCCCGGCCGGGCCGACCAGCACGTTTTCCGTGTAAAGCCCGTCCGGGTGCGCGTCACGGCAGAACTTGCAGTTTCCCAAGGGTTCCTTGCGGCGCGGCGGCGCGGTTCCGAGCAGGCGCACCCGCCCGCGGACCGCCGCCGTCGCCAGCCCCGGGTCCCAGTCGCGCTTGCGCAGCGCGGCGGAGGGGCCCTCCCCGTAGATCGTGTCACGGGCCGTTGCAGCCGCGGCTCCGTCGCTTTGCGCGCCGCAACCGGCGGCGCACAGCAGCAGCACGGCCCGCAGCGTGTACTTCACGGCTACTTCGCCCCCGTCGCCTGCCAGTTCGCGCTCGTCGCCTTGCCCGCCTCGACCGTCACCGTCATGCGGTGCTCGATGGGTGCGCCGAAGTTGTATTCGGTCACCTTGCCGTCGGTGAGGACGGGCTCGATCTCGTAGCCCGGATGCCAGAAGCGCAGCGTGTAGGTGCCCGGCGGCACGTCCGTGAGCTCGAACTGCCCCTTCGCGTCGGTCTTCGCGTAGTAGGGATGCTCCACGACCCAGATGTAGGCCGACATCCAGATGTGTCCCGCGTCGCAGCGGATGTAGTAAAAGGCGGGCCTGCGCAGGTCGCGCCGCTCGAGCGGCGTGGCAGGCACCGCGGAGCTCGTCATCGCCTGGTTCAAGACGTCGCGGGTGAGCGAGTGCGGCTGCTGGGGCGTGCCCTCGTAGACGTGCACGTTGTGCAGGATCGGATCGGACGAGGTGATCTCCACCGAGGACTTCTTGGGCGCGATCGTGATGAAGGGCCTGTACGTGCACTCCTTCTGGTCGATCGTGAACTTCTGGCCCTTCGGCAGCGCCTTGCCCTTGTTGATGCCGTCGATGTAGACCACGACGTCGGCCCAGGCGCCCGTGTCCGAATTTGCGCTGAGCCGGAAGTTGGCCTTCTTCTCCTGCGTCCCGCGGCAGGTCTTGACGTCCTTCTCGACCGTGAAGTCGGCCGGCTGCGGGACGGGGCTGATCGTCACGGTGCCCTTGATCGAGCCGCCGCCCGCCACTTCGCCGCCCTTGTAGCGCGGCACCGCGTAGACCGGGCTTGCTTCCCCGCCGGGGCTGCACAACCAGGCGGCCAGGCCGATCAGGCCCAGCGCCGGAATCATCTTGCGCATTCGATCGCCTCCTTTGCGGCCGGCAAACCGGCCTGCGCCGTGCTACTCGGGGGCGCGCTGCTTGCGGTACCCGCGGTAGAGCAAACCACCCACCACGCCCAACAGGACGAAGGGCAAACCCATCATCGCGAGGATCCCGTATTCGAAGGCCTGCGAGATCCGCGCTGCGTCTTCCGGAGCCTGGGAGGCGACCGCCTCCTTGCACATCGGTCACCCGAATGCCGTGGACGGCAACGCGAGCAGGAGAATCAGCGCGGCCCAAGCGGCGAACCTCATGACGGGTACTAGTTTATGCGACGGCGCAACCCCATGCTTGCTCGCAGGCTCGTTGTAGGGGCGGCCCTATGTGGCCGCCCCTCACGTGCGTTGTCCTGATGCGCCCGCAACCCGGGGCCTGACCCAACCGGACCGCGAACGGCAGGGCGGCCACATAGGGCCGCCCCTACAGGCTATGCGACCCACTGGTAGAGCATGAAGTAGACCACCACGCCGGTGACGTTCACGTAGAGCCAGAGCGGCAGGGTCCAGCGGGCGATCCGGCGGTGGCGCTCGAAGCGCCCCCGGGCCGCGCGCACGACGGTCAGGATCACCAGCGGCACGATGGCCACCGCCAGCACCACGTGCGTGATCAGGATGACGAAGTACACCGGCCGGACCCAACCCTCGCCCTGGAACGGCGTGTGCAGCTTCGCGATGTGATAGGTCACGTACGACACCAGGAACAGGACGGAGCAGCCGAGCGCCCCCAGCATCAGGTTGCGGTGGCGCCGCGCCTTGCCCTTGCGGATGGCGGCCCAGCCGAGCACGAGCAGGGATGCGCTGAGCGCGTTGAGCGCGGCGTTCAGGGTGGGAAGCTGTTCGATCACGAGGTGCTCAGCAGGGCCTCGAGATCGCTGAACAGGCGCTCCATCGACTTCTCGTCCGTGCCGTCGTAGTAGTTGCGGATGCGGCCCAGGCGATCGACCAGCGCGAAGCGGATGCTGTGGTCGTTGAGCGGGTCGGCCTTGCTGCCCTGCTTGAAGCCCTTGAAGGCCAACTCGTGCGCTTCTTTCCGCGGGCCGCGCAAGAAGAACCACTTGTGCGGGTCGGCCTGGTACTTCCTCGCGTACTCCTTCAGCACGGGGAGCGTGTCGCGCTCAGGGTCGACCGTGATGCTCACCAGCCTGAGATCGTCGCTGCTCTTGAAACGCTCCTGGATGCGGTGCATCTGAAGTGTCATGAGCGGGCAGGGGCCGGGGCAGTTGGTGAAGATGAAGTCGGCCACCCAGACCTTGCCGAGCAGCTCCTTCGGGCCCATCTGCTTGCCGTTGCGCTCGGTGAAGCTGAACTCGGGCACTTGCACCACCACCGGCAGGTTCTTGCCGGCGGGCGGCTCGCTCTGGCCGTGGACTCGAATCGCCTGCTCGTCCTGCTTCTCGCCGCAGGCAGAGAGCGCCGCCGCGAGCACAATGCAAAGCCTCCTCATGGGTCCCATCCTACGGCTTTGGTCCAGGCTGCTCTTGTAGGGGCGGCCCTATGTGGCCGCCCTCCGGTTCGCCCGTCCTGTTGCACGCGCCACCCGGGGTCGCCCCCGTCAGGCAGGTGAACGGTAGGGCGCACACATGGGTGCGCCCTTACACGGGCAGTCGTGACCTATTGCAGGTCTACCGTCTGACGCTTGCGGGCGATCCAAGTAGCGCCGGCGAACATCGCGAGCGCAAACAGCAGCGTGATCGCGGTGTAGCCCCACAAGACGGCAGGATCGCCCGGTGCGCCGTGCAGCCACAAGGCCCGCCGCAAGGCCTCGACACCGTAGGTGAGCGGATTGAGCCGCATCACCCAGACCAGCCACGTCGCGGCGCCCTCGACGGGAAAGACCGACCCGCTCAACAGCCACATGGGCAGCAAGAAGACGCTCATGATGGCGTGAAAGCCCTGCGTCGAGTCCATGCGCCAGGCGATGCAGAACCCGAGCCCCGTCAGCGCGAGGCCCATCAGGAACAAGATCAGCAGCGACGGCCCCACGACCTCCCAACCGAAGGGGACCTTGCCGGTGGCGAAGACGAGCGTGAGGAAGAACAGTGCCTGCAGCATCGCGAGCAGCGTTCCGCCGAGCAGCTTGCCCAGCACGATCGCGCTGCGCGGCACCGGCGCCACGAGCACGGCCTGCAAGAACCCCTCGCGGCGGTCCTCGATGATCGAGATCGTGCTGAAGATGGCGGTGAAGAGCACGATCATGGCCGCCACGCCGGGCGCGAAGAACTGCGCGTAGTCCTGCTCGACGCCGGGCGGGCGCAGGCTGTCCTTGAAAGCGGCGCCGAACAGGAACCAGAACAGGACCGGCTGCCCGATGGCGCCGACGATGCGGTTCGGCTGCCGGAAGAAGCGCACGAGCTCGCGCTGCGCCAACGTGAGGGCGGCCGTCATCCTTCCGCCCCCTCCCGGAAGCGGTGCCCCGTGAGTCCGATGAAGACGTCCTCGAGGCTCGGCCGCGCGACCGTCGCGGCGGCGATGCGGCCCGGGAAGGCTTCGAACAGTGCGGGCAGGAAGGCGGCGCCGTCGTGCCGCTCCAGGCGCACCTCGCCGGCGATGTCTGTGGGCTGCACGTCGAAGCGCTCGGCGATGGCCGCGCACAAGCCCCTGCTGCCGTCCGGGTCTGTGGGCGTGATGCGCAGGACCTCGCCGCCGATGCGGCTCTTGAGCGCATCCGGCGTGTCGAAGGCCACCAGCCGCCCGCGGTCCAGGATGGCGATGCGGTCGCAACGCTCCGCTTCTTCCATGAGGTGCGTAGTGACGAAAGGCGTGACCCCGGACTCCTCGCGCACGCGCTGCAGGTAGCGCCACAGGTCGCGGCGCGCGCCGGGATCGAGCGCCCCGCTGGGCTCGTCGAGCAGCAGCACCTGGGGCCGGTGCAGGAGACCCTTGGCCAGCTCCACGCGGCGCTTCAGCCCGCCGCTGAGCTTCTCCGTGCGCTCGCCGGCGCGGTCTTGGAGCCCCACCTCGCCGGGCAACTCCTGGACGCGGGCGCGCAGCGCGCGGCCGCGCAGGCCGTACAGGCGACCCTGGTACAGCAGGTTCTCGGCGACGGTCAGCTTGCGGTCGAGGCTCGGGGCCTGGAAGACGACTCCGATCGCGCGCCGCACGGCCATCGGCTCCGCCACAGTGTCGTGCCCGAGCACGCTCGCCGAGCCCGCGGTGGGCGCGAGCAGCGTGGTCAGCACGCGGAAGAGCGTGGTCTTGCCGCTTCCGTTGGGACCCAACAGGCCGACGATCTCCTGCGCTTCGACCGTGAGGCTCAGATCGTCGAGCGCCCTGCGCTCGCCGTACGTGCAACGGAGCCCTCGCGTGACGATCGCGCTCATGGCCCCGGCAACAACGCGACGATGCTCGCTACGACGGCTACGAGGACGAGCAGGCGGCCGGCCAACCCGGCCGCGACCCCGTTCGCAGGGCGGTGCAGCACCACCGCCATCCACATCCAGGCAACGCACAGCGCCAGGGCCTGAGCGGCACCGAGCACCAGCAGCGCGAACGATGCGCGGCCGGCCCCTGCCGTGTACCCGGCGCCCACCCACGCGTGCAACGCGACCATCGTCAAGAGCAGGCCGAGGCCCGTCACCGTGCACGACAAGGCGTGAGCGGCCGGCCACGTGCGGGTACGGCCCAGCCAATTGAAGCCGACCGCCAGCCAGGCCGCGAGCGCGGCGAACACGCTGCACACGAGCGCCAGGTTGGCCGAGGCCTCGTCGCGCAGCACGATGCGCTCGGCGCCCGCGCGCAGGTGCCAATACATGTACACCAGGCCCAGGAAGAAGAGCGACAGGACGAACAGCAGCAGGTCGACGCCGAACCGCAGCCGCTCGCCCCCGGCGGCATCCGACGTCTGGTGCTCGACCACAGCGCCCCCCTACAGCGACCCCGCGTCCGCCAGCAGGAAGAGGAGCAGGAGCGGCAAGTAGAAGAGCGAGACGCGCATCAGGCTGCGCGCGGCAGCGTCACGCTGCTCCGAGGCGCGCCAAAAGCGCAGCGCGGCATGCAGGTAGAAGGCGCCGAGCGCAGCCGCCGCCACGAAGTACAACGGCCCGGCCAGGCCGGCCGAAGTGGGTACGAGGCTCACCGGCAGCAGCACCAGGGCGGCGACCACGGCCTGGCGCGCGGTGGCCGCGCCCGAGGCGTCCATGCGCGGCAGCATGCAGAACCCGCCGCGCCGGTAGTCCTCGCGGTACATCCAGGCGATGGCCAGGAAGTGCGGGATCTGCCACAGGTAGAGGATGGCGAACAGCAACCACCCATGGACCTCGACGGTGCCGCGCACGGCAGCCCAGCCGATCACCGCCGGCAGCGCTCCGGAGATTGCGCCGACCTGCGTGTTCAGCGTCGTAGTGCGCTTCAGCGGCGTGTACACACAGACGTAGAGCGCGAAGGAGGTCACGGCCACCACGGCCGCGGCCGGCGTCGTGGCCCAGACGAGCCACGCAGCGCCCACAGCCGCGGCGGCGATGCCGAAGCACGCCGCGCCGGCGGCCCCGATCCTACCCGCGGGCAGCGGTCGGTTGCGCGTGCGCTCCATGCGCGCGTCGAGGTCGCGCTCGATGACCATGTTGAGCGCGTTCGCCCCGCCGACGACCAGCCCGATACCGGCGGCGAGGTGCAACAGCAAGGCGAGGTGCACCGCTCCGGGAGCGGCGATCCAGGCCCCGGCGACGGCCACCACGACCACGAGCGCGGTCAGGCGCGGCTTGGTCAGCTCGACGAAGTCCACCCAGGACGTAGACCAGGCCCGCCGGCCGGGCGCTACGGCGACCGCGTCCACCACGTGTCTCACGACGCGGTCTCCGTGTTCATGGGGCTCATGGGCGCGACGGGCCGCTGTTCCCAGACGCGCCGTCCGGCGTGCAACGCCAGCAACAGCGCGCGCGCCAGGATCAGCGCGCCGAGCGCGAGGTGCAGCGTCGGCAGCACGACCCGCGCCGTGGTGTGTGGATCGCCCGCGCCGGTGCCGAGCGTGGAAAAGACGATCAGGCCCAGGAAGACCTGCAGCAGGAAGAGCCCCGCCAGCGACGTGGCCGCCTCTACGACGGGCGCATCCGGACCGTGCCTGCGCAGCGCGAGGAACAGCGCCCAGCCCACCGCGCCGAGCGTGATCACGGCCCCCAGGATGTGGGAGTAGGCCGGGCCGCCCACGTGGCGCAGTTGCGCGCCAAGGATCAGTTGCAGGAACACGAGCAGCACGACGGCGACGGACGCCGCGAAGAGCGGTCTGGCATCGTTCTGCTGCTTGGGGCTTGTGCGCCTTGGCCCGGAGCCCGAAGGCCGTAGCCCGGAGGGCGAAGGCCCATCGCGGGAGGTCAGCCAGACCGTGGCGACCATCAGGCAGAAAACGACCTGCGCGAAGCAGCCGTGCCACAGCGCCAGTTGCGTGGACTGCTCGGTGACGCGCAGACCGCCGAGCAGGCCCTGCAGCGAGACGGCCGCGAACACGATCCAGGCCAGCCGGCGCACCGCACGCGGCGCGCGGCGACGCAAGGCCGTCACGAGCAGCGCCAGCGCGCACAGCCCCACCAGCGCGCCGAGCAGCCGGTGGCCGTGCTCCGCCGCCTGATCGAGGTTTGCGGTCCACCCGCTCGGGTTCAGGCTGCCGGCACTGAGCGGCCAATCCGGAAACACCAGACCCGCGTCGAGGCTGGTCACGAGCCCGCCGAGACAGAGCAGCGGGAACGTGACGGCGGCCGTGAGCAGCGCGAGCCGGTACAGCTGCCGGGAAGCGGGAGCGTCCGGCCGTTCCTTCACCGCGATACCCTCAGGAGGCGGGCTCCTGCTTCGTGTCCCGCGACTGCGGCAGGTAGTCCTCTTCCACTTCCGGCGAGGCGTACTCGTAGGGCCCGCGGTAGACCGTCGGGATGACCTCGAAGTTCTCGTGCCACGGCGGGGAGCTGCAGGCCCATTCCAGGCTGTTCGACTCCCACGGGTTGTCGCCCGCCTTCTCGCCGTGCTTGAAGCTGCGGAAGAAGTTGATGATGAAGAGGATCTGGAACAGGAACAGACAGAAGGCCGAGACCGTCATCAAGATCTGCCACGGCTGCAGGGGCTTGAGCAGCTCGAAGTTCGAGGGCACGCCGATGCGCCGCTGCATGCCCATCAGCCCGATGTAGTGCATCGTGAAGAAGGTGATGTTGAAGAAGATGAAGGTGCCGCCGAAGTGCCAGCGCCCCAGGCGCTCGTTCATGCAGCGGCCGAACATCTTCGGGTACCACATGTAGATGCCGGCGAAGATGCCGAACATGCTGCCCCCGAACAGCACGTAATGCAGGTGCGCCACGATGAAGTAGGTGTCGTGCAGCTGCACGTCGACCGGCGTCGAAGCCATGAACACGCCGCTCAGCCCGCCGATGATGAACATCCCCACGAAGGCCACGGCGTTCAGCATGGCCGCGGTGAAGCGGATCTGCCCGCCCCATAACGTCCCGAGCCAGTTGAA
Source organism: Planctomycetota bacterium (assembly GCA_027297745.1). GTDB lineage: Bacteria > Planctomycetota > PLA2 > PLA2 > PLA2 > JAPUHK01. Next base: position 1,504 of record JAPUHK010000112.1, on the reverse strand, counting down.
GACCTTCACCGCCGAGGGTAAGGCGATCATCGTGGTCGAGATCATGAACGTCATGCCCAGGTAGGGGTTCATGCCGCTCTGGAACATGTGGTGGCCCCAGACGACGAACCCGAGCCCCGCGATGGCGCAGAGCGAATAGACCATCGGCCGGTACCCGAACAGCGGCTTGCGAGCGAAGGTCGAGATGATGTCCGAGACCATGCCCATGGCCGGCAGGATCATGATGTAGACCGCCGGGTGGGAGTAGAACCAGAACATGTGCTGCCACAGGAGCGGCATGCCGCCGCTGTGCGCGAGCTCGGTGCCGCCCACGAAGACGTTGGCCGTCATGAAGAAACTGGTGCCGACCACGCGCTCCAGGATCAGGCAGATCATGGCCGAGGCCAGCACCGGCGTGGCCAGCAGGGTCAGGATGGCCGTGACGAACAGCGACCACACCGCAAGCGGCATGCGGAAAAAAGTCATGCCCGGCGCGCGCAGCTTGATGATCGTCGTGATGTAGTTGATCGCGCCCATCACGGACGACCAGCCCACGCAGATCACGCCCGCCGCCCATAGCGTCTGGCCCAGCTGGCCCTGGCCTTCGAGCACGCTGATCGGCGGGTAGGCCGTCCAGCCGCCGGTGGCGGCCCCTCCTTCGACCAGGAAGCTCGCGATGAAGCACGCGTAGGCGGGCCACATCATCCAGTAGCTGATCATGTTCAGCGTCGGGAAGGCCATGTCCCGCGCGCCGATCTGCAGCGGAATCAGGTAGTTCCCGAAGGCGCCCACGAGCGTCGGGATGATCACCAGGAAGATCATCACCGACGCGTGCATGGTGAAGAACATGTTGTAGGAGGCGTCGTCCATGACCCCCTGGTTGCCCTTGAACAGGGCGTCGCCCAGGACGGGGATGTGGCCTTCCGGCCAGGCGAGCTTGTGGCGCACCAGCATCGCCAGGAGGCCGCCGATCAGCATCCACAACAGCCCGGAGAACAGGAACTGGATCCCGATCACCTTGTGGTTGGTCGAGAAGACGTACTTGCGCAGAAAGCCCTGAGGCTCGTGGTGCGTCTCGTGCGCCACCTGGCCCGGAGTGTGCGCGACGGGATGATCGCTCATGTCTTCCCTATCTCCAGTTCTTCCAGACCTTGTGGAGCTCCGGATCGTGCGGACCGAAGTCCTCGCGGTGCTTCTGCTGCCACGCCTTGTAGTCGGCCTCGGTGTGGACGATCAGCGTGGCCGCCATCTTCGTGTGCCCCACGCCGCAGTACTCGGCGCAGGAGATCTGCCAGTTGCCGAGCTTCGTGCTGTCGAACCACAGCGGGATGGTCATGTTGGGCTGGATGTCCTGCTTGGCGCGCGCGTTGGGGATCCAGAAGCTGTGCAGCGTGTCGAGCGAGCGCATGCGGCACAGGATCTTCGTGTTGATCGGGATGTGCAACTCGGCCAGCGTGGTCAGGTCGTCATCCGTCCCGAACTTGCCGTCCTTGCCGGGGTAGCGGAAGTGCCACTCGAACTGCTT
>JAPUHK010000111.1 GCA_027297745.1 Planctomycetota bacterium | reverse complement strand
TGCGGCTGCGGCTAGCGCACCACCCCAGACTCACCAACAAAGACTCCGCCGGCCGAACGGCCGGCGGAGTTGTTCGTGTTCAGAGCCCTACAGAAGCGTGGCGATCTCGTCCAGCGCCAGGCAACGGATGAAGTAGTTGTAGTGGCGGATCAAGCGCGCGGACAACGGCAGCGTGCGCAGGTCGCCGATCGCGCCCAAGGCCACCACGGCCGCCGCACGCACTCCATCGCGATTCGAGTCCTGCCGCCAGGCGCGGTCCAGGGCGTCGATCACGGGCCGGGGCGGTTCCGGCAAGAGCCCCAGGGCCGCCGCTGCCGCGTTGGCCTCGGCAGCGCTGCCGGACTTCAGCAGGATCTCCGTCAACTCCTTCGCAGCGCGGTTCCCGCGCAGGAGCACCAGCCCGATGGTGGCACCTTCGCGCACTCGTGGATGGGCGTACTTGCGCAGCACCTCGCGCACCGTGTCGAGCCCGTCCGCCCGGCCGTGAAAACCGAGCGCCAGCGCTCCGAAAGCCAGGAAGTCCGAGCCCTGACCGCCCGCCAACGAAGTCTTGCGCAACCGCTTGATCGTCAGCGGGATGGCCTTGTCGTGGCGCGCAAGCCCGAGCGCCAGGGCGAGCACGGCCCGCTTGTCCTTGTTGCCGGCCTTTTCGTATTCCGCCATGAGTGTTTCTCGCGCACGGTTCGTGTCGACGATGCCGAGCGCCAGGAACAGGAACAGCTGGTCGTTGACCACGCCGAACGTGTTGTCCATGGCCATGTCCGCCAGCGCGCGGCCGGCGAGCTCGCCGCCGATCCAGGCAAGCGACATGAGCGCGAAGTGCTGCACGACCGGATCCCGGTCCCGCCGCGCGATGCGCGCGAGCTGGCGGATGCGCCCCTCGTCGTCATTCTGAATCAGCCGCCCAAGCGCGATAGCCGCCGAGCGGCGCACCTCGCGCTTCTGCTTGATCCCGCTCAGCAAGCGGAAGACCTGTGATGTGTTGGCCGCATCGCCGTGGCGCCCAAGCGCCGTGACGGCCAGGCCGCGCACGGCCGGGCTGCTCTTGCTCGAGCGGATCTTCGCCCAGAGCACGGAGTCCACGGGGAAGCGCTGAGGATCGAGGAAGCCGACCAGATGCGCCTGCATGCGCCTGAGCTCCTCCTTGTCCTGGAAGCGCGCCGCGTCGCCGCGGGACTTCGCGCCGCTCTTGGCCACTTGCCGCAGCATGTAGATCAGCTCGTCGCCCGACTTCGGGCTCTCGTCGATGAGCAGGCCGACGTAGCTCATGGACCGCTCGCGGGCCTCGCGCCGTTTGTCGCGCGACATGCTGAGCAACGTCTTCCGGTTGCCCGGATCGCCGAGCAGGCCCAGGCCGAAGATGGCGCCGCTGCGTACGTCCCACCAGCCCTCCTGCCGCACGGTGAGGTGGTTCTTCAGGGCACCGTCCGCGTCGGGCAGCCCGACCTTGCCGAGCGCCACCGCGGCGGCCGACCGCACCCTGTGGTGCTTGTCGCCGAGCGCGCGCAGCAGGATCGGCAGGATCACGTCGTCGCGCAGCTCGGTGCGTTCGTCGCGCTTGTCCGGCAGCTTCTCGAGCCCGCTCTTGGGCTTGCCGCGCATACGCTGCCCCAGGAAGATCTCGCGGTGGTAGGCCCACCACGTGCGCCAGTCGTGCGGCTTACCCGTGGCCGCGATGGGTGTGGTCGGACCACCGCGCCGACCGGACGGGCTGTCCGTTCCCCCGGGCACGGGGACCACCTGCGGGCCGGTCGTCGGTACGGGCGGCGCGGAACGCGTGCTGCCCCCGTGCGCCCAGGCCGCGCCGCTCAACAACGCCAAGCACAAGGCTGCCCTCATGGGCACCTCCATGAGCCCGAATCGCTGCGTGCGGACGGTGCGGGCCGGTTCAGAGGATCGTGGCGAGCTCGTTGACCGCCTCCGACCCCACGTAGTAGTTCAAGTCGAACGTCATCGTCGCCAGGAGGGGGATCGCGTCGGGATCGCCGATGCGGCCCAACGCCGCCAGCGCCATGGCCCGCTCCACCTCCGGGCGCTTCGTGTCCTTGTAGATCTCGAGCAGCGGGTCGACCGCCTTGTCCGTCCCCACCAGCCCCAGCGCCTGCACGATCGCACCGCGCGAGCGCAGCGACTTGCTGGTACGCAGCAGCTCGATCAGCTCCGGGATGGCCGCGGTGCGCCGCAAGAGCGCCAGCGCGACCGCGCCCTCACTGCGCAGGGCCGGGTCCTTGTACTCCTTCAAGAGCTCCTGAATGACCGGGATCGACTCGCGGTCGTCCAACAGGCCCAGCGCCAGCATGCAGTGCGGAGTGAAGTCCATGTTGACCTTCTCTTGCACGCGCTTGCGCAAGGTCGGCGCGGCCTTGCGGTAGCCGGACAATCCGATCCCGATGGCGCACGCGCCGCGGTCGCTGTTGTTCTTGATCTTTTTGAATTCGTCGAGCAGCAGGCTGCCGGCCTCTTCCGAGCGCGTCAGTCCGAGCGCGATGTAGAAAAAGCCCCGCTCGCTCGGCTGCGCGTACTTGAGGCCCGCCACCAGGTGCTTGGCGGCCTCGTCGCCGCCGATGCGGCCGAGGCTGATGGCCAGAAAGCCGCGCAGCGTACGATCGTGGTCCTTTTGCGCCTTCTTGCCCAGGAGCTCGATGGTCTCCACGTCCGCCTGCGGAATCAGGGTGCCCGCGGCGATCGCGGCGCCGTAGCGCACGCCTGCGTCGGCCCTGCGGTCCTTGACCAGTCCTAGCAAGGTCGGCACCGCAGGCAGGTAGTCGAGGCGCGCGAGCGAAACGGGGGCAAAGGCGCGCGCGGCGTCCGACGGCTCGTACTGCTTGGTGACCTTGTGCAGCGTGCTGCCGGAGAAGGGCGACTGCGTGAAGCCCAGAGCCAGCGCAGCGGTCGAGTGGATCTCGCGCAGGTCCGCGCGCATGTCGATCTTCACCTTGCCCTTGAGGATCGACTCCAGATAGGCCGAGTCGCCCAGGAAGCCGAGTGCCATGACGGCCATGCCGCGAACACGGCGCGTCTCCTTCGGGCTCTCGACGACGCCCCGGAACCAATCGCGCAGCGACGCGTCGCGCATCAACAGCAAGCCGACCAGCGCGGCCTCGCGCACCTGCCGGATGCGGTCGTCGGTGAACCGTTTCTTCAGCGGTTTGATGGCCGCCTTGGCGCGGAACTTCCCGAGCGCCACAGCGGCGGCGGTGCGGATCTCCTCCTCCTCGTGGCCGAGCGCCTCGATCATCAGCGGCGTGAGGATCGTCTGGCGCAGACCTTCGCGGTCGAACAGCTCGCCGGTCGGGTTCGGAGCATCCGTGCCGCTGCGCACCGTACGCTGCTGGAGGCGCTCGCGAATGCGCAGGTAGCGCTCGCGGTTGTAGCCCCACCAGGTCTCCCAGCGCGTCGGAGCGGCCTGGGACTTGGGCGCGCCCGCTGTGGTCGGCCCGCCGCCCGGCCGCCCAGGGGTCGGCGTCGGATCGAAGGGATTGCCGCGGGGCGGCGGCCGGTACACGCCGCCGTGGGCGAACGCGGCGCCGGCAAAGAGCAGCAAGAGCAAGGCGGTGCGCATCATGGGCCGAAACTCCCCCCCGTACATTAACGGAGGTCGGCTGACCCTTTCGCCGAAATCCAGCTCAGGCAAGCCACGGCAAGCTGCGGCAGCTCCTCCAAATCGTGCAGGTCGGTGCCCAGCAGCACGATCCGGCCCTCGCCACGCGGTGCGGCCAGGCCCACGGTGCGGTCCGCGGCCTCCAGCAGGATGTAGCCCGCCCCGCTCACGGGCAGCGGAGCCTTCATGCGCAGACCGTGTAGCCCGGCGCAGGCGGGATGCCCTGTCGGCTCAACGTCCAGCGGGCCGGCGAGCGGCTCGCGGAAGGTCTCGAGGCCGAAGTCGGAGAGGAAGCGCGGGCCCTCGTCGTAGGTTCCCGGCCCGGCCAGCACGAGCAGGCCGCCCCCCGCCAGCACACGCTGCTGCAGGCGGCGCAGCTCCGCCTGCGCCGCGTCGTCGCCGGACGAGCCGGGCAGCACCACGACGCCGACCGCGGCCTCCCCCTCGACCCAATCGAAGCCCGCGTCGTGCAATGCGGCGCGAAACGAGTCACTGGGACGCGGATTGTTTCGGTTCGTTACAGCAAGAGCGACCGTCTTCACGTGCGCGGCGAATTGTAGCCTTGCGCCGGCCTAGTATTGAGATACGTACAGCATGGAGGTAACCCAACCCGTGGCAAACCTCCCTCCACATAAGGCGTAAGAGCGCAGGGACGCGAGGAATCGTTCGACGGCCGGTCCGTCTCCCGCACCCCGCAGTTGCCGCACTCGGCGGTACCTCAGCTGTCCGGCGCGGACCGCAAATCACGCGCGGAGGGAAGCCGCGGTTCTCGGCCCCGGCCATCGGCCGGGGCCGTTCTTCTTTCACGGGAACGGGTACGGGAACGGCGGGTACGACGCCGCGCGCCCGGCTGGTCTCCTTCGTTCCCGTTCCCGTTCCCGTTCCCGTTCCCTTTCCCGTTCCCGTGCTGTAGGACAATGCACCCCGTGATTCGCATCGGCACGGCGGGGTTCGCCTACAAGGACTGGGAAGGCGCGGTCTATCCGCGTCCGGCGCCGAAGGGGTTCGACCCGCTCGTGTATCTCGCGCAGTTCTTCGACTGCATCGAGATGAACGTCACCTTCTACCGTGTGCCCACCGCGCAGATGGTCGAGCGCTGGGTGCAAAAGACCGCGGATCGTCCGGACTTCCGTTTCAACTTCAAGCTCTACCGCGGGCTGACGCACGACACGGAAGACGAGACGCTCCAGCCCTTCCTGGAGGGCTTGCAGCCCTGCCGCGAGGCGAAGCGGCTGGGCGCCGTGCTGCTGCAGTTCCCGTTCTGGTTTCGGAACGAGGAGCAAAGCCGTCGCCGCCTGATCAACCTCGCCGGCGGGCTCGCAGGCTGGCCCTGCGCCGTGGAGCTGCGCCACGACTCCTGGCTCACAGATCCCGCGCTCGCGTTCCTCGAGGGGCTCGGCCTCAACTTCTGCAACATCGACATCTGCCAGACGCGCACCTCCGTGCCGCCCGGGAGCTGGGCCACGGGTCCCCTCGGGTACGTGCGCTTGCACGGCCGCAACGAGGAGGCGTGGTTCGACAAGCAGGCCCACCGGGACGAGAAATACAACTACCTGTACGGGGAGAAGGAGCTGGACGAGTGGGTCGAGCGCATCCGCGCGCTGGCGAAAAAGGTCGGCTCGCTGTACGTGATCACGAACAACCACTTCGGCGGGAAAGCGGTGGCCAACGCCTTCCAGCTGGCGCGCAAGCTGCTGGGCACGGCGCCCGAGCCGCCGCCCCACCTGCAGGAACGTTTCCCCGAGTTGCAGCCCCGGGAATAATGCGGGCATGAGCACGACACTCGAGCTCACTTCGGCGGAGATCGCCGGCCTGCGGCTGCGCCTGGAGCAGGACGGGTTCAAGATCGGGGGCCTGCAGCACGGCAAGTTCCAGGCGCGCGAGGAAGGCGTGGTCGTCAACGCCTACAAGAGCGGCAAGGTGGTCGTGCAGGGCAAGGGGGAGGCCGCTTTTCTGGAGCGCTACGGGCTGAGCGCGCCGGTGCCGGTGCTCACGGAGCCGACGGTGGGCAGCGACGAGTCCGGCAAGGGGGACTACTTCGGCCCGCTGACCGTCTGCGCGGTCGCCGTGCGCCCCGAACAGATCGCCGAGCTGGTGGCCGCGGGCGTGCGGGACTCCAAGGCGATGGGCGACGGTGTGGTCAAGCGCGCGGCGGTGGTGGTGCGTAGCCTGTGCCCCCACGCGATCCGCGTGCTCAGCCCCGAGCAATACAACCAGCGCCACGAGCAGGAGAAGAACGTCGCGCTGTTCCTCGCCACGCTGCACGCCGAGGTCATCGCGGAGGTCGTGCGCGCCTGCGACGACTTACGGCACGTCGTGATCGACCAGTTCACCTTCGCCGAGCGCCTGGAAGACGCGCTCGGGGCCGAGGGCGTGAACCTGCCGGTCGAGATTCGCCCGAAGGCCGAGTCCAACCCGGCCGTGGCCGCGGCCTCGGTGCTGGCGCGCTCGGAGTTCCTGATCGCGCTCGAGAGCCTGGGCGGCGAGCACGGCTGGGAGCTTCCTAAGGGTGCGGGCACGCCGGTGGAGCGCGTCGCACGAGAGATGTTCGAGGCGGGCGGCATGAAGCTCCTGCACAGCGTTGCCAAGACGCACTTCAAGACGACGCAGAAGATCACCGGACTCTTCTAGCCGCCTAGGCGGCAAGCACGTTCAGGGACGCAGGCACACTTCGGTACGCTCGGCGCCCAGAGCACCGTCGCTCTCCTGGGATACGATTCGACCCGTTCCAGGCCAGGCAACAAACACAGGAGGGTACGTAATGTCCATGCCTACGGAGGGCACGTGGTGCCATATTGAGATCCCGGCGGCCGACCCGGCGGCAGCCAAGAAGTTCTACGGCGAGGTGTTCGGTTGGAGCTTCCAGGACATCCCCGAGATGGATTACACGCTGTACACCACCCGCGAGGGCGGCATCGGCGGCGGCATCATGAAAAAATCGGACAAGGTCCCGCAGCAGATGGTGAGCTACATCTGGGTCGACGACATCGGCGGCACCTGCCAGCGCATCGAGAACAACGGCGGCAAGATCGTGCAGCCCGAGATGGCGGTCGGCGAGGTGGGTTGGACCGCCTGGGTCACGGACCCGGACGGGAACCTGTTCGCACTCTGGAAGGGCAGCACCGCGGCGCAACCCCCGGCCGAGTAGCCGGCAGCAAGTCGACGAAAAGGCGGGTGGGCCACGGCCCGCCCGCTCTGTTTAGCGCTTGGCACCGTACTCGACCGTGCGTTTCTGCGACGCCCGGCCCTTGCCCGAGTCGCCTGCGAGGATCGTGCTCTTCATCTCGAGCCCGAGCTCGCGGCCGTTCTTCACGTCGAAGCGCCAGACGCCCTCACCGTCCGCGCTCATCTCCATGTTGGTGGGCGGGCCGGACGCCCAGCGGTAACCGAATGTGAAGGTGATGCGTGCGACGCCGTCCGTCACTTCCTCGAGCTTGAAGCGCGCACTGCCCTGCAGCTCGGGCGGCAGGGGCTGGCCGGCCGTCTCCAGGAACGCCTTCGCTGTCACCTCCCAGCTCTCGCCGGGCTTTACGGGCTTCGGCGGCAGGCGCGCCTCGCGCCAGTTGCGCAGCCGTTCCACCAGGCGCGGGAAACGTCCGCCGGCGTCTCCGGCGCTGTCATAGAGGAACCAGTCGTCACCGCGCTTGCGCCAGACGAACGAGCGTCCTTGCGCGGCGTCCACCTTCTCGTTGGCGTCCTCGGTGGCGGACTGCGTGACGCTGCGCACCATCTGTACCACCTGCACTCGCTCGACCTCCGGCGGGCCGTCGCCCGAAGACTCCACGATCGTGCGCCGGAAGGACTCCTTGGAGCCGACGCGGTAGACGACGCGCTTGTCCCCGCTGACCAGCTCCAGATAGAAGTCGCGCACCGTCGTCTCGTCGTAGATCAGGCCCTCGGGGAAGCGATACTGCAACAGGTACGCGCCCGGCGGGACGACGACGGGCCTCTTGGGCTTCGCCTTGGCCGGCTGCTTGGGCTTGGCCGGCTTCGGATCTTGCGGCTTGCCGACCAGCGGCTGCGTTTCGACCTGGGTCGCAGGAGAGTTCTGGCACGCGGCGGCCAGCAGCAAGGCGATCAGCAATCTCATGCAGTCACTATCCTATGCGTTGCCCCTCCTGGAACAATCCGCCTCCACCAGGTCCAGGAGCGCGCGCGCGAGGCGCGGCACGTAGCGGTCGCGCGGCACCACGGCGACGATCTTGCGCTCGAGCTCACGCGTCTCGAGCGGCCGCGTCTGTAGCCGGCGCCCGTCGGAGGCCGCCACGGCGCTCTCCGGCAACAGCGCCACCCCGAACCCGATCGAGACGTAGCGCTTCTGCACCTCGATGTTGCCGGTCTCGAGCACGATGCGCGGCCGCACGCCCGCCGCGCGCAGCACGCGGTCGGTCAACGCGCGCGTCACGGTGCCCTTCTCCAGAGCCACCATGGGGCGCCCGTCCAACGCCTTCAGCGCCACCTTGCGGCGCCGCAGCAGCGGATCGTCGCGCGGACAGCCGAGCACGAAGGGCTCATCGTACAGCTCGTGCACTTCGAGCCGCCGGTCGACCGCCGGCGGGCGCGTGACGATCCCGAAGTCCAGCTCGCCCTGCACCAGCAGGTCCAGGATCTCGGAGGTGTGCGCATTCCGGATCGTGATCTCGCAGGCGGGATACTTGCGTCGGAAGCGCCGCAGCACTTCGGGCAGCAGGTAGAGGCTGGCCGTGTCGCTGCAGCCGAGCCGGACGCGCCCCGCGCCGGACTCCTTCAGCTCCTCGAGCCGCGTAAGCGCTTCGCTTATGTCCGCGAAGATCTTCTCGGCGGACTCGAAGAGCACGGCGCCGGCCTCGGTCAGCTGCACCCCCTTGCGCGCGCGGTCGAACAGCCGCTCCCCCACCTCGGTCTCCAGCGCCTTCACGCGCACGGAGACCGCCGGCTGGGAGACGTGCAGGATCTTCGCGGCGCGGCTGAACGAGCATTCCCGCGCCACGTGATAGAAGGAGCGCAGGCCCTCGAGGTCCATAAACAGGGATTATAGCTGCCCGCCAACTATTAGGCGTGCAGCCGGGCGCCTCGAGCGGGCTACTTCGCGCCGGTGGTCTCGATCTCGTAGAGCGCGCCCGCGGTCTCGATGGTGACGGTCTTTCCTTTGCCTTGCAGGCCGCGTAGGTCCATGCCGACGTCACGCAGCACAGAGTAGCGTGCCGTGGGCATGGCCAGGGATCTGAAGACCGGCGGCCCGTGCACGAAGCCGCCGCTCAGCGTGCCTGCGCGACTCTCGAGGCGGTTCCAGGCGGCGTCGATCTCGGGCGTGGCCCACAGCATCAGGCCGTAATGCGCGTCGCCGGGCAGATACGTGATCCAGTAAGCGGGGTTGTCGCCGCCGATGCGCTGGATCACGAGACTCTTCCCGTCGTGCTGCACTTCCAGGAAACGCGTCGGATAGTAGAGCGCCCAGACACTCCCCCGCTCTCGCGCCGGGATCTTGATCGTGCGCTTGGCCGGGGGCGCGGATACCGCACGGGCCAACGTGTCCGCCAGCGCCTGCCGCTCGTCCACGGCCGCATCGGGCGACATCACGTAGGCGCGGTCCTGCGCGACGAGCACCGCCTCGCTGTTGGCCACGGTCTGCAGCGCGGTGAGCAATTGGGGCTTGGCCTCGGCGCCTTCGTAGGCGTGGATCGTGTGGCCGCAGGCGGCCAACAGCAGTAGGGTCGTTGTGGCGTACCGCATGCCTGCCGATGGTATCCGCCCGCCGTCACGGCCGCGTTTCTCAGAGGCCTCCGACCAGGGGGACGAGGCGTCGGCCACGTGGAGTCAGGTGGTAGCGCGGGCGCGGGGGATAGCCGTCCACGACCTCACGCCGCACGAGGCCGGCTTCCTGAAGCGTCTTCAGCGCCAGCGTCAGGGCTCGCGACGTGATGCCCGGCAGCATCTGCTTGGCATCCCCGAAGCGTCCGCCCGAGCGCTCCAAGACCCACGCCACCGGCAGCGACCACTTCTTGAGCCCGGGGCCGGTCAGGTCCGACCGGCGCAGCGTCTGCCACAGACGGGCGCATGCGGGCGCGATGCGCTTGCCGCTGCGGCTGAGCACGTACTCCGGCCGGAGCGGGTGGCCGTAGCCGGAGTTGCGCACCACCCAGCCGTGCTCGATCAACCGGTCGAGGGTGGGGCGCAGCACGTCGCGCCCGGCCCCGAGCCGCTGCACCAACGTGACGAGCTTGGCACCTTTGCCCCGCTGCAGCTCCGCGAGCACGGGCACCGCCCAACGGTGGTGGAAGAGGGTGACGAGTCGCTGGATCCTGCCCACGGCTGCCTTGACCTGAAAGTATACCAAGTATAAGATCCCAACCCCTCGCGTGAGGCGGGGCACAGGGGGCAGAGACATGAGCACGCGGCGCCTTCTTCTCGCGGCCCTTGCGGGCCTGCTGGTCTGCGGCGTGGGCGGCGCGCAAGCGCCCGCGCAGCCGGGCTGGACCGGCACGCTGACCTGCGCCGTCCCCGTCCAGGACATGAAGAGCGCGCAGTCCTGGTACCGCGACACGCTCGGCTTCAAGGCGGCCGCCACGGCAAGCGAGAAGTGGGCGGTGTTGGAGACGCCGCTGCCGGCGTTGCGTCTCGCGCTTTTCCCGGCCCCGAAGGACGCACGCGGGGGCGGCGCCTGGCTCACCTTCGGGGTCAAGGACCTCGCCGCTGCGCGCAAGAAGCTGGAAAGCAAACAGGTCAAGTTCGTGGGCAACACCGTCACCGTCGCCGGGATGGTCAAGCTGGCCACGTTCGAGGATCCCGACGGCAACAAGTTCAAGCTGTTCCAGCTGCTGCAGCCCGGCGCGGAACGCATCCCCGGCGTCGGCGCGCTCGACTACACACGCTCGGTCGTCGCCTCGCACGCCGTCAAGAGCCTGAAAGCGGCGGTCGCCTGGTACGGAGAGAACCTGGGGTTCCGCTTCTTCTTCAACTTGCCGACGATGAAGTTCTGCGAGCTGCACACGCCGGTGCGCGGCGTTGCCTTCGGACTGCAGGAAACGGAGCGGCCGGCGGTCGGGGGCGGCCCCGTGCTGCTGTGGGGCGTGAAGGACCTGAAGACCGCGCGCTCGCTCTTGCAGAGCCGCAAGATCAAGCCGGCGGAGGGCACCGCGCCACTGCCGGACGGCCAGCCGGGCGTGACCTTCCTGGACCCCGACGGCAACCGCATGCTGTTCACGAACGACCCGCCCGTAGGCAAGGGCACGAAGACGAAGGAGAAGACCGATGGCTGATGGGCTCGGATTCGACGGCGGCCTCACCTGCGCGCTCGGCGTGCGCGACCTCCAGGGGAGCATCGCCTGGTATCGCGACGTCCTGGGCTTCGAGCTCTTGTATGAAGCCGGGGAGATGGGCTGGTGCGAGCTCGCGACGCCGGTCAGCAGGGTGAACGTGGGCCTGTCGCAGGTAGAGAGCCCCGAGGTCAAGGGCGGCGCGACGTTGACCTTCGGTGTGCACGACGTGGATCAGGCGCGCGCGCGGCTCGCGGAGCGGGACGTGAAGTTCGACGGGGAGACGCAGACGATCCCCGGCATGGTCAAGCTGGCGACGTTCTTCGACCCCGACGGCAACAAGCTGATGCTGTATGAAGACCTCGCTCAGCGCCACGGGCGCTGAGCTCGCAGCTGACGGCTGATAGCTGATAGCTTCTCCGGGCATCGACCTCGCCGGCCGCAACTTCCGCCTCTTCCTGGCCTTCCGCGGCACGACGCGCGCGATCCTGTTCGCGCCCTACATCTTCCACTTCATGACCGCCGTGCGGCACATGACGGCGAAGCAGTACGGCGTGCTGCAGGCCATCTACTATCTGGTGGTCGTCGCCACGGAGGTCCCCTCGGGCATCCTGGCGGACCGGCTCGGCCGCAAGACAGCGCTGGTCCTGGGCGCGCTGATGAACGCCGCCGGCGCCTTCACCTTCGCGCTGGCCGGGAGCTTCTTCGAGTTCGCCGCCGGCGAAGTCCTGTTCGGGCTGGGGACGGCGCTGATCAGCGGTGCCGATTCCGCGCTCTTGTACGACTCGCTGGCCGCCCACCACCGCGAAGCGGAGTATCCGCGCGCGGAAGGCGCCGCCCAGACCATCTGGCTGTTGGTCACCGCGCTCGGCTTTCCGCTCACGGACCTGTTCCTGGTGCGCACGAACGGCGGCGTGCAGGACCCCGTGCTGGCCTACTGGTTCACCGGCGCGCTGAGCATGGTCGGCCTCGCCTGTGCGCTCGGCATGCAGGAGCCGCCCATGAAACGGCGCTTGAGCACGCGCGAGATCACGGTCGGCGCGCTGCGCGACGTCGTGCACATCCCGGGCATGTTGCGGCTGATCGCCTACAGCGTGGGCGTCTTCGTGCTCTTGCGCGCGGCCGTGGTCAGCTTCTTCAACCCCGTGCTGACGGCCAACGAGATCCCGGTCGACAACTTCGGCCTCGTGCTGGCCGCCACCAACGTGGTCGGCGCGGGCACGGTCTACCTGATGCCGCGCCTCATGAAGCGCTACGGCGAGCGCGTCTTCATGGCCGCCATGCCCGTCTCCCTGGTGGTCATGTTCGCGCTCCTGATGGTGGTGCGCGCGCAGGCCGCCGCCGCCCTGTTCTGCATCCAGGGCGCCATGTTCGGCGTCTACCCCCTGCTCATGCGCACGCTCTTGAACCGGCTCGTGCCGTCGCCGGAGCGGCGGGCGACGATCCTCAGCATCGAGTCGATGCTGTGCCGCGTGGCCTTTGCGCTCGTCGTGGTGTGGTCGGGCTGGGCGCTGGACGTGTGGGGCCTCAACCTGGCGATGGCGACCACGGCGCTCATGGGGTGTATCCCCCTGGTCATCGCGCCACTCTTCTCGAAGGGAGCCGCGGCCAACAGATAGGAGAACTGTAGGGCGCACACATAGGTGCGCCCCTACAAAGGCCAACGGACCACTGCCCTTGTAGGGGCGGCCCTATGTGGCCGCCCTCCCGTTCAAGCCACGTGTTGGTTTCGAGCCAGCCGCCCCGCACCCCTATGTGCGTGACGCCCGTATAGTAAGAAAATGAAGTGCAAGGCCCTCCTGGTCCTGCTCCTGCTGGCGCCGGCGTTCGCGCAGGACGCCGGCGAGGTCCGGCTGCTGACCGACGACCAGGTGACGCGCTTCCTGGACCGGGCGGAGGAGCTCGAGCGCAGCAAGCAGTGGGAGCGCGTGATCGACGTGCTGCAGCCGGTCCTGGACGAAGACCCGCAGGTCTTCCCGGACCTCCCGCCGGACTCGCTCAAGTCGCTGGTCTACAGCCATGACGGGCTGCTCTACCGGCCTGCCCGCGAGCTGTGCTTGCAGAAGCTGACCGTGCTGCCGGACGAAGGCATCAAGGCCTATCGCGCAGCGTACGACCGGGCAGCGCTGAAGCTGCTCAAAGCTGCGGACGCCGTGCCCGAGCTGGCCGAGCGCCTGGTGCGCTACGCCGAAGTCTACGACCGCTACTTCATCTCCTCCTATGGCGACGATGCGCTCGAGCGTGCCGCGGACATGCTGATGGACCTGGGGCGCTTCTACGAGGCGCTGCACCTGTACCGGCGGCTGGCCAACCTCTACCCCGCCGACACGGACCGCGACATGCCCCTCGTGCTCACCAAGGCGGCCTACTGTGCGGCGCGCACGAGCGACCCCAAGACGCGCGACGAGCTGCTGAGCCGGCTCGTCTCGCAATACCCGCGCGCGCGTGTGCTCGTGGAGGGGGAAGCGGTCCCGGCGGCAGAGCTGGGCAACCATCCGCTGTTGCAGGTCGCGGAAGGCGACATCGCAGAGGTCGACACCGACGAGTGGCCCGTCACCGGCGGCAACCGGGCGAACGCGCGCGTGAGCGACGACCTGCCGCGCGAGATTCCGCGCACGCCGCTGTGGCGCAAGCAGCTGCGGGAGCGCGACGCACGCTTCGTGCTCGACCCGGGCTACGACGGCCGGGGTCCCCCAAACACCCGCTGGAGGATCGCGGCTCCCGACCGCACGATCGGCGCTACGCCGTCCCGGCAGGGGCTCAGCGAGTGGGTCGTGCAGCCCTACCCGACCGTGCGGCCCGTGGTCGCCCGCGGCTGGGTGCTCTACAAGGACTACCGGCACGTGTGCGGGCGCTCCGTGTCCTCGGGCACTTGGATCAACACCGGCCGCGAGGACGAAAGCGCCGACGATGCGCGGCCCGACTCGGACGGCAAGTACGAAGACTACTACCGCTTCCTGGACTACGGAGGCAACCGCGTCACCGTGGACGGAGACACGCTGGTGTTCGTGGACAACAAGCAAGTGCAGCCGAGCGGCACGCGGCGCTATCCCAACGCCGTGGACGTCAACTCCTTGTCGAACGGGAAGCTCCTTTGGGCCTGGGGTCGCGGGCTTCACGCGAATATCCTGGCGCCCTCCTTGCTGGCAGCGTGGGAGGAGGACCAAAGCCGCTACCCGGACGTCTTCTTCCGCGGGCCCGGACTGACCCGCGACGGCCTGCTCTATACCGTCGTCGATCACGGCGA
>JAPUHK010000110.1 GCA_027297745.1 Planctomycetota bacterium | reverse complement strand
GCGCATGTTGCGCAGCCTGTAGGACATCCCCGACGACGCGCAGACTGCCCTGTTCGAGGTGCTGGTGCGCCGCCAGGACGGCTCGGAGGAGACGCTGCAGCTGGTCCAGCCGGTGAAGTGGGAGCCGCGCATCGGCCTGCGGCCGGTGTATGAGCGGCCGCGCATCCTCGGCGTTCGGCCGGGCACCCTGCCCGCGGGTCTGATTCGAGCGGACGACCTGCTGGTCTCGGTGAACGGCACGGCGGTCAAGGAGCTCGGCTTGCTGCGTCGCCGCGCGCTCGACGCGGACGAGCCGGTACGCGAGTTCGTCGTGCGCCGGGACGGCGAGAATCACACCGTGCAGCCCGAGGGCGGGCTCACGCTGCGCGCTTTCGCGGACGCCCTGGCCGGCACGACCGAGTTCGAGGGACTGCGCGTCACTCCCGCGCCCGGCAGCCCCGCGGCGAGCGTCGGCATCGAGCCCGGCGCGCGCATCCTGCGCGTGGACGGCAAGGAGATCGAGGACTTCGGCGATCTCGTGGACGCGGTGCAGGCCGCCGGCTCCGAGCCGCTGCGCATGGAGATCAAGAACTGGGGTAAGAACGAGTCCACGGTCGTGACCGTGACACCGAGGCTCTCGGCGATTCCCACGGAAGATCCGGGCTACGCGTTTGCGACCGTGCAGCGCATCCACCAGGAGACCGGCGTTTTCGGGGGTATCGCCATGGGCTGGCGCCGCACGGTCCTGTCCGCCCAGACCGTCGCGCTGACCATCCGCAGCCTGCTCACGGCGCGCGTCTCGGCCAAGCACATCGGCGGACCCCTCACGCTGTTCGACGTGTCCTACACGATGTGGCAGCTGGGCTTCGGCCGCTTCCTCTACATCCTGGCGTTGATCTCGGTCAACCTGGCGATTCTGAACCTGCTGCCGGTCCCCGTGCTCGACGGCGGGCAGATGGTTCTGCTCACGGCCGAGAAGATCCGCGGCAAGCCGCTGCCCGACCGCCTCGTCGGAGGACTGCAGCTGGTAGGGCTGATCCTGATTCTCGGCCTCACGTTCCTGGCCCTCCGCAACGACATCAGCCGTCTCTTCTAGCGCCCGTGCCATGACGCGGCCCAAGCTGCGCGAGCTCTTCCGCCTCATGCGGCCGACGCTCGCCCCCACCGCGGCCGCGGACGTGATCACCGCCGGGGTGCTGGCGGGCGCTCCGCTGCTGCCGTTGACGGCCGCGGCGCTAGGCTCGACCGCGCTCTACACCGCCGGCATGGTGCAGAACGACCTGTTCGACCGCGAACGGGACCGGCGTCTGTTCCCGGACCGTCCGCTGGTGCTCGATCCGGGTCTCGTGGGGGTCGCCCGGCTCTTGTGCATTGTCGGCTTCGGGCTCGGGCTCGCGTTGTGCTGGTTTGCGGGCGCGCTGTGGCCGGCGCTGGCCGTCGCGGTGTTGGCCAGCGCGTACAACGGCGGCGTCAAACGCCGCTTTCCATGGGACACGATCACCATGGGTGGGGCCCGCGCCTTCAACCTGGCCGTCGGCCTGGCTGTCGGCGGCGCCGAGTTAGCGGTGGACGCCCCCGCGTACCTCGCGGCGTACCTGTTGTTCATCGCCGGTGTGACGGCCGCCAGCCGGGCGGAGGACATGGAGCCGCGCGAGACGCGCCGTCTGGCGCTGCTGCTTGCGCTGCTGCCGCAACTTCTGGCGCTTGGCGCGTTCGCCTCCCAGGCTCACCAGCAGGCGGCGTTGTTCCTGCTGCCGGGGGTCTACCTGACGTTGCTCTATCTGCGGGCATTCTGGATGGGGAGCCGCGAAGGCGCGATACAGTACGTGCTCGGCGCGCTGCTGGGGATCTACCTGATCCACTCGGTGACGCTATGGACCACGGGGAAGGAGTTTGCGCTCGTGCCGATCCTCGGCTGCGCCGCGCTCAGCTTCTTCCTCTTCGGCATGGCCCGCGCCGCGCGGTCCGAGGACTAACCGCAGAGGACGCGGAGGGGAGCCCTAGTCCGAGGCCTTCGGGACGGCGCGCAGCGCGTCGCGGCCCTTGGCTACCTTGGTGCGCCGCCGCTCGGGGTAGTCCCGCTTCAATCGGGCCAACACGCGCTTGTAGACGCCCGAGTCGCGGATCGCGTCCAGGTCCCGATCCTGCTCCATCCAAGGCCAATCGACGAAGTTCAGCTCGATCGCGCGGTCCAGGAAGTTCAGTGCGAGCGCGCGGTGTTCGTCGCGGCGGTGAGGCTCCTGCATCGAGCGCAGGGAGAAGTTGCAGGCCAGGTTGTAGGCCGCCACATGGCGGTTGAAGCTCCAGTGGCGGTTTTTCTCGTCGAGGAGATCCTCGTAGCAACGCTCGCCTTCCTCGTGCTCGCCTATGCGGATGAGCGCATAACCCAAGTCCCACAGCGCGGTGCGCCTGCGGAAAGGCCCGCCCGACCTCTTGCGCACTTCAAGGTCTTCGATCCATTCGCGCACGGGCTCTTCGACGCCCAGGTCGTGTAGCCCGTAGGCGAGCGCCGGCGCGAGCGACTCCCGCTCGACCGGGTGCTCGTCCTTGTCGAGGGCGTAGTACCGGCTCCAGATCTCGCGCAGCTTCGTGATCGTGTCGACGTCATCGGCACCGGCGACCTGGCCGAAGCTGTTGGCGGCGATCAGGCGCAGCTCATCGCGCTCGAAGCGGATCATGCCGGGGTAGACGGGTTCATAGAAGCCGGCCCCGGCCTCGCCGGGGAAAGGCAGGTTGTGGTTGGTGAGGATGTGCAGCAGGATCGGATGCGCGCCGACGCCGAGCTGCTTGACGCGGTCGAACTGCCCGACGTAGTGCCCCGTCGGGCCGCTCGGCGACTTCAAGCGCGCCAGCTCCTTCTCGACGTTCCAGCGCAGGCGCAAGGCCTCGACGTGCGCACGACGGCGCGCGGGAACATCCTCGGGGAGCGGCGTGAACAGCGCGCTGTCCCCGCCCTCGACAAGCCCGGTGAGCAGCGCAGTGAAGATCTCGGGCTCGGGGTCGGAAACGCGTGCCATGGCCAGCGTGGCGGCTTCACGCGCTCCACTCCCCGCGAGCGCGCGCACGAGGGCGCCGCGGCCGCGCACGTCCAGGTGTTCCCACAGCGCGTCTACGGCGGCCGGCTGCGAGCGTGCCAGGCGCCGGGCGGCGGCCTCGGCCTGCTCACGCCGGCTACGGTCCTCGGCCTTGAGCCCCGCCAGGATGTGGGTCTGCTGGGCGTTCGTGGACTCCGCCGGCGGGGTTCCCGCCGACACCGCGGAGCCCAGGGCCAAGAGGACGAAAAGCAGGCGTTTCACGGCTTTTTCAGTCTAAGCGGGCGGGGCCGAGGTCGGCTTCCAAAGCCTATCCCAGGCACTGAAGGGCGGCCAGCGGCCCAGGGTCTGTCTGAATGCTCATCGTCAGGACCGAGGCCGGACGCGAGGACAAGCCTGGCGGCGTCGCGTCCCCGACGTCGTATCGACGGAGAGATACGCCTGGGCGGGCGCGACACAGCCAGACGCCTCCGCAGCCGGCCGCGTCCAGTCCTCTCAGACGGACCCTAAAGTCCTATCGCCCAATTGGACGACGGAGGCACAGGCCCGCTTGGAGCGGACCGGAGTGGCCGTGGCATCACCTCTTGAAAAGATAGGCGCAGAGCTACGGCGGGGCGTCATCCAGGTCGCCGCGCTGTCGCTATTGCGGGACAAGCTCTACGGGTACCAGCTCGTAAAGGTGCTCCGCTCCTACAGTCTGGAGACGGAGGAGGGGACGCTGTATCCGTTGCTCCGGCGGCTCGAGACCCAAGGGCTGTTGCGCTCCGAGTGGGACACGGCCGGGGCGCGACCGCGCAAGTACTACACCCTCTCCGATGAAGGGCGTGCGCTCCTGCCGCAGTTGACGAAGCTGTGGGCGGAGATCGCGGATGCGGTATCCCAGGTGCTAAACCCGGCGGCACCCGTTGCCGTGAGCGAGGACGAGGCATGAGCCCGGACATGAAGCAGAAGCTACAACGCTGGCTCGATGAGGCGTCGACCGCCATGGGAGGCGACGCGGACGAGCGCCAGGACGCCCTGCTCGAGCTGGAGACGACGATTCTCGAGCGCATCGACGAGCGCACAGGGGACGGCGAGAGCCAGTCCGAAGCGATCGACATCGTCCTGCGCGACATGGGCGACTCGCAGGAGATGGGTGCGTCTTTCCTGCCGCAGCCGGCGCTCTTGCCGCCGCACGCCACGCGCCCGTTTCTGATCCAGACCGCGGCCCTTTTCGCGGCGCACTTCCTGCTCGTCTTGGGCGCCACGGTTGCCGGGCGCAGCTTGGACCTGCCTTTCGGGAGCATCACCCCACTGCCCTTGCCGCCGCACCCGCTGGCGCTGTTCTTGCGCGCCTTCGAGACCCTGTGCTTCGACACCGGCTTCATGCTGCTGGTCTATGCGGCGCTGCCCAAGGTACAGCGGCTGATCCGGCTTCCGCACCTGAAGCTGTCCACGGACGTCGACCGCACACGCAAGCTGGAGAGCGTCTTCTTCCTGGCGCTGACCGCGGTCGTGCTCAACTTCTTCCGCGACGACCTGCTGGCGCTGTACGTGCCCGCCGAGGAGGGATCGGCCCAGGTCCCGCTGGTCGGGCCCGGCCTCTCCGAGAACCTGCTGTTCTTGAACGTGTGGCTGGCCGCGATGATCGTGCGCGACCTCTTGTACGCACGCTACAAGGAGCGCCGGACCACGTTGGTGGTCGACATCTTCGCGGGCCTGTGCGGCCTGTTCGTGCTGCTGAGGCTGGTCGCCGCCGAGAAGCTGGTGGACCTGTCCGGCGCCCACGAGAGTCTGGGGCGCTCGGCGGAGGGCATGGGCGCGCTGCTCAACAGCGTGTTCGTGATCGTCGCCGTCGTGGGCGCCGCCTTGCTGGCCGCGCGCACGATGCAGCGCGTGTTCCGGCTGGCGCAACTGCGCGGCCGCGGGCCGCGGTAGCCACCCCAAACGAACGGCCGAGACCCGCGCCTCTTCGGCAGTCCCCCGGATTCACGCGGAAAGGACCAGCCGCGCGTAGCGACGCTTGCCTGCGCGCAGGACTTCGCCGCCGGAGACCGCCACCTCCGCGTTGGGATCGGTCAGCTTGACTCCGTCCAGGCTCACGCCTCCCTGTTGGATCAGGCGCTTCGCTTCGCCGCCGCTCAGACTGAACGCGCTGCGCACGAGTTGCGTCAGTGTGACCGGTGTGCTGACCGCGAACTCCTCCATGTCCGTCGGCTGCTTCTTCTCCGCGAAGACCCGCTCGAACTCCTCCCGCTCGGCGCGCGCCGCCTCTTTGCCGTAGTGCCGTGCGGTCAGCGCGCCTGCCATGGTCTTCTTGGCCTCCCAGACGTCTCCCTTGAGCAGCCGCTCGACCTCGGCGTCGGGCAGGTCGGTGGCCAGGCGCAGGTACTCCTCCACGAGCTCGTCGGGGACGCGCGTGGCGAGCCCGAACATGTCCTTGGCGGGCGTCGTGATCCCGATCGAATTGCCGAGGCTCTTGGACATCTTCTGCGAGCCGTCGGTGCCGCGCAGCAGCGTCATCAGCACGCAAACCTGGGGCTTTTGGCCGGCCCATTTCTGCAGCGTGCGGCCGACGTTGATGTTGAAGGTCTGGTCGGTGCCGCCGAGCTCGATATCGGCGCGCACGGCGACGGAGTCATAACCCTGCACCAGGCAGTACAGGAATTCGTGCAGATGGATCGGCGCATTCGCCGTGTAGCGCTTGTTGAAGCTGTCGCGCTCGAGCATCTGGGCGACGGTCATCTGCCCCGCGATGCGGATCATCTCGTCCGACGTGAGCTTGCGCAGCCATTCGCTGTTGTGCCGCACCTCCGCCCGCTCGAGATCCAACACCGGAGCGATCTGCTCGAGCCAGGTGCGCTCGTTGTCCGCGATCTGCTCCGGCGTCAGCTGGGGGCGGGTCTTGTCCCGTCCGGACGGGTCCCCCACCATGGTCGTGAAGTCCCCGAGGATCAAGACCGCGGTGTGGCCGAGCTCCTGGAAGCGGGCCAGGATGCGCAACGGGATCTCGTTCCCGACGGTCACCTCGGTGGAGGTGATATCCAGCCCGAGCTTCACGCGCAGCGTGCGTTGTTCGGCCAATAGGTCGTCGAGGTCGCGCTCGCCGGGAAAGACGTTCGCGACGGTGCGGGACAGGTGGCCGAGTTGCTCGCGCCAGGACACGGCGGCGATTCTATCTCCGGATTGCGTCAATTCCCGAAGGTCGGGACGGCGGGGTCCGGGCGTTCGGGCGGCGCGGTGAAGTAGGTCTCGCGCACGCGCGCCCACCAGGTGCGCCAGGCCAAAGCGTCGCGCCCCAGGTTGACTTCGGTCAGGTACTCGAGGCACCCGAAGATCGTGCGGTCCAGCGCGCCCGCGCCCTGCAGGCGCCCGACGAGCAGGTCCACGGCGCGTCGCCGGTCCGCCGGCGCGACCAACGCACAGGCGGTCAGCAGATGCACGCGCGCGTTCTTGGCCATGGCCTGCTCCATGCGCGCCAGCGGATCGTCCCTCAGGTGCTCGAAGTTGGGGCGGAAGGCCCGCACGCGGGCGGAGCCGAGCGGGATCGACTCCCAGCGCCGCAGGCCGCCGATATCGACGTAGACGGGACGCAGGCGCCCCTCTATGTGGAAGAAGCGGAAGCCCTCCAGAGGTCTGTCGTTGCGCGCCTCCGGCAGCTCCAGGTCCAGCTCGTACCAATCGTTGGGCTCGATCTCGATATCCTTCTCGAGGCGGCGCAGGATGCGGTAGCGGTCGATGACCACGTGCGCGTTGATGTCGTAGCCCGTGCGGCGGACGTCCAGCACCAGCGTGCTGTGGCTCGTGCGGCGCCTGCGTGCGGGGATGATGAGAGGCCGCCCGCTGACGTTGCGCAGCCGCAGCTTCAGCCCGATGACCTCGCCGAAGACGATCGGGTCCGCCTTGGGCTCGAGCTCCACCTCCAACGTGGGCAGGGCCAGCACCTTCGTGTTGATCTCGCCCCCAAGCCGCCTCAGCTCCTGCGCATGGGCATCGGCCGGCCGGCGCTTGAGCGCCTTACTGATGCGCACGAGCGCGTCATAGAGCCGGCCCTGGTCGGCCTCCTCGCGCACCAGCTGGATCTGCTCGTCGAACCACTCCGGCTTTTCCATCGGCCGCCCCCTGGGCTGCCAGTTTGGATTGTGGACCACGATCGAGTCCCACGAAGGGCCTTGCGAGCTGCCCTTGCAGGCCGCAAGCAGAAAGAAGACCAGCGTCGCGCTGCGCACCGTTCCACTCCTGATTGAGAGCGGTCATGGAAAGGTCATCCGCCTCCGCCTTTCGGCTACGGCGGACAAGTCCACTCTCGCCTTTCGCCGTGCTCCGCCAGGGCGGATGTGTCCGGGACCGCACACGCGGTCCCGGATGGATTTACGCTTCCGGAGCCGTTTCCTTCGGGTCGTTGCCGGCGGGCTCTTCGGCCGCCGGCGCTTCCGCAGGCTCGGCCGCGTCGGCCTGCTTGGGCTCGGGTTCAGCTTCCGCCGGAGCCTCTTCAGCGGGCGCTTCCTCGGCTGCGGCCTCCGCCGGAGCCTCTTCAGCGGGCGCTTCCTCGGCTGCGGCCTCCGCCGGAGCCTCTTCAGCGGGCGCGTCCTCGGCTGCGGCCTCCGCCGGAGCCTCTTCAGCGGGCGCTTCCTCGGCTGCGGCCTCCGCCGGAGCCTCTTCAGCGGGCGCTTCCTCGG
>JAPUHK010000011.1 GCA_027297745.1 Planctomycetota bacterium | reverse complement strand
GGTGACCCGGCCTTGACCCCGACGGGCACCCCGGGCGAGACTCCCCCGAGAGCGAAAGGAGGCGGGCATGGATCTCGAACAACGTCTGACGCGGCTTGAGCGAGGCAATCGGCGGATGAAGCAAATCGGGACGCTTGTGCTGCTGGTGGCCGCCGCGATGCTGGTGTCGGGAGCGGCCAACGACCTTGAGGTTGGGTCACTCGCGTTGAAGGACAAGGATGGGAACACGCGGGCGCACCTCGCCATGGTGGACGGGACGCCGCGCCTGGCTCTCTTCGACAAGGCCGGGAAGACGCGGGCGCGCCTCGCCGTGATGGACGGGAACCCGGGGCTGGCTCTCTTCGACAAGGACGGGGAGGCGCGGGCGCACCTCATCGTGTTCGCGGACGGGTCGCCGGGCCTGGATCTATACGACAAGGATGGGCAGACGCGGGCCACGCTCGGCGTCAGCAGGGGAGTTGACAAGCGGACGGGCGCCGAGACAAAGACCGCCGAAAGTACCCTGACGTTGTTCGACGGCAAGGGCGGCGTGCTCTGGCAGGCGCCGCGGTAGCGCGTCCGCGTTTCTTTGTTCCCCCCTACCCCCCGTACCCCTAGGGGGAGCATGGTGAATAACAATCAGGGGCCGCGGATGCACGCGCTGGGTACCCTCTGGGGGTCCACTCCGGGCGATGATCGGGAGGAAAGCCCCGCAGTACGGGGCTAGGCGGCCAAAGGGTGGCGGATTTGCAATCCCTTGCCTTACCACTTGGCGACGCCGCCGTATTCCGTAACTTCAACCCTACGGCGGCGCGAGTCAAGGGTTCGAGGCCAGGCGCCGCGATTCCCCCTGCCGACGCTCGCCTAGCAACTCGCGGTGGCGCGGCGCCCCGGACCGGGCTGCGGAGCCGGGCCCGCGTGGAGCCCGGCTCCGCCCACCACTACCTGCGGAGCAGGTCGCGCAGGTTCTGGCGTGTGCTGACCGCGGGCTCGATCAGCGGTTCGCCGTTGCGTGTCTTCGAGGGCACGAGCACGTAGCGGTGCCCGCCCTCCACATTCAGCTCGATCGACATCTCGCCGCGCTCGAGGAACGTGTACGTCCGTTCGGTACGGACCACGCCGCCCGCGTTCGACACGCTGAAGTAGGGCTCCTCGTTGAGCTTGCTGCGCACCCACTCGATGGTGACGATGTGCTTGCCAGGCAGCACCTCGACCCTGGGCAGCGGCGCCGGCTTCGGGCCGGTCGCAGTGGTTGTAGCCCAGACCACCGTCCGGCCGTCGACGCGCACGATGCGCGTGGTCAGCCTCTTCCACGACGTACCCTGCTTCTCGTACAGCACCTGACCGCCTTCGAGCAAAGCGACCTCGCTCTTCTCGCGTTGCGGTCCGGTGTAGGCGCGGGCCACGCAGCCCGCACCGATCAAAAGGAGAACGATTGCCAATAGATTTCGCATGGCCTACCTGAATCGCAACGGTCGTGCCGCCGGCAGACACCCCAGCCGCTTGGGGGTTTCGACGTTGGGCGGCGGAAACGGGCGCACCAGGTGCGAACTCTGATTCGCACCTAACGCCAGCGCGGCTAGGCGGCGTCGAGGCGGTGCAACACGCGGCCGCCGACGACCGTGAGCACGCAGCGCGACTCGGGGTCCGACTGCGTCATCACCTCGGGCCCGCCCTCGCCTTCGAAGGCGCACAGGTCGGCCAGGCGTCCGGCCTCAAGCACGCCCGCCTCCAGCCCCAACGCCTGCGCCCCCCACTCGGTCGCCATGCGGAACAGCGTCACCGCGTCGAAGTCGGGCCGCGCGCGGGCCACGTGGCGCAGCTCGCTGAGCACGTCGACGCTCGGCCCCGAGACCGCGCTGTCCGAGCCGATCGCGACGCGCACGCCCTCCTCGATGAACTCCAGCGCCGGATGCTGAGGGTGCTTGAAAAACGCATGCGCGGTCGGGCAGTAGACGACGAAGGCCCCGCGCGGCACGTCCCGCGGCCGCAGGTAGTTGGCGTGCACGAGCACTAGCGGCGTGTTGTGCACCTGCACCTCGGCCAGGAAGTCGGCCGCGGACCCGTACGGCTCGTGCTCAGGGTCGTCCGCGTCGAGGCGGCGCAAGAGCTCGCGCAGCGGACCCATGGCCATGCGCAGGAAGGCCATCTCCTCGAGCGTCTCTGCCAGGTGCACCGCCAGCGGCCGGCCATGCCCGTCGGCCATCGCGCACAGGCGCGACAACAGCGGCCGCGAGACGGTGTAGGGCGCGTGCGGGCTGATGCCCGTGGACACGTTGGGCGGCAGCTGCTGCATCTCGACCAACTCCCACACCTGCTCGAAGATGCCGTCCGCCCGGTCGGGATGAAAGCCCAGCGCCTCGACGTACAACCGCGCGCGCGCGCCGGTCTCCGCGAAGGCGGCCACCACGTCCTCGAACGAGCCCGGGGGCACGATGTCGCCGAAGGCCGTCGTGCCGCGCTTCAGCGCGTCGCGGATGCCCTTCTCCACGGCCGCCAGCCGTCCGGAGGGGGTCCGGCTGCGGGCAACACCCTCCAGCCACTCGGCGAAGCTGTCGCCGTAGGGAACCCGATCGCGGAGGTTCGTCAGCTCCAGATGACTGTGCGCGTTGACCAGTCCCGGCATCAACGTGGCCTTGCCGAGGTCCACGGTCCGTGCGACGGCGGGCGCACGGCCGGCCGGTCCGACCCAGCCTATGCGCCCGTCTTCCACGACCACGGCGCCGCCGTTCATGCGCACGCCGGCGCGCGGCAAGACGGAGGCGGCCTTGTATAGGGTTGCCACGGCCCCAGAGTACGATTAACGCCAAGTGCCCGAGCTGATCGACACACACGCCCATACGGGCTTCGACCGCTTCGATGACGACCGCGCGGACGTCTACCGGCGCGCGCGCGAGGCGGGCGTGCAGACCATCATCGAGGTCGGCGTCGGGCTCGAGGGGTCACGCAAGGCGGTGGAGCTGGCCGCCTCCGAGCCGTTGCTGCGCGCGGCCGTGGGCATCCACCCCAACGAGGCCAACCACCTGGAGCGGGACTGGGACGCCTTCGAGCAGCTCGTGCGTACCCACGACGTGACGGCCATCGGCGAGTGCGGGCTCGACTACTACTGGAACGAGGCGCCAAAGGACCTGCAGAAGGAGGCCTTCCGGCGCCAGATCCACCTGGCCCGGCAGATGGCGCTGCCGTTCATCGTGCACTGCCGCGACGCCGAAGCGGATCTGATCGAGGTGCTGCGCGCCCAGGGCTATCCGCGGGGCGTGGTGCACTGCTTCGGCGGCACCGCGGCACAGGCGCAGGAGCTCTTGGACCTCGGCATGCGCATCTCGTTTTGCGGCAACGTGACCTACAAGAAGAACGCACAACTGCAGGAGGCCGCGAAGGCCGTTCCGCTGGAGCGCCTGTTCCTGGAGACCGACGCGCCCTTCCTGCCCCCGCAGCCCAAGCGCGGCAAGCGCAACGAGCCGGCCTACGTGGTCTTGACCGCCGAGTTCCTGGCGCAGCTCAAGGGGGTCTCGCTGGACGAGCTGGCGGAACGCACGACCGCCAACGCCCGGCGCTTCTTAGACATCAAGCCCGAGCGGCAGGACGGCCCCGGCACGCTCACGTACGTGATCGGCGACAACCTCTACGTGAGCCTGACGCGGCTGTGCACGGCGCACTGCTATTTCTGTCCGCGCGAAGGTCCGGACCGCGTGGCCTGGGGCCACGACCTGGCGCTGACGCGCGATCCGGAGGCGCACGAGGTGCTGGAGCAGGTCGGCGACCCGACGCGCTACCGCGAGATCGTCTTCTGCGGGCTCGGCGAGCCGATGATCCGCCTGCAGACGCTGCTCGAGATCGCGCGCACGCTGAAAGAGCGCGGCGCACGCGTGCGCATCAACACCAACGGGCACGGTAACCTGATCCACGGCCGCGACGTGACGCCGGAGCTCAAGGGGCTCGTGGACGCGGTCTCGATCAGCCTCAACGCGCAGGACAGGGAGACCTATGACCGCGACTGCCCATCGACGTTCGGCGCGGCGGCCTTCGACGGCATCCTGGACTTCGCGCGCTGCGCGCGGAAGCACTTGCCCGAGGTGATCTTCACCGTCGTGGAGGGCGCGGAGGGCGTGGACGTCGAGGCCTGCCGCGCGATCGCCGAGCAGTGCGGCGTCTCCTTCCGGGCGCGCCCGCTCGACGACCTGAAGGAGGACCGGCGGCCCCCCATCGAACCGGACGAACGATGACTGCGGACATGCTGCTGATCCTGGCCGCCGGCGCGTTTGCCGGCTACGGCACCTTTGCGGCCGCGCGCTGCAGGCGCGACGGCGTCAAGCCGGTGCTGATCGCGGTCGCCGCGTTGCTCTTCGTGCTGGCCGGTACGAGCGTCGTGTTCTGGGTCTTCCTCAGCGGGGACGGCCGCGTGTATCCGGGCTCCCAACTCAACCCCGACCGCGTAGGCCGGCTGGTGGCCGCCAGCGCATCGGGCCCGTTGGGCCTCCTGTCGCAGCCGCTGTTCGGCCTGGCTGCTGTGCTGGCGCACCTGCTCTTGTGGGCGCCGCAGCCGAGCCGGCGCGGTGTGTTCGGGCCCCTGCCGGCCTCGCTCGGCTTCATGGTGCTGCTAGCCATCGGCCAGGGGCGTCTGGAGGGCGGGGCGATCCAGCACGAGCGCGCCCTCGGCCTCAACGGCGCCGCCTACCTGACGATTATCCCGACCGGCGACGGGGCGCGCATCCTGGTCGCGCGCGGGGACAGCGGCGACTTCCTGCTGGACCTGCTCTACGTCAACGAGACGCGGGGCAAGCCGCCGCAGCCCCGGCTCAAGTGGACCCGCGACCATGAGGCGATCGTCGTCAGCTTCCGGCGGCAAGCGCTGCTGGGCATCGAGCCCGACGGGGCGATTGTTGGCGCGCTGCCCACCAAAGAGGCAGACTGGCCCTCCCGAAGCCCGACCACCCAATCCGTTTCGACGCGGGAGCTATTGAGCGAGGCGCGCATGCTGGTCGCCAAGATGGTGGCGCGGCACGACCGCAACCCCCCTGTCGACCAGGAGTCCGAATGACCTTGGACGTGAAGGAGCTGGAGCAGCAGCTCGGCCAATGCGCCACCACCGCTGCGGCCCTGCGCAAGCGGCTGGGGGA
>JAPUHK010000109.1 GCA_027297745.1 Planctomycetota bacterium | reverse complement strand
CTCGTGCGCCACCAGCGCGCTCTCGAGCTCGGCGGTTCCCAGCCGGTGCCCGGAGACGTTGAGCACGTCGTCCACGCGCCCGGTGATCCAGTAGTAGCCGTCCTCGTCGCGGCGGCAGCCGTCGCCCGTGAAGTACTTGCCGGGGAAGCGGGTGAAGTACTCCTCTTTGAAGCGCTCGTGGTCGCCGTAGATCGTGCGCGCCATCCCGGGCCACGGCAGCTCGATGCACAGGTTCCCCTCGCAGGGATTCTCTTCGAGCACGTTACCGTCGTCATCGACCACTACGGGGTGCACGCCCGGGAAGGGCAGCGTGGCCGAGCCCGGCTTGAGCGGCGTGGCGCCCGGCAGCGGGGAGATCAGGATGCCGCCGGTCTCCGTTTGCCACCAGGTATCCACGATCGGGCAGCGTCCGCCACCGACCACGCGGTGGTACCAAAGCCACGCCTCGGGATTGATCGGCTCGCCCACCGTGCCCAGCAGGCGCAGCGTGTTGCGGCTCGAGCGTGTCACGTAGTCGTCGCCGTGCTGCGCCATGGCGCGGATCGCCGTCGGCGCGGTGTAGAAGATCGTGACGCCGTGGCGGTCGACGACCTCCCAGAAGCGACCCCAATCCGGATGGCTGGGCACGCCCTCGAACATCAGCGTCGTCGCGCCGTTGCAAAGCGGGCCGTAGACGATGTAGGTGTGGCCGGTGATCCACCCGATGTCCGCGGTGCACCAGAAGATATCCGCCGACCTCCAGTCGAAGATCATCTCGTGCGTGTACGAGGCGTACACCATGTAGCCGCCGGTCGTGTGCAGCACGCCCTTCGGCGTGCCCGTGGAACCGGACGTGTACAGGATGAACAGCGGATCCTCCGCGCCCATCTCCTCCGGCTCGCACTCGTCCGAAACCTGGGCCAAGAGCTCCTTTACCTTCAGGTCGCGGCCCTCGGTCATCGGCACGTCGGCTCCCGTGCGCTCGTAGACCAGCACGTTCTTGACGCAATCCACGCCTTCGAGCGCCTCGTCGGCGATCTTCTTGAGCGGTATGGTCTTGCCGCCGCGCAGCCCCTCGTCCGCCGTGATCAGCAGGCGACACTCCGCATCCAGAATGCGGTCGCGCAGCGAGTCGGCCGAGAACCCGGCGAAGACCACAGAGTGCACGGCGCCGATGCGCGCGCAGGCCAGCATGGCGGCGGCCGCCTCGGGCACCATCGGCATGTACATGCAGACCCGGTCGCCGCGCTGCACGCCGAGGTCCTTGATCACGTTCGACCAGCGGCAGACCTCTGCCAGCAGCTCCGAGTAGGTCAGCGTGCGCGTGTCGTCCGGGTCGTCGCCTTCCCAGATGATGGCGATGCGGTCCCCGCGGCCCGCCTCGATGTGGCGGTCGAGGCAGTTGTACGACGCGTTGAGCGTCGCCCCTTCGAACCACTTGATCTCAGCCGTCTCGAAGTTCCACTCGAGCACGCTGCTCCAGGGCTGCATCCACTTGATGCGGTGCGCCGCGACGGACTCCCAGAAGCGCTCGGGCGCTCCCGTGAACATCCCGTACAGCGCCTTGTAGTCGTGGATCGAGTTGACGTGTGCCTTGGCGCTGAAGCCCGGGGGAGGCGGGAAGATCTCGGACATTGAAACGAAAAACCTACCTTGCTGAAGTCAGTATCGGAAGGGGGAGCCCCCTTCCCTCAGCCCACCGATTCATCCAGGAAGCCTACAGCACGCAGACACTTCCTGGCGGAGGCCGTCAGCGCCAACGCCGACGCCCGGCGCGGGCCGAACCAGCCCGCCCCAGCGCGGGTGCGACCGGCCCGGCCGCGGTGAATGGTGATCTCCAGCCGGCGGTCCAGGATCGAGTGGCGTACGCGCCCCAAGACCTCGCCCTTGGGCGCCGTCTCCGGGAGATCCCAGAGCCCGTCAAGGCGCCGCCCATCGAGCTGGCGCAAGAGGACCCGGCCGTCGCGGCGGACGAAGGCTACGGCGCGGCGCTCTCGCACAGTGGCCGGCCGCGGCTTGGGCCCCGGGTAGCGCTCGGGCGCGGCGCGGCCAAGGCAGTCCGCAACCAACGGGCACTCCCTGCAGCGCGGCGCGCGCGGAGTGCACAGCGTGGCCCCGAGCTCCATGACCGCCTGGTTGTGGTCCCCGGGCGACGACGGGGAGATCCAGGCGTCCGCCAGCTCGCGCACGCGGCGCGGGTCGCGCTTCAGGCGGTGCAAGCGGCATAGCACGCGCTCCACGTTGCCGTCGACCACCGCCGCACGCCGGCCGAAGGCGATCGAAGCTATCGCTGCCGCCGTGTATGCGCCGACGCCCGGCAGCGCACGCCACCCCGCTTCGGTCTCCGGGAAGCCCTCGCGGGCCAGGATCTTCGCCGACGCGTGCAGATGGCGCGCACGCCGGTAGTAGCCGAGCCCCGACCAATGCCCCAGCACGGTCTGCAGCCGCGCCCGCGCCAGAGTGCGCACGTCCGGGAAGCGCTTCAGGAAACGCTCGTAGTAGGCGACCACAACGCCGACGCGCGTCTGTTGCGCCATGATCTCGCTGACCCAGATCGCGTACGGGGCGGTCGTGCGGCGCCACGGAAAGTCACGCCGGTTGCGCCGGTACCAGCTCAGAAGCCGCCGCCGGGAGGGAGTCACGGCACCGAAACCCTATCCGGGGGCGGCGACCCCTCGCTATACAATCCCTGCCATGTCAGGGGGCGACGTGCGCATGCGCGGCTTCAGGGAGCGGAAGGACGTCGAGGACGTCTGGACGCTGATCGACGAGCGCATCCAGCACATGAATCCGGAGAGCGTGCAACTCCTGGAGGCGGCCGGGCGCGTGCTGGCCCGCGACGCGGTCTCCGCGGTCGACGTGCCCGCCTTCACGCGCTCCGCCATGGACGGCTACGCGGTGCGAGCGGAAGACACCTTCGGGGCCACCCCGGACGACCCGCGGCCCTTACGCGTGCTGGGCGAGAGCATGCCCGCTAGACCGGCCGGCGTCTTCGTCTCTCCCGAGGGCTGCGTGCGCATCATGACCGGCGCGCCGCTGCCCGACGGCGCCGACGCCGTCGTGCCGGTGGAGAGTACCGTGCCCGGAGACGAAACCGTCCAGGTGACCGCCGCGGTCCCGCCGAAAAAACACGTGGGGCACGTGGGCGAGGACGTGCGCAAGGGCAGCGTCGTGCTGAAGGCCGGCCGCCGCCTGCGGCCGCAGGACGTCGGGCTCTTGAGCTCGCTCGGCTTCGCGCAGCTCTTCGTAGTCCAGCGCCCGCGTGTGGCGACGCTGATCACCGGCAACGAGATCCTGCCGCCGGGGTCCATGCCGCAGGGTCACTCGATCGTCGACGCCAACTCGCCCATGCTCGCGGCGCTGATCGAGCGCGACGGTGGCCTCGGGCAGCCGCCGGTGCCTGTGAAGGACGAGCGCGCGACGCTGGCGGCGGCGCTTGCCGACGCGGCCGCGCAGGCGGACGTCGTGCTGGTCAGCGGCAGCTCGAGCGTGGGCGCCGAGGATCATGCGCCGGCGATCTTGAGGGAGAAGGGTGACCTGCCCGTGCACGGCGTGGCCATGCGCCCCTCCAGTCCCGCCGGCCTCGGGTTCTGGGACGGCATCCCCGTGTTTCTGCTTCCGGGCAACCCCGTCTCCTGTTTGTGCGCCTACGACTTCTTCGCGGGCCGCGCCATCCGGCGCCTGGGCGGCCGGCCGAAGGGCTGGCCGCACGTCGCGCTGCAGCTACCGCTCAAGCGCAAGATCGTGTCGGCGCTCGGGCGCACCGACTACGTGCGCGTGCGCATCGAGGACGCCGCCATCGTCCCGCTGGCCATCAGCGGCGCCTCGATCCTCAGCTCTACGACGCGCGCCCACGGTTTCGTGATCGTGCGTAAGGACTCCGAGGGCCACGCCGAAGGGACCGCGGTCACGGTCCACTTGTATTAGGGCGTGGCCAACTCGTGCTCCGCCAGAGGCGGAGGCTACGCGAAGATCCAACCCAGGAACTGGCGCTCGAGGTCGTCGAGCGACTCGACGCCCCAGGCCTCGCGGATCGTGTCCTCGAAAGAGCGCGTCGCCAGCAGTGACAGGAAGCGCCGCCAGTCCTCGGGCGAGCCGAGCTGTTTCAAGAACACCGAGAGCGCGTGCGCCTGGTCGTAAAACAGCCCGGCCGATCCCGGCGGCGTGGATTGCAGGCTCACGAACTGCGGGAAGGGGATGATGCGACCGGCTTGCCGCAAACGCCCGATGCGTCGCTCGCTGGCCTGCTTCGATTCGTACGTTGTTGCCAGCCCCTCGTCGAACCAGTGCATGCGGCGGAAGGCGCCCAGGCCGTGCCGCTGCACCGCGTGGATCACTTCGTGCGGCAGCGTGTCCTCGGCCAAGCGCGGATCGTCGAGGAAGATCTCGATGCGTACGAGAGTGCGCCCCTCGGCGCCGAGCGTGTCGTAGCAGCACCCGCCGGTCTGTTCGCGCGGGATGGTCACGCCTTCGAGCGGACTGCCGGGCGGCACAGGGTCCGCTGCGATGTAGGCAGCCCGCGTGGCGTGCACCACCACCTCGATGCGGTCCTTGCTCGGCACCCTGCCGAGCAACTCCTTGGACGCGCGCCGGTAGACCTCGCCGGCAACCTCCGCCAGGTCGCCGGCCCGGTTGTCCGTGGGTGCGTAGACGGTGAAGTAAGCCGAGCTGAGGTCGGGCTCCAGTGGCTCGATGAAGACCTCGCGCCACTTCCCGACGCCTTCCTGCGGCGGGTGCGCGATGGCCTCCCGCAGCGTGGACATGGCGTAGCCGCGCACCTCCTCGTAGTCCAGGCCATCCGTCGAACGGACCCGCTCCTCCGCCAGGCGCGCGGATTCGGTGTAGCCCTCCACCGCCTCTGCAACCTCGCCCTGCAGGTGCGCCGCGACGGCGCGCAGGAAGACGGGCACCGCGGGGTCCGGGTAGCTCGTCGCGATGCGGTCGATCAAGCGCCGCGCAGCCCGGAGGTCGCCTTCCTTCAGCACCTCAAGGACTGCGAGCGGCTGCAACCGGAACAAGTCGTCGCGCACTTCGCGCCCACCGCCGTACGCCTTGGCGGTGCGGAAGTGGTCGAGTGCGGCGCGCAGCGCGCCGGCCTCGAGCGCCCGGCGGCCCACATGCGCGTGCGCCTTGGCCAGGGCCTTGCGCGCCTCGTCGTCGCCCGCTGGACGGCGCAGCCGCCAGGCGGCCAGCAGCGCGAGACCGCGTCGGTCGTCGCCGCGCTTGAACGCTTCCATGCCGCCGCGGTAGTAGCGCGACGTCTCCTCGAGCTCGGCGGAGATCTCCTGCACCAGGGGCCGGATGCGCGGGTGGTCCGCGCGGAACGCGTGCAACTGCTCGAGCGCGTCGATCGCTTCACGCAGGCGATGCTGCCTCAGCAACGCCTCGACCCAGAGCACGAAGCTGTCTTCGAGCCCGGTGCGGGCCTGCTCGTCCGCGGGGTCTTGCTTCAGCGCGCGGCGGTACAGGAGCACCGCGTCCTGGGGGTTCCGCTCCATGCGCGACCGGGCCTCGCGTTTGAGGTAGTCGATCGCGTCCTCGCGGCGGATCTCGGCCACCTGCCGGCGCTCGAGGATGATCTGCCCGTGGGGGATCTTGAGCACGACCCGCTCGTCCGTGATCTCGACGATCTCCCCCTCGAGGCGACCGCCGGATTGCAGGACGATCTCGTCGGCCGCCACGGGCCGCGCGAGCAGGGGCAGGAGCAACAGGAGCAGCAACCCGGGGCGACTCACGCCCCTCTTATCGGCCGCCCCCCGCGCGGCTGAAAGCTGCCCCCGGACCCCCCATATTTCCTGGGTCCCCGGTTGGGGCCCCCAGCCTGATTGCCGATAGAGCGATGCGGTCCGTCTCGACCTCGCCGCACCCGGTCCACATGAATTTCGCGGGCGACCTGTCCAATATCGGCCTCTCCGAGGTCTTCGAGGAAATCCACCTCGATCGCCTCACGGGGACGTTGTCGATCCAGGAGCACAGCGGCCTGAGCGCCCACATCCACTTCGTGGACGGGCGCATCCGGCTGGTCAGCCTGGGGCCGGAGCATCCCTTCGACTACCCGGCCATCCTGGCGGAGGCGCAGGTCGTGACCGAGAAGGCGCTGGCAGAAGCCGCGCGCCGCGAACGCCGGCGCACGTGGAAGAGCGCCCTGCGCCGCTCGGAGGAGTTCGACGAGGCGCGCTTCGACGCCGCCGTCGCGGCACGGCTCGGCGAGGAGGTCGTGGACTTGCTGGTCTGGAAGCAGGGGACCTTCTCGTTCAGCGAGGGCGATCCGGACGGGACGCGTTTCGATCGCGAGCAGCGCGAGTGCCGCATCCTGATCCACCCGAAGGAGCTGATGCTGGAGGCCCAACGCCGGCGCGACGCGTGGGTACGCCTGCGCAAGCACCTCGCCACGCCGCGCACGGAGATCCTCGTGCCGGCGCCGAGCCGGCAGGAAAAGCCCCCCGTAGTCGAAGACGTGCTGGCGTACTTCGACGGCACCACGGATTTGTCGGGCGTCTTGAGCGGGCTCGGCGAGGAGCGCTTCCACGTGCTCAACACGATCGCCGACCTCGTGGAGGAAGGGCTGCTGGTCGCGGCGTCGGTCGAGCACCTGCACCACCTGGCGGCCGACGCCAAGAAGAACGGCGACATCCACGTTGCCATCCGGCACCTGGAGGCCGCCGCGGGACGTTGCGAATCCCTCGACCCGGAGCTCAGCCAGGAGCTCTTGAAGCTGTACGAGCGCTCGGGCCGCAAGGCAGACGCCTCGCGCGTCTACATGAACCTGGCCGCGGACTATTCGCAGCGGGGCGACCTCGACGCGGCCCACGATGCGTACGTGCGCGCCGCGGAGCTCGTGCCCCAGGCCGCGGAGCCGTTGCGCCGCATCGTCGAGGTCTTCGCCGCGCGGGCCCAGCACAAGCCGATGCGCAAGGTCGGCATCCGGTTGGCGGAGCTGTTCGCGGGCAAGCGGCAATACGAGGACGCGGTCGCCAGCTATCGCTACCTGCTCGAGCACCTGAACAAGGACGTCGAGCTCAACGAAGCCATCGCCAAGCTGTACGGGCGCATGCACGAGCCGGAGCGTGCGGTGGACGAGCTGATGCCGCTCGCGGACTTCGCCTACATCGCGGGGCGCCACGACGAGGCGCTGCGCCTGTATCGCACCGTACTGGCCTACGACCGTACGAACGAGCGGGCGCGGGACCGCATGGAGATGATCGAGTCCGGCGCCTCGCGGCTGCGCAAGAGCACGCGCCGGCGGCGCATCGCGGCGGTCGTGCTCGGGATCGTCCTAGGGCTCGGCGCGTGGCAGGGCGCGCGCGAGTGGTTTGCGCAGGAGGCCTTCCAGGTCGGCGTACGCGCGGCGTTGTTCGAGCGCACGGCCGAGGGGGACGGGTGCGTGCCGGGCGGCGCGGCCTACCACTACGCGCTGATGTGCCAGGACTTCCCGCGCACGCAGGGCGCGCGCAAGGCGGAGGAGCTGCTGCAGCACATCCTGCTCAACCAGCTGGCGCGGCTGCGCACGCTGGCCGCGACCGACCGGCAGGCGACCGTGGACGCGCTCAACGAGCTGGACCGGGTGCCGTGGCCGGACGAGGTCGGACGCTTGTGGCTGGACGGCAGGGCCGGGATCCTGACGCTGATCAGGACGGCGCCTTCTGCAGCGCAAAACTGACCTCGGCCGTCTCCGTCCCCGTGATCGAGAACGCCTTCGTGGCCGGCTTGTAGCCTTCCTTCATGACGGTGATCGTGTAGTTGCCGGGCGCGAGACCGCTGTCGGTGCTGGCCGAGGCCGCGGACGGGATGTAGTTGACGGAAACATAGGCGCTGCCGTCGCTGACCCTGTTGTAGACCTGCACGTCGATGCCCTTCCCGTCGAGCCGCAGGTCCAGGTAGACCTTGTCGAGCAGGTTGCCGGCCCCGTCCTGCACGCTGAAGCTCAGGCCGCCGCCCGGGCTGAGGCGCACGCGGAAGGTGTCTTTGAGCGTCGTCGTGACCGAGACGCGCTCGAGCGTGACCGGAACGCTGCCGGGCGCGAGCACGACCACCCTGTAGTCGCCGACCGGCACGCCGTTGACCGCCCAGCGGCCCTTGTCGTCGGCCTTCGGGTAGCGCTGCCAGTACTTCCAGTGGTTGTCGCCGTCCTTGCGCCCCACCACCGCGACGCGCACAGGCTGCGTCTCGCCCTCGAACTCCAGATAGAACGTGCCCGACTCGCCGGCGTCTGCGGCGGGCGTCATCTCGAGGTCGATGACGTGCGGCTCGGTCAAGCCGCGCAGGTCAGGCAGCTCGCGCACGGCGGGGTCGTAGCCGTCGAGGTCGAACAGCAGCTCGTGCTGCCGGTCGTCGGCGGGCATGCGCACGACCTGCGAGTCCGTCTCGTCGTCAAACATGGCCTCTTCGTA
>JAPUHK010000108.1 GCA_027297745.1 Planctomycetota bacterium | reverse complement strand
CGACCTCCCCACAACGGTGGAGATCGAGGACACGCGCCCGTTCGCCTTGGTGCACATCCCCGAGGGCTGGGGAGTGCTGCTGCCGCTGACGGATCCCGCGGCGCTTCCCGACGCGCGCCAGCTGAACGAGTTGTACGTGCTGGTCGGCTCCGAAGAGGTCAAGGCCGCTTACAAGCCCGCCGGTCGCATGCAGCGCTACCTGCGCGGGCACTTGAGCGTGCGCATGACGCGCGACGTGCACGCCACGATGGAGCAAGCGTTCCGTGAGGCCGCGGGAGTCATCGGCCTTGCGCTGCCCGAGCTGGCGGAGAGCACGGACGGGGACTTCCTGCGCTACGACGTGGCGCTCAACGTGGGCGTGCGCTTCCTGCGCCTGGACTACCGCGCTGCAGCGCGGAATGGCTCCGCGACGGCGAAGGTACTGGCGAAGCTGCAGCCGGGCACGACCGAGTCCGTGCAGTACCTGCCGCCGGACGGGACGCTCTACTTCGAGTGGAACATCGCCCCCGACCTGTTCAAGGAGATCTGGGGAGAGCGCGTTAAGGACTGGCGGGTGCCGTCTTTCCTGACGGGCGACTTGGCCTGCATGCTCGATCTGGATCCGCACGGCAACGCGCTGTTGATCATGGTCGCCAAGGTGTCCGACCCGGAGGCGGCCGCGAACTTCCTCGGCTCGGAGCAGATGAAGGAGTTCTTCACTGTGGGCACCGAGAACGACCCGCGCTTCAAGTGGGAGCCCGCTGTGTTCGAGCGCCACGGCATCGCGGTCGGTGCGCTGACGGGCCAGCTGCCCCGGGCGCTCAAGGAGGCCTGGGAGAAGAGCGGCAACCCCATGCTGGCGACGCTGGCGGGCGTGGCCGACGGCCCCACCGAGGCCTTCAGCGGCGTGCTCAAGGACAAGGTGTTCCTCGTCGCCGGCCATCGCTCGCGCGCCGAGACCGAGCGCTACCTCGACCGCTTCATTATCGGCGCCCCGGAGCAAAACGATCACACCGAGTTCGCGGGCAGGCTGCTGCACAAGCGCGTGGCGGGCGTCACCGTCGATCTCGCGGCGCTGTTCGACGGGACGCGCGAGGCCGCCTACCTGTGGCACAAGAGCGCGGATCGGCTGTCGGACCTGACCCTGCGCTGGCCCATTCCGGGCGCTATGGCGGTGACGGTCGAGCACGGCACCGTGCGCGCGGCGGTCCAGGTGCGCATGCGTGCGGCGGCCCAGGCTACCCAGCGCATCCTCGACGTCCTGAAAACGGCCCGGCAAGCCGAGAAGAGGTAGGGCCCGGGGAAACCGTTAGCTCCTTCCATCAGCCAACGGCCGATGGACTGACGGGCCAACGGCTTCTGCGCCCTTGGCCCCCCTGAACCCCTCCGGCGGTGGTATCTTTGGCGCCCCATGCGGGCCGGATTGCTCGGTTTCCTGTTCCTGGCGGCGTGCTCCGACGCGCCGCCCGCGAGCTTGCCTGGTCCGCCCGTCCCCCCGCGCGACGGTTTTCTGGATCAGCTACCCCGCGAGGTGGCGCTGACCGCACGCCTGCCCGCCGCCGAGGTGTTGCTGGCGCGCCCCGACGACTTCGGCCCGCTGCTCTCGGCGCTGGGCCTGAGCCAGAACCCGCGCAGGCTCTTCTACGGCACCGAGGAGATGATCGGGATCGACCCCAAGCGAGGCCCGGGCTTCGCGCTCACTCAGGGGCGCGCCTGGGTGCACTACCTGCCCGCGGCGGACAAGGCGGCCTTGGCGCGTGTGATGCGTGCGCGGGTGGCCGCCGGGACCAATTACCGCGAGGAGGGCGACTGGGTGCTGCTGTTCACCGGCGGCGCCGCCTTCCGCGGCGAGCCGCAAGCGGCGTTGCCCAACGGCGACATCGCCTTCCGCCTGCACCACCACAACCTGCTCAGCCTGCTCGCGTCGCCCGGCGACACGCTAGAGGGCGCGCTGCGCGTGGTCGGCTCGCGCGCCGCGTTCCAGGGCCGCCTGGTCGCGGGCGAGACCAGCACGACCGGCGACGTGGTCGAGCGCAGCGTGGCCGGCGAGGGCGGCAACATCGAGTTCCTGCCGGCCGGCCTGGCGCTGCGCGCCGAGACCACGCTGCCCCCCACCTTCATCGCCTCCTTCATCGGCCGCAAGCTGGCGCTGCACTGCGGGATCCAGGAACCCGTGGCGCGGCGCTCGCTGATCCGGCTCTTGCGCGAGGCGCTGACCTCCGTCGACACCGCGGCGGGGTTCACCTTCGGCATCGACGTGCGCGGCGGCGGGTTTTCGTTCGTGGCGCTCGGCCAGATCGCCGACGGAAGTCCGTCGCCGCTCCTGAGCCGCATCCTCAAGGCCGGGTCCAGCCACCGCCTCGGCGCGCTGGTGATCGACTCGGTCGAGCAGACGCGGGGAACACACCGGTACGCGGCCTGGTTCTACGGCGGAGAGCCCGTACTCGAGGGGCTTCCGGACTTCGCAACGGACACGGTGCGCTCGCTGTGCAACCGCGACACCGGGCTGGAACTGGTCTATGGCGCGCTGGACGAGCGTTTCGTCTTCGCCGCGGGACCGCGCGCGCGCAGCCTCGCGCGCCAGGCGATGCGGCGCCTGCAGGAAGGCGCGACGCGCGACGGGGCGGCCTGGGAGCTGGAGGCGATGCGCCACCAGGCGGGCGAGGAGTACGTGCTGGGCATGCTGGTGGACGGCAACGCCTTCGAGCAGCTAAGCGCGGAGGATCGCGCACGACTGAGGTCGTTTTTCGGGGTGCCGGGGACGGCCACCGGCCTGCGCGTGCTCGTGCTGGCGGGCTACCGCGAAAAGGGCGCGCTGAAGCTCCGGATTCAGATCGCCTTCTAGGCAGCGCAGCGGCCTGAACTTACCCCTACCTTTGCCCCCCTGCCCTTGCCCCCTGAAGGGACAGGGGTAGGGATCAGAGGTAGGGGTAACGGTAAGGGGGTAGAGGCTGGCCTCGTGCTACTCGGCCAGGCCCGGGTCCGTGCTCTCGCCGTCGATCGACGCGCTCTCGCGGTAGTGCTCCTCGAGCCGCTCGAACTGGAAGTCGAAGCGGTGGTCGATGCCCAGCGCGCTGCACAGCATGCGGTCGTAGATCATGTAGAGCGCAAGGAAGCAGTCCTTGTAGCGCCCCATCAAGTCGCGCGCCGCGATCGGGAAGGGGTTGCACGGCTCGAAGATCGCCAACCACCCCTCGCCCGACGCGCGCACCTCGCGCACCATCCCTCCGAGCGAGAGCAGCTTCGGCTGGACGGGGCCGTCGATCGTAAGGCGCAGGCAGGTCATCAGCGCGTCGAAACGGTCGCGGTGGGCCACGTAGATCTCCTCGAGCAGCGCCAGCTCTTCCTGCCGGCCGATGTGCAGCTCGAGTCCGATGCCATCCTGGTTGGCGAAGAAGCTGAGGTCGAAATCGGCCACGCGGCGACCGCGGCCGGAGGAGGAACGCAGGTTGGGGAACCCGTTGCCGCGCACTTCGTTCGGCCGCAGGCCGTAGAGCGCGCAGCGCAGCCGCTCCGCGTCGCCGCTGTGCGACTTGGGCTCGCGCCCCATCTTGCTGAAAGTCTGCGGATCCGTCTCGAAGACCTCCGCCACCTCGTCCAGGCAGGACGTGAGCAACACGCGCAGCTTCGGGTGGATGTGGCTGCGGATCAGCCTGAACCGGAAGTCGAGGTCCTCTTCGACGAAGATGTCCTCGTAGTAATCCGGGAAGACAATGTCCGCGTAGGGCTCCTGTTCCGCCATGATCGCGAGCGATTCTAGCCCCCCCTACCAATTTCGGAGGAAACCGCTCGTCGCTGTAGGGACACCGTCGGGGTCGACGCCGATCAGGAACGGGAAGGCCTTCCCTTCGCGGATCCGCAGGCGCAACAAGGAGTCTCCTTCGCGCAACGCGCCACCCTCCGACGGAAGCGGGAACAGCACCGTTGCCTCCGGCGTGTCGACCGCGATCTCCGAGTGATCCGGGAGCTCCAGTACGGCGGGGAGCAGCTCCGCATCCACGCGCACGTGCAACGTCAACACGGGACGCATCGGGGACGCGGCCGGCAAGCGCGTGCTGATCTCCGCACCGTTCACGTTCAGGAAGACGTACTCCACGTCACGCGAAGGAGCGGCCTCGTCGGCCCGCAGCGTTCCTACGCCGCCGTCCGGGAAGCTGCAGCGCAGCACGCCCCCGGCGCCCAGCCACAGCGCGCTGACGGAGCCGCGGTCGGGCGAATGCACGACCTGCTCCAACGCGCCGCCGCTCGCCTCCAGCCGCGCGAGCTGCCTTCCGGCGCCGACGGGCGCACGACGGAAGTGCACGCGCAAGCCGTCCGCCTCCCGGACGGCGACCGCGGCCACGGGCGGCCCCTTGCCGGGTGTGGACGCGCACGCGGCAAGCAGGAGGAAAAGGAGGCCAACACGCATCCGGCCGATTCTAGCCCCCTCAGCCGCAGCCTTGCGTCGGCACGGCTACTTCCCCCCCAAGGCTGAGGCTGAGGGGAAGGCCAAGAAGAGGCGCCCTCCATGGATGCCTCTCTCAAGCGTCGAAGTACATCGAGAACTCGTGCGGGTGCGGACGGATCATGAGCTGCTCGACCTCGTTCTTGCGCTTGTAGTCGATCCAGGTCTCGATCAGGTCCAGGGAGAACACGTCCCCCTTGAGCAGAAAGTCGTGGTCCGACTCGAGCGCATCGAGCGCGTCCGCCAGCGTGGCCGGCGTGCTCGGGATCTCCTTGAGGATCTCGGGCGGCAGGTCGTAGATGTTCTTGTCCATCGGCTTGCCCGGGTCGATCTTGTTCGTGATCCCGTCCAACGCCGCCATCATCAGCGCGCTGAAAGCCAGGTAGGGATTGCAGGTCGCGTCCGGGCAACGGAACTCGAAGCGCTTCGCTTTCTCGGAGGGGCTGTAGGTCGGGATGCGCACGGCGGCGGAGCGGTTGCGCGAGGAGTAGGCCAGGTTGACCGGCGCCTCGAAGCCCGGCACGAGCCGCTTGTAGGAGTTGGTGGTCGGGTTCGTGAACGCCAGCAGCGCGCGCGCGTGCTTCAGCACACCGCCGATGGCCCACAGCGCCACCTCGCTGAGACCGGCGTAGCCGTCACCGAAGAAGAGGTTCTTGTCGCCCTTCCAGATGCTCATGTGGCAGTGCATGCCGGAACCGTTGTCCTCGAACAGCGGCTTGGCCATGAACGTGGCGCACAGGCCGTGGCGGCGGGCCACGTTCTTCACGATGTACTTGTACTTGGTGAGGTCGTCCGCCATCTTGACCAGCGTGTCGAAGTGCAGGTCGATCTCGGACTGGCCCGCGGTGGCCACCTCGTGGTGCTGCGCCTCGCATTCGAGACCCGCCTCCATCATCGTGAGCATCATCTCGGTGCGCAGGTCCTGGAACTGGTCGGTCGGCGGGACAGGGAAGTAGCCCTCCTTCGCACGCACCTTGAAGCCGAGGTTGGGACCCTCGTCGGAGTCGGTGTTCCAGGCCCCCTCGCGGCTGTCGATCTGGTAGACGCCGTAGTTCGTGCCGGTGCCGAAGCGCACGTCGTCGAAGATGAAGAACTCGGCCTCGGGCCCGAAGAAGACGCGGTCGCCGACGCCCGACGCGCGCAGGTAGTTCTCGGCGCGCCGCGCGACGTTGCGCGGGTCACGGCCGTACTCCTCGCGCGTGATCGTGTCGACGACGTTGCAGCTGAGCACCAGCGTGGGCTGGGCCAGGAAGGGATCGATCCACGCCGTGGCGGGATCCGGGATCACGAGCATGTCGCTCTGGTCGATGGTCCGCCAACCGCGGATGGACGAGCCGTCGAAGCCGACGCCGTCTTCGAACATCTCCTCGCTCAGCACGGTGGCCGGCACGCTGAAGTGCTGCCAGGTCCCCAGCAGATCGAGGAAGCGCAAGTCCACGACGCGGACCTGTTTCTCTTTCGCGAGCGCCAGAACATCGGCCGGATACATGGTCTTACTCCTCCGCTTCCTCTCGTGTTGCCCTGACTAGATGGCGTCGGGCCCGCGCTCGCCGGTGCGGATGCGGACCACGTCCAATAGCTCCGTGACGAAGATCTTGCCGTACGCCGACGACTCTTCCGGGTCCAGACGGCCGGCCTCCTGAATGGCCTCGAGGGTCAGCCGCACGAAGTTCTCGTTGACGGCCACCTCGAGCTTGACCTTGGGTGCCTGGTCGCCGGACGGATCCGTGATCCCGCGGCATTCGGTGACGGTCATGCGGTAGACGTCAACGCCCGCGAGCGCACCCGTGACAGCGTCGAGCCGTTCCGGTGCAAGG
Organism: Planctomycetota bacterium; assembly: GCA_027297745.1. Classification (GTDB taxonomy): domain Bacteria; phylum Planctomycetota; class PLA2; order PLA2; family PLA2; genus JAPUHK01. The sequence goes on along the minus strand of JAPUHK010000108.1, from coordinate 27,512 downwards.
ACTGCCGTGACCAACTTCACGGAGCCTTATCCTCCGCCCGCAACCCCCCCGGGTCCACGGCGGCGGCGGCGGCCCTGACGGAGCGCAGTGCTCGTACAGGTCCTTTGCGCGCAACGGTTTGGGAGCGCCGCGCCCCTATTAGGGGCCGGAATGCCGGTATGAAATCCCGCCCGGCCGAACCCCATGCACCGGTCGGGCTCGGGATCAGAGGGCGAAGGCGGCGAAGAAAATGCCGACGAAGGCCAGCGGAAAGGCCCAGCGGCTCCACCGGTCGATGCGCCGCGGCAACTCCTCATTGCCCCGCTTGGCCAGATAGGTCGTGGCGACCTCCTGGATCAGCGCCATGAAGACGAGCAGGGTGCCCCCCACTACGAACAGGTCCATGCGCGTCAGGTAGGGCAAATTCGGCAGGAATTTCCCGATCACGACGCGGTAGGCCATCAACGTCAGCATCGAGGTCACGGCCAGGCTGATCTGCGGGCCGACATTCACAGGGTCGACCCAGAACACGGCCCACGACATGAACACGATCAGCGCCATCGGCAGCACGATCTTCCACAGGAAGAAGGAGACGTGCCGTTTGGCGTGGAACTCCAGCGTGACGGTGCCGAAGGGGCGCGTCTCGGCCGGCTTCCAGATCCCCACGTGGCTCCCCTCCATGCGGATGCTCCAGTCGGGGATTGAGAGCTTCGCGGCGATGCCCGTGACCTCCGCGCGCACGACCATTTCGACGGGCTCGAGCGCGGTGGCAACCAGCGTGACGTCAATGATGTGATCGTCGAGAGGGAAGTCGTCGAGCCGCAGCGGCACAGACAGCTCACCCCAGTACCTCTGGCGGTAGAGCACGTTGCCCTCCGCATCCACGTGCGCGATGTCCTTGAACTTCTTCCAGGTCTTGCGCTCGTGCAGCACCGCGAGTTCGGGGTCCCAGATCTCGTCCAGGCTCACCTTGCGGGGCCGGCCCGCGAGCCTGGGGTCCTTCCACTGCGCGGTCACCACGAAATCGACGCTCATGGCCTGGGCCGCCCCGTCGATCTTGACCAGGTCCAGAATGTAGAGGCCCACCTCGACACGGGTCGGTTTGGACGGGTCGGGAGCCGTGAAGAGGTCCTGCGCCGACGCAGGTGTGCTTAGCGCCAGGAGCGTCGATGCGAGGGCGAGCATGCAGCGCGGCGTGGTCACTCCAGCGTCAGGCCGCTCTCGGTTTCCGAGATGATGTAGTCCACGACCTGCGTCAGGTCCTGCGTCTCTTCCCAGACCCGGAGCTGGCGGTCGGCGCCGGTCCCGCCGCTCACGATCTGATTCAAGTAGAGCAACTCGTTGCGCACGCCCAACTCGTCGACCACCTCGTCCACGAATTCCAACAGCTCGCTCATCAGCTGCGGCGCGTCGACCTCCTGCATCTTGCCCAGGTCCAGCAGCTTCCCACTGACCCCGTAGCGCGCGGCGCGCCACTTGTTCTCCAGGATCAGCTCGCGCTTGTGCAGGCGGAAGGAGAGGTTGCGCTGGTGCAGCAGGTAGAGCTTGGCCACCAGTGCCTGGCACAGGGCGGCGATGCAGATGGTCTCGTCCACGCGCATGGGCACGTCGCAGCAGCGGAACTCCAGAGTCTTGAAGCGCCAGTGGGGCCGCAGGTCCCACCAGATCATCTTGCCGTTGTCGATGCTGTTGGTCTTGACCAGGTCCTCGACCAGCGCTTCGAACTCCCCGTAGCGCGCGAAGGTGTCGGGGATGCCCGTGCGCGGCATCTTTTCGAACACCTTGGTGCGGTAGGACTTCCAGCCGGTCTGCTCGCCGCACCAGAAGGGCGAGTTCACGCTGAGCGCCATGATGTGCGGCACGAAGTAGCGCGCCATGTTGAAGACGTGGATCAACGTCTCGCGGTCCTCGAGGCCGACGTGCACATGCAGGCCGAAGATGACGTTGGCCCGCGCCACGACCTGCAGGTCGTCCAGGATGCGGTTGTAGCGCTCACCCTTGGTCACCTCGACCTCACTCCAGGGCGTGATCGGGTGCGTGCCGGCCGCCGCCATGCGCAGCCCGTGGTCTCTGAGCAGCTTGCTCAGCACGGTGCGGGTGCGCGTCACCTCGGTGCGCGCGTCCGCGATGTCCTCCAGCACCCTGGAGCCGATCTCGAGCACGCTCAGGTGCAGCTCCTCTTGCAGCTGGTCCGGCAGGAGCTCCTGCCCTTCCTTGAACATCTGCGAGATGTGCGAGCGGAGCTGGCGCGTCTGCGGATCGACGATCTGAAACTCTTCCTCGATACCGAGCGTAAATCGCGGCAGCGCCATGGCTTGGGCATCCTACCGAAACCGCTTGGCCCTAGCCTCAGGCCTCCATTCACAAGGCTGACGCCGAGGCAGGGGCTGAGGCCAAGGACTGCCGTGTCCCCCACTCTCGATACCTTGCCGGGTTCCATGGCCGAGACCCCGATGATGCGGCAGTACAGGGCCGCGAAGAGCAAGGCCGGCGACGCCCTGCTGTTCTTCCGCATGGGCGACTTCTACGAGCTGTTCTTCGACGACGCGAAGGTCGCCAGCCGGGCGTTGGGCCTGACGCTGACGTCGCGCGACAAGGATCGCACCAAGGGTGAGCCCGTGCCCATGGCAGGCGTGCCGGTGCGCTCGATCGACGGCTACCTGCGCCGGCTCGTGACGCAGGGGTTCCGCGTCGCCATCTGCGAGCAGCTGCAGGACCCGGCGGCCACGAAGGGCATCATCGACCGGGACGTCGTGCGCGTGATCACGCCCGGCACGCTCACGGAAGACTCCGTGCTCCAGGAGAAGCGCGCCAACTACCTGCTGGCGCTCGTGCCGACGCCGAAGCGCGCCGGACTGGCGTGGGCGGACCTGAGCACGGGCCGCTTCTTCGTCGAGGACGTCGCGCGCGAGGACGCCCTGGACGCCGTCGCGCGCGTCGGACCGTCCGAGATCCTGCTGCCGGAGGGCCGCATCGAGAGCGAGCGCGATCTGGTGGCCGCCCTTGGGCGCGTCCCCGGCGCGCCGGCCGGCGCGGTGCGCCCGGTGCCCGACTGGATCTGCGCGGAGTCGACCGCCGCGCGCACGGTCAAAGAGCACTTCAAGGTGGGCACGCTGCAGGGCTTCGGCCTCAAGCGCTCCGACCCGTCGCTGGGCGCGGCCGCGGCCGTACTGCACTACCTGCAGGAGACGCAAAAGGCTGCGCTGGTGCACATCACGGCCCTGCGCCGCTTCGCGTCCGACGACTTTATGACGCTCGACCACCAGAGCCGCGCGCGCCTGGACCTGGACGCGCTGACGGCGATGCTGGACGAGACCGTCAGCGCGGGCGGCGGACGCCTGTTGCGCGAGCGGCTGCACGCGCCGCTCACGGATCCCGCCCGCATCGTCCGGCGCCACGAGGCGGTCGAGGAGCTGTGCGGGGACCGCTTCCTGCGCCGCGGGCTGCGCACGAACCTCGAGGCCGTGCGCGACGTGGAGCGCATCCTGTCGCGCGCCGCCTGCGGCCGGGTGTCGCCGCGCGATCTGGTCGGCCTGCGTGCGACGCTCGAGCGCGTGCCGGCGCTGCAGAACGACCTCGCCAGCGTGCGCACAGACCTGCTGCAGCGCATCCGCGGTGAGCTCGACCCCGTGCCGGAGCTGCAGCAGCTGCTCGCGCGCTCGCTGAACGACGAGCCCCCGGCGCACCTGCGCGACGGCGACGTGATCCGCGAGGGCTACTCCGAGGAGCTGGATCGGCAGCGCGGCATGAAGCGCGACGGCAAGTCCTACTTGAGCGCGCTGCGCGCACGGGAGATCGAACGCACCGGCATCCAGAACCTGAAGATCGGCTACAACCGCGTCTTCGGCTACTACCTCGAGGTGAGCCACGCGAACCGCGCACGCGTCCCCGAGGACTACATCCGCAAGCAAACCCTGACGAACGCGGAGCGCTACATCACGCCGGAGCTCAAGGAGTACGAAACACAAGTCCTGACCGCCGCGGAACGGGCCCACGCGCTCGAGGCGGATCTGTTCGAGGAAGTGCGCGCAGCCGTCGTGGCCGAGGTGCAGCGGCTGCAACGCACGGCGGCGCTGCTCAGCGAGCTGGACGTCTCGAGCGCGCTGGCGGAGGCCGCGGTACGGCGCGCCTACGTGCGGCCGCAGGTGGACAGCTCGGAGCTGCTGGAGATCTCGGAGGGCCGGCACCCCGTGGTCGAGGACGCGCTGGTCGAGGAACGCTTCGTTCCGAACGACCTGCAACTCGACCTGGACCGGCGCACGGTAGCCGTGTTGACCGGCCCCAACATGGCCGGCAAGTCGACCTACATCCGACAGGCGGCGCTGATCGTACTGATGGCGCAGGCGGGGTCGTTCGTTCCCGCCACCAAGGCGCGCATCGGCGTCTGCGACCGCATCTTCACGCGCATCGGGGCGGAGGACGACCTGGCCGGCGGCCGCTCGACGTTCATGGTCGAGATGGCCGAGACGGCCGCCATCTGCCACCACGCCACGCGGCGCTCGCTCGTCGTGCTGGACGAGATCGGCCGCGGCACGTCGACCTTCGACGGCGTGGCCATCGCCTGGGCCGTGACCGAGTACCTGGCGCAGGTCACCGGCTGCCGCACGCTGTTCGCCACGCACTATCACGAGCTGACCGCGTTGAGCGAGGAGATCGACTGCGTCTTCAACCTGCACGTGGCCGTCGAGGAGTCGGGCGACGAGGTGATCTTCTTGCACCGCATCCTCGAGGGGGGCAGCGACCGCAGCTACGGCATCCACGTGGCGCGCCTGGCCGGGCTGCCTGCGGCGGTGGTGGAACGCTCGCGCGCGCTGCTGGCGGGTCTCTGCGGGCGTACGGAAGGACTCGGTGCGGTGGGGTTCCAGGCGCCGATCAAGCCGCAGCCGCCCAGCCGTCAACTCACGCTTTTCACGCCGCCCGGCGATGAGCTGCGGAAGGAGCTGGCGGCGCTCGATCCCGAGACGCTGACGCCCTTTGACGCGCTCCTGAAGCTGCGTGAGTTGGTCGAGAGAGCCCGCGGGCAGAAGGGCTAGCCCGGGCGGGTGTCAGCGGGCCCGCTGGCGTCCGGGGCTTCCCTCGGGACGGGGTTCGGCGGCGGGCAAGGACAAGTCCCCCCCCCCTGCTATTTCAGACTCCGGCTTCGCATGAGCGAAGCTCGCAAGATCGTTTACTTTCAGAGGACGCGCCGGCGGAAAGACCACACGCAACATGCGCCTGGCTGGATACAAGGGAGAAGAGATGATCGACAAAGCAGCGGGCGGAAGCCCGGAGTTCACGACCATCATCGGGAAGGATGCCGCCATCAAGGGCGAGATCACCTTCGAGAACGGGGTCCGTGTGGACGGTCGCATCGAGGGCAAGATCCACTCGACCGGGATCCTCGCCATCTCCAAAGGCGGTAAGGTGCAGGCGGCGGAGGTGCAGGCCGGCAACATCATCGTCGAGGGCGAGGTGGTCGGCAACCTGCGTGCGACCGAGCGCATCGAGCTGCGCCAGACGGCGCGCCTGAAGGGTGACCTGTGGGCGGCCAAGCTGCTCGTGGCCGAGGGGGCGACCTTCAACGGCCAGTGCCACGTCGGCAAGGATGCCGTGGCTGCCGCAGGCGTTCCCAACCGGATCGCCGAGAAAGAAGCCATACCGAAGAGGTAGGCGTCTTGGGGCAGCCCCCGGACCGCGTCTTGGGGCCTGACCCGCATCGGAGTGCCGGTGTACCCTGAGACCTCCACCATGGCGCCCAAACCGCCCCCGGTCGAGAGCCGGTATGTCGTCTGCGCCCACTGCGAGAACCGCCTGGAGATCTCCGCGAGCGCGATGTCGGTCAACTGCCGGCATTGCAACCAGCGGCTGATCGTCGAGGACATGAAGATCAAGGCCTACCACGCCGTCGTCAGGCTGGCGACGGCGGGGCGGGTCGAGGTGGTCAAGAACGCGCAGCTCGTGGCGGAGGTGCGCGTCAGCGAGCTGGTGGTCAACGGGACCGTGCAGGGCAACGTGCGCACTACCCACCGGGTAGTCGTGGGCAAGAAGGGCCGCATCGTCGGGGACGTCTCCTCCCCGCTCCTGTCCGTGGCACCGGGGGGCGAGATCACGGGCTCCGTCCGGATCGGTGCCGCGGCCGCCTTGCAACCCCGCGGTAGCTGAGCAGGTGCTCTCGCAACCCCCCGCCCTTCAAACGTTTAGGGCAGAATTGCGAACCCGGCTCAAGCTGAGACAGAAAGCTCCGATCATGCGCCTGGATGAGCACCACGGGTACGACAGCGTTGGTGGGCCACAGTCCCGCCATGGAAGATGTCTTGCGCCAGGTATCGCTGGTGCGGGACTCGGCGGCCCCCGTCCTGATCCACGGGGAACCGGGGACGGGCCGCGAGACGATCGCGCGGGAGATCCACCGTTCGGGCGCGCGGGGCCAGGCGGCCTTCGTGCTGGTGGACTGCGCTTCGGCGCCCCCGGAGGTCCTGGAACAGGTCCTGTTCAGCAAGGGACCCGAGGGCGCTTTCAAGAAGGCGGCACGCGGCACGCTGCTGCTCAAGGAGGTCGCCCGGCTGAGCCCGGACCATCAGGAGCGCCTGCTGTGCTACTTGAAGGACGGCGCCATCACGTGCACCGACGGGACCGAGGTGTTCAGCCCGGACGTCCGCATCGTGGCCAGCTCCACGACCAGCCTTCGCCAGGCGGTCGAGGAGCAGGGCTTCAGGCAGGACCTCTTCTATCGTTTCAATCTGTTCCAGATCGACCTGCCCCCGCTGCGTGAGCGGCGGGAGGACGTGCTCGCGCTGACGCAGTGTTTCCTCGTGCGCAGCCGGGAGCAGCTCACCGGCAACGCCAACACCATGACGCCGCGCGCCCTGGAGTCGCTGAGGCGCTACAGTTGGCCGGGCAACCTCAGAGAGCTCGAAAACGCGATCTTCGGCGCCGTCATGGCAGCCGGGGGCGCCGAAGTCATCGACTTCGACTCGCTTCCGGAAACCGTGCGCGCGGTCGCGCCGGCGCCGGAGGCGTCATCTTCCCCTCTACCGATGATGGCCGAGGAGGAGGAGCGTATCTTGCCGCTGGAGGAATTGGAGCGGCGCGCCATCACGCACGCGCTGCGCGTAACGCGTGGCAATGTGACCCGAGCCGCCCGGGCACTCGGCATCGGACGGGCGACCCTCTACCGAAAGCTGGAGCGGTTCCGCATCAACAACCGTTGATGCGGCACCGGTCCACGTCACATCCCATCGCCCATCGCCGTCCGTGGTGCCGTTTTGAACCGCAGAGAACGCGGTAGGGGCGGCCCTATGTGGCCGCCCTCCGGTGCGATCACCAGTTGCTTCCGATCCGGCGAGGCGTGAGCAACCGGTATTGGAGCGGGAGGGCGCACACATAGGTGCGCCCCTACAGCTCGTCGGACGACTACCCGCAGTTGCGGCTCTTGCGGTTTCATTCTCGGCCGCGAAGGCTCCCCGGCGAAAAGTGCAGGGCGGCAACATGGGGCCGCCCCCGCATGCAGTCGAAGGCCCATCGGAGTGCGGCGCCGTCAACCCCGCAGCCAGCGCTGGTAGAGCACGGGCGCGCCCAGGCGCTCGAAGCGCTCCGCGAACAGCGAGCGCTCCAAGGCCGGCACGGTCGCCGTCTCGCGCTCGAGCCGGAAGCCCGCCGACTGCATCGAGGCGCGGATCTGGTCCATGTAGGGCGCGTCGTCGGTGGCTACCGTGACGCATCCGTCCGGAACCAGTGCACGCGCCAGCTGCGGGGCGCTCTCAGGCGTGATCCAACGGTGTTTGTGGTGCCGGCGCTTGGGCCACGGATCGGGAAACAAGACCGTGAAGCTGAGCACGCACGCCGGCGGCAGCATCTCCTGCAGCACCTCGCGCACGTCGCACAAGAGTGCGCGCACGTTGCGCAGACCCGCGCGTGCGACCTTGCGGCAAAACTTGTCGTGCTTCTTGCGCGAGACCTCGATCCCCAGGTAGAGCGTCCCGGGGTCCGCGGCGGCCGCGCGCAGAACGCGCACGTCCTTGCCGAACCCCACCTCGATGTGCAGCGGGCGCGCCGGGAGCTCGAGCGCGGTGGCCAAGTCGCCGGCGGGGTCGACCGCAACGAGCCCGGATTCGAAAGGGAGCTGCTCGGTCATCCGGCTTTGGCCGCGGCGGCCCTGGCGATCTGCGCCTCGCGCTTGCGCGCGAACGGGTACAGCTCTTCGGCCAACTCGCGGCGGTCGGGACGCTTGCTGAGGATGCGCATGCGGTTGAACTTGCGCACGGCCCGGGAGTCGCCGGTGTTGGCCAGCGCGCGCGCGCAGGTCTCCCAGCGGTCATCCCCCAATTCGTCCATGAGCTGCAAGAGCCGGTCGGCGGCGGCCTTGCCGCCCAACTCGCCCAGGAACCGCAGCACGCTCTTCGTGACGGTCTTGTCCTGCGCCTGCTTCAGGAAGATCGCTTTCACCTTGGGCTCAGCCGTCTTCCAGTAGCGTTCTTGGAGCAGCGCCAGGACGGACGCGCGCGACGGATCGGGGATGGAGCGCAAGCCGGACAACAGGATCGCCTCCACGCGCGGCGACGGCTCGAGCTTGGCGACGAGCCGCACGGTGCTCGTGTCCGCGCCGGACTCATGCAGGGCCTCTTCGAGCTTGAGCGCGTGGGTCTCCTCCCCGGTCAGGCGGTACAGGCCGTAGGCGGCCACGATGCGAAACTCCTTCTGCCCGGCCAGCTGGCTCAGGGCCGCTACCGCGCGCGGGTCGCGGAACGCCCCGAGCGCCTCGGCGGCTTCGGCGCGGCGCGCGACAGGGCGGCGCACGTCGAGCGCTGCCTGCGAAAGCGCCGCCACGGCGCGTGCGTCCGCCAACTCCTCGAGGACGCGCGAGACGCCGTACGAATACGCCGCCTGGATATCCCATTGCAGCGCGTCCGTCAGCGGGCCGACGCCGCGCGGATCACGTATGGCGTGCATGAGCCGCACGGCACGCGAGCGATGGATCGGCGCCTCGGCGGCCTTCAGGAAGCGTTCGGCGGACGGGTAGGCCACGGCCGGCGACCGGGCCAGCGCATCGATCGCCGCCTGCTCGATCTTTTGGTGCATCACGTCGCCCGCATCGGGCCGCACGGTCCACCTCGACGGCGGCGCACCGAACCGCAGAACGTCCTGCAGGTTCCACAAGAGCCCCACGAGCAAGGCCGCCGAGGCGGCGTCGCCCCGCCGGCGCAAGCGCTGCACGATCTCTAGCCGGCGCTCCGCCTGCGCACGGGGGAAGCTCAGCTCCCAATACTGCTTGGAGAGCATCGGCGTGGGCGGCCGGCCGAAGGGACCCGGCGCCTGCGGGACCTTCATGGCGTTGTCGTACAGCGACTTGGCCAGCTCGGGACCGCACAGGTCGCGCGCCAGGAGGAAGGCCTCCTCGCTGAACGGGACCTCGGCCAACTCGGGCCGCACGAACAGGTAGAAGAACCCGCGGCGCTCCAGATCCAGGATGCGCTCGCGCGACTTGCGGCCGTCCCGGCGCGCGATCAGCCAGGCCAGCCGCAGGCTCGACGCGGCATGCGACGGCGACCCGCGCAGGTTGAGCTCCAGGATCTCGACGGCCTTCGCACGCATCTCCTCGGCTTGCGCACGCAGGGCGGCCGCCTTGTCATCGGTCAGGCGCCGCGCTGACCGGTCCCTTTGCACGGCCATGCGCAACCACGCCTGCGCCACCTCGAAGCGTAGGCCGGCGTCGCGCGGCATGACGTTCAGGATCTCCTGCGCCTGCTCGATGAAGCCGCAGTCGTTGCGTGTCTGCTTGAGGTGCGCGAGGTACTCGCGGCGGCGCGAGAGATCGCCGGGGCGCCGCTTCAGGATCTCCACGTAGGCGCGCCCGATGCGGCGGGCGCGCTCCGTATCGTCCAGCCAGTCGCGTTCCTGCGGTTTCCGGCGGAAGATCTGTTGTCCGCGGGGGCCCACGACGATCTCCCATGTGAGCCCTCCGCTGAAGTCGCCCGAGCGGTAGATCTTGAGCAGCTTCTCCCACGGCACGAGCGACTCGGGATCGAAATGCGCACAGCGCAGCATCTCGCGCTCTGCGTGGGGGTACCACTCGTTCTCGAGATAGAACTCGGCCAGCGCGTAGGCAACGGCCGGGTCTCGCGGCCGCTGCGCGCGTCGCTTGCGCAGCGCCTCGAGGCGCAGGGCGGCCTTGTGGGGCAACGCCGGGGGTTGCCAGCTTCCGACCTGGATCGGCGGCGGCCGGCGCGGGTCGTCGACCTCGCGCGGCGGACCGGAGTACGGGTCCTCCTGGATGCCGTAGTCGTCTTCGTCGAGCCCTTCGGTGCCTTCGAGCAGCTCGGCGCAGCCGTCCTCGTCCTCAGTCTCCATCTCGCTGCAGCCCTCGTCCTCCTGCGCCTGCAGGGGAGCGCTGAGAGCTCCCAGAAACAGGGCGAGAACGATCCAACGGCAGCTCATGGAATCCCGACTTCCTCCCTATCCTAGACGAACCTGGAGCGCCCTTCGGCTGTCACAAAGCCTGCATCCAATGGCCCCAAACGGCGGTCGCGGGGGCCTGGCGCCTACCGAATCGTGGAGCCGTAGGGCTTGATCGCCTCCGGCTTGTAGGCCGGGGGGTGCTTGCCCTCGCCGAGCAGGTCCAGGGTGCGGGTCAGATAAGCCGCGGTCTTGACATGGGCGCTGCGCAAGGAGCCCACATAGCGCAGCCGGCGGTCCTTGGTGACGACCGCGAACGTCGGCAACAGCTCCAGCCGGAACGGCTTCAAGTAGCGTTGCTTGCGGTCGTCCAGCACCGGAAACGGAAACCGCGCCAGCTTGTAGTACATGCGGTGCTCGTCCGGGTCCATGACCTTGGGGCCGCGCGAGCTGCCGCTGAACACGGCGTAGAAGCGCCACCCCTTCGCGCCGTACTTCTTGTGCAGCTGCTTGACCTCGGGCAACAACTTGCGGCAGGCGGGGCTCTTGGGCGCTTGCCAGAACAGGACCACGCCCTTGGTGCTCTTGCGCACGGCCGCGTCGAGATCGACCTCCGCTCCACCGGCCAGGTCGCGGTGTTTGTGCAGTTTGACCGTGTCGCCCAGCGCGTAGGCGCGCGGCTTCGGCTTCGGCGGCTTGGGCTTGCTCTTGCCGTCGCCCTGTGCGGCGGCGGCGCACACCGCGGCGGCAAGCAAGAGGAACGAAGGACGCAGGTACTGCATCACGCCAAAGACGAAGGGCCGGTGCCTCCGGACGATCCGGCGCGCCGGCCCTTCCTTTTCTGGTGGCGGGGGCGGGATTCGAACCCGCGATCCCCAGGTTATGAGCCTGGTGAGATACCACTTCTCCACCCCGCGGGTGAGGGCGCAATCATACCGCAACCCCCGAGTGGCCAAGAAAGCCGAGACAGCCAAGAGGACCCGGTCGGGGCGCCGCTAGCTTTCTCGGCGACTCTCGGAGGCGCGCAGTCCGCGCAAGACGAAGTGGGTAAGCACGCTGATGGCCAGCGCGAACAGCACAGCGCCGGCCCCCGCCGCGGCGCCGACCGCGCCCATGACCCAGATCGAAGCGGCGGTCGTGATGCCGCTGACATGGTCGCCCGCGCGGAAGATCACTCCGGCCCCCAGGAAACCGATGCCCATGGCGATGGACTGCACCAGCCGGTTGAAGTCGGCGACCGTGCCGAAGGGACCGGCGGGGCCCTCCCCCCCCGCGATGGCCATGGCCGTGACGCCCAGATGGACGAAGGCGGCGGAGCCCACACAGACCAGGATGTGCGTGCGCAGGCCCGCGGGGCGCTCGCGCTTCTCGCGTTCGATGCCGACGATGAACCCGCACACGACCGCGGTGACGAGCACGATGGCCATGTCCACTGCCATCTCCAGGGTGTCCCCCCAGGTGGGCGGGAACCAGCGTTGGACGAGCAGCGCGAGCATGGCGGGTCTCTGCTTCCAGGATCGGCAGCCCGGTACGCGGCGCGCAGGGGCAAGCCGGTTCTATAATCGCCGTGCTCGATTCGTACCCCATGCCCGGCACCGAAGCGCCCTCCTCCCCCGTCTCCACGGCCCGCCTGCGCGCAGGCTTGCTGCTCGCGCTGCTGGCCGTCGCGTTCGCGACGCTGGTCCACGTCGGCAGTGAGAAGTTCTGCCGCGTCAGCTCCTATGTCGACTGCGACCGCATCACGAACTCCGCATACGGCAGCTGGTTCGGCGTCCCCGTCTCGATCATCGCAATAGGCGTGCACCTGGTGCTGGCGGGCTGGCTGGGCGCCGCGCTCTACTCGCCCGCGCTGAGCGCCGCCCTGCTGCCGCTGGCAGGCGCGCTCAGCCTGCTCAGCGGGCTGGGGAGCGTGACGTACGCGGTGATCTCCAACGTCGTGCTCAAAGGCCTGTGCCCGATGTGCACCGGGATCCAGCTCTGCGACGTCGGGCTGGCCTTCCTCGTGGGCCTCCCCGTCCTGCGCGCGCGCCGCTTCCACGTCCCGGTGATGGGGTGGTCGGCGGGCGTGCTGCTGGCGGCGCACGCGCTGCTGATGACGCAGTTCGGGGCGCTCTACTTCTACAAGCTCGAGGCCGAGGCGAGCGCCTTCCGCCTGAAGGCCGGCCTGGCGCGCTCGATCGATCTCTCCGACTCCCCCGTGCTGGGCGATCCGGACGCACCCGTCCAGGTCGTGGCCTTCCTCGACTTCGGGTGTCCCTACTGCAAGGCGACGTACGAGAATTTGCTCGCGATCATGCGCGAGCACCCCGGCCGCGTCGGCTTCTTCATCAAGCACTTCCCGATCGACGTATGCAACGGGGGCAAGGCGTTCCACCCCGGCGCCTGCGATGCGGCCTTCGCCATGCAGGCGGCGCACCGGGCGGACCGGACCGCGCGCGGCATGCAGTACCTGTTCGAGGAGAGATTCTTCGCCAAGCAGATCCTGCAGGAGATCGGGCGGCGCTTGCGCGTGCCGGACGAGCGCTGGAAGGAGCTGCGCGCGGACCCGGTCACACGCGAGCTCGTGCATCGCGACATCCGCGACGGACAAGAGCTCGGGCTGTTGGGCGTGCCGGCGCTCTTCATCAACGGACGCTTCTCGACCCACGCGACCTTCCGCGCCGACATGGAAGCGGCCCTGAGGAAGCGCTAGGTGCACCCGAACGCGCATCGCAGTCTGACCACCGTCAGCGCCGTGGCGGCCGCGGCCGCGCTGTTTCAGATCTGGGTGCTGCGCCTGAGCCCCGAGCAGGCGGCCGCCTTCACGGCCTGCCGCTTCACCGAGCTGTTGGACTGCTACACGTCGCTTTACCAGCAAGGTGCGCTGCTGCTGCGCGTCGACGTACCCTATTGGCTGTTCGGAGTGCTGCTGTTCCAGCTCGCGCTCTGCCTGTACGCCTGGATCGTGCAGCCCGATACGCGCGCGGTGCTGCTCGCGTGGGCGGGGCTGGCCACGGTCCCCATCGCCGGGCTGGCGCTGTACCAGGTGGCGTACGCGCTGGCCGTGGCTCATGCCACCAGCGTCAGCGCGCTGGTGCTGCTCGGCACGACTGCCTGCATGGCATGGAGGGCGTGGCGCGCCCGCGGGCGCACGTTCGGGGGCGCAGCGGGCGGGGTGCTGCTGGCGGCCGGGCAGGCGGCGCTGGCCGCGTGGCTGCTTACGGTGAGCGCGCACGGCGGCACGGCGCTGGACCGCCGTCCAGCCGTGAGCTTCCCGCGCTTCGCGCACAACATCGCGCGGCAGGGCATGGCCACGCTGGGCACGCCCGCCACCGACGCGGAGGTGCTCGTCTACTTCGATCCGCAGGACCCGACGGGCGGAGCGCTGCTGCGCAACGTCGTGGCTCAGGAGGCCGAGTACGGAGATCGCGTGCGCTTCGTGCTCTACGCGGACGTGCCCCTGGTGTCGGCGCTGCAGGCCGCCCGCGAGTCCGGGCGCGTGAAGGGCCTGCTCGAACGCCTGGCGCAGGGCCAGTCGCTTGGGGACGCACTGGCCGGCATCGGCGTCGACGCCAAGGATTTACCCGTGGCGCCCGGCGCGCATCAGGCCCAGTGGCGGGACGCCGGGATCGACGAGTTCCCGGCCATCCTGTGGCGCGGCGGCCGCAGCAACGATCCCGCGGACCTGCGCCGCGCCGTGCAAGAGTCATTGCGCCCGTAGGGCCGCCCCTACGGCTCGTCGTGCGACTACAGGAACGGCAGCGGGGCGTACTTCGCGCCCAGGATCTTGCGCGCGTCGACGTCGAACCAGCGCTCGAGGATGGTCGCGTAGGCCTGTCGGAAATCGGTGTGGTGCTTGAGGTCGCCGTCGCGCAGATCCGTGAGCGACGGATGGTCGCCCACGAGCCCACCCTGCGCCGCCCCCCCCATCACGAACATCGGGGCCGCGGCACCGTGGTCCGTGCCGAGCGAGCGGTTCTCCTTCACGCGGCGCCCGAACTCCGAGTACGTCATCAGCACGACGCGATCGTTCATCCCATTGCGCTTCAGGTCGTCGTAGAACGCGCCGAGCGCGCTCCCGAGCGTGCTCATCAGCGCGTCGTGCACGGGTGCCTGCCTGCTGTGGGTGTCAAAGCCGTCCAGGCTGGCCGCGTAGATGCGCGCTCCGAGCCCGCCCTCGACGAGCCGCGCGATCTGCCAGAGGCGGCGGCCGAGCGGCGTCTGCGGGTAGCCGGCACGCTCGCGTGTGCCCTTCAGCGACTCGGACAGCCTCTCGGAGGTCCGGTAGGCGCGCCGCGCCGATCCGCGGATCGTCTCCAGAATGTCGCTGCCGGATTTGCCGTTGGTGAGGCGCTCGAGAATGGCTGCGGCCTTCGCTCCGCCGCGGACCGTGAACCGCTCCGCGTCGCGCACGGACGGCACGACCACGGTCTCGCCGACGAGTGCGAGGCTCAGCGGCTCGTCGCCGAGATGAAGCGCGGGGATCCGGTCGCCGAACGTCCCCGCCTGCGCGTCGAGCGCGCGCCCCGCCCATCCGGTGCGGCGCGACTGCGGGTCCCGCGACGCCGTGTGCCAGATGTCGGTCGAGACGAAGTGGCTGCGATCCGGGCGCTCGTAGCCGACGCCCTGGAGCACGGCCAGGTCGCCCGCCTCCCAGGCAGCGCGCATCGGCGCAAGCCCTGGGTGGAGTCCGACGCCGCCGGCGAGCTCGACGATGCGCCCCTTGCCGATCCCGAGCGCCGGCCGGGCGTTGTAATAGGCGTCCTGCTCGAAAGGGACGACGGTGTTGAGGCCGTCGTTGCCCCCGCCGAGCCGGAGCAGCACGAACACGCGGTCCGAAGGGGCCGCAGCGAAGGCCGCGCGCATCAGAACCGCCGGCACGACCGCGGCCGCCGGCGCGCAAAGGCTGCACTTGAGGAAGGTACGTCGGTCGATCGTCATCAGTTCACGTGGTATTCGGGCAGAGACAAGAGCGCCCGCACGAGGTCCCGGCTCCCCGCGCCGCTCTGCAAGAGGGTCTTCTTCGCTTCGTCCGGAACCGGACGCCCCAACAGGTCGCGCCCGTAGCGGAGGATCGCCGCCTCGCCGCGCAAGCTCACGTCCGCCCGGCTGGCGAGTCGCTCCGCCGTGTTGATGCGTGCCAGCCACGCCGCGGTGTGGACCCACTGCTCCTGGCCGGGCCAGCCCTTCACGTTGGGCGGCGCCAGGAGCTCTTGGCCCATTTCTCGCAGCGACGGCAGGAGCGCCGCGGTGTCGGGCTTCGCGTTCAGGCAGCGGATCGCACCGACCGTGTACTCGAGCGGCGACTTCACGAGCGAGCGCCGCACGAGCGGATCGTAGAAGGCCCGCGACCGGAAGAGCATGCGCAACACCGCGCCGGTGTCGTAGTCGCTCGCGCGAAGCTCGGCGCCCACCGCGTCGACCAGCTCCTCGGACGGGTTCGGAACGACGAAGTACTGGAGCAGCTTTCTTCCGAGGAACCGTACGCACGCCTCGCGCTCCAGCGTGATCTCGAGGATGTCGTCGCCGCCCCAGCTCCCGGTGCGGCCGAACACCGTCTTCGTTCCGCCGTCGTGGTACTGCTTCGAGAATCGGAAGCGGTCGTTCAAGACGAGCCATCCCGTGAACGCACGCGCCGCCTCCCGGATGTCCTTCTCCGTGTAGTTGCCCGGGCCGAGCGTGAAGAGCTCGAAGAGCTCGCGCGCGAAGTTCTCGTTCGGATGCCCCTTCCGGTTCGAGTCGTTGTCGAGCCAGCGGATCATCGCCGGATCGCGCACGATCGACGCGAGCAGCTTCGGGAACCGACCGAGGCCCAGGTTCAAGAAGAGGTCGTACTGGCGCATCATCCATACGGGCTCGCGCACCTTGCTCAGGCTCGTCGCGAAGTGCCCGTGCCAGAAGAGCGCGGTCTTCTCACGCAGTTGGTGGCCGCAGCGCACCATGCGCATCACCAGCCACGCCCGGTACTGATCCGCACTCTCCATGCCGAACAGCACGCGGTGCAGCCCGTCGAGCTCCTCGGTCGCGGGATCCTTCTCCGGTCCGTCGGCGACGAAATCGGCCGCCTCGGCCGGACTGCGCCGCAACGTCTCGTCGAGCAGCCGCGGCGGAGCCCCGAAGCCCGCGCGCCGCCAGAGATGGCTCGCGGCGTCGCGGTCCCACGGGTCTCGCCCGCTCGGTTGCCAGGGCTTCAGCAGATCGCTCACGGCTTAGCTCCCTTCGGGACCCGTCTGGATGCGGAAGCGGAACCCGGTCGCCTCGTTCTTCTCGTCCACGACGAGCTCAAGCTTGCGCAGGGTGCGAAGCGCGCGCATCCAGCCGTCGAACCGCGCTTCAGCCGTCTTCCGGTCGAGCCCCTGCTTCAACATGGAGTCGGCGACCAGCACCTCGCGGTTGTCCTGAAGCGCTTCCGCGGCCTGCGCGCGGATCTCGAACTGCATGTACGCCGAGGGCGGCGCCGTGTCCTGCCCCTCGAGGCCGTCGATCAGGTCCTTGATCATCCGTTCGGTTGACGCGAGCACGAGCGTGTCCTTCACGATCGCCGTGGCCGGCGAGAAGTTGTAACGCGGGGGCAAGAGCTCGCGCCCTTCCATCTCGCCTTCCGTGGGCTTGTAGTAGCGGGCGGCGTGCACGGTCACGCCCTTGTACTCGCGGCTCCCCTGCAGAAAGCCCTTCTGGCCCTTCTGCCCGAGCTGGACGTTCACGATGCCGATGATGTTGTAGAAGGCCCCCTGGATGCCCGGCGCAACCGCCTCTGTGTCCGTGAGCGGCAGGAGCAGTGCGAAGTCGGGGTACTTCACTTCCGGCGGCTTGGCGAGGTCCTCGAACCGCTGGCGGGCGGCGACGAGCGTGAGACCGGTCCCGGTCGCCGGCAGGAACTCCTCGACGAAGCTGAGGCCGCCGCTGATCGTCTGGAACACGCTCTCGAAGTTGGTCAGGCCCGGAAGCGCTTTCTCCATGATCAGCGCCTCTCGCTCCGCGAAGGTCTCTTTCAGGTCGAAGCTGAAGCGCGATACGGCGATCGTGCGCTCCGGCAGCGCGAAGGGCAGCGGCCGCAGGCTGGCGCCGTACGCCTTCTTCATCTCTTCGGGGATCGTGCCCTTGGGAACGCGGCCGTCGATCTCGAGCTCGAGCCCGCCCGCCTCGTCGGCCTTCACGGACAGGCTTATGGCGGCCCAGGGCGCCTGCAGCACGTGCCGCGGCAGCGCACCGAGGAACAGCGCCTGGCCGAGATCCTCGGCCTTCGCGCCTTCGGCGGGGGGCAGCGGGATCTTCTGCAGGTCGACAAACAGGAACAAGCGGTCGCGGCGCGGCCCGGCCGCGCGCGCCTCCTGCAACGACTTCAGCCCGGCCAGGTTCTGCTCGGGGCGGTTGTATGCCGCGCGCACGAGGTCCTCCTCGGTGGAGGCGAAGAGCATGTCCCCTTCGAGGAAGTAGTAGGCGAAGTCGCCGAAGGTCCACAGCACGGTCCTTTGGTCGACGCCTACTTCGAGGATGCGCGGCTCGACGTTCGTCATGCGGGCCACGCCGTCGAGCAACTGCTTGAAACGCTGCACGTCGACGTGCGTGGCGACGATCACGCGCGGCTCCGGACTCGTCGGGGAGACGTAGACGGCGACCGCCGTCTGACGCGCGGCCAGCGTCTGCAGCAGGTCCTTGAAATTGTGCCCCGTCTGCGCCTTCAGGATCGCTTCCCCGCCGAGCATCTGCAGACCCTTCTTGGACCGCAGCATCTCCTTCCATTGGGGATGGTCTTGCAGCGCGCGACCCAGCGCGGACTCCGCAACCTCGTCGGCCAGGCCGCTCAGGTTGCGCGCCTCCATGTATGCGATGGCACCGGAGGGGAAGCGTTCAGCGGGATCCGAGGGGGCGGCCCAAACAAGCGAGGCCAGCAGGCACAACACCAGAACCGTTCTCATGGCAACCTCCTTGGCGGCCGTACCGCCGGGGTGTGCAAGAGCATCTGTGGTGCCAGACGAAACCCCGTAGAATGGGGCTTTTCCCACCCGGTATTGTGAAGATCGTACACGCTCGGGGGGTTTGGATACGCGAGTGTTGCGTGTTGGGACGGTTCGGACCCCGCGCGTGGGTAGGTTTGGCTACAACCAACCGCGCGCGCGCACGGCCTCCGCCACACGCGAGACCGCTACGAGGTAGGCCGCGGTGCGCAGGTCCACTTTCTCCACCTGGGCCATCTCCCAGACGGCCTCGAAGGCGGCGGTCATGCGCCGGTCGAGACGCGTGTACACGCGGTCCACGGACCAGTAATAGCCGTACGTGTTCTGGACCTGCTCGAAGTAGGAGACCGTGACCCCGCCGGCGTTGGCCAGCAAGTCCGGCAGGACGGTGATGCCGCGGTCGAACAGGATCCGGTCCGCCCCGGGCGTGGTGGGCCCGTTCGCCAGCTCGCAGATCAGCCTGGCCTTGATGCCGGCGGCGTTGCCCGTGGTGATCACGCTCTCGAGCGCCGACGGGACCAGGATGTCCACGTCGAGCTCCAGCAGCTCCGCGTTCGTGATCGACTCGCTGCCAGGGAAGCCCTCGACGCGGCCGCTCTCGCGCTTGTGTTTGACGAGCTCGACGGGATCCAGGCCGGCCGCGCAGTGGATGCCCCCGCGGCTGTCGCTGACGGCAACCAGCTTCGAGTCGCCCAGCAGCTCGCGCTGCAGGATGGCCGCGTACTGTCCGGCGTTACCGAAGCCCTGCACCGCGTACGTGCAGACGTTGGGATCCATCTTCAGATGCGCCACGGCCTCCCGCACGCAGTAGATCCCGCCGCGGGCGGTGGCGTCCTCGCGGCCGAGCGAGCCGAACAAGTTCAGCGGCTTGCCGGTGATGACGCCGGGATGGGACTCGCCGACGATCGTCTCGTACTCGTCCATCATCCAGGCCATGATCTGCGGATTGGTGTAGACGTCGGGTGCGGGGACGTCGCGCGTGACGCCCAGCTGGCGCCCGAGGGCGCGGATGTAGGCGCGCGCCAGCCGCTCCTGCTCGCCCGTGCTGAGCTCCTTCGGATTGCAGGTGATGCCGCCCTTGCCGCCGCCGAGCGGCAGATCGACCACCGCCGTCTTCCAGGTCATCCAGGCCGCGAGCGCGCGCACCGTGTCGATCGTCTCGTCCGGGTGCCAGCGCAGCCCGCCCTTGGTCGGGCCGCGGGCCGAGTTGTACTGCACGCGGTAGCCGGAAAAGACGCGGTAGACCCCGTCGTCCATGCGCACGGGCAGGGTCACGTGGAACTCGCGCTGCGGCACACGCAGGAAGGCGCGCATGCTGTCGTCGAGGCCCAGCCGTTCGGCGGACGCGTCGAACTGCGCCTGGGCGATGCGGAAGGGATTCAGATCCTCAGTCACTCACTCGCTCCTGTACGGGGTCCCCGTCTAGACGGCGCAGGCCCCTGTGTCCTGGATCGGCAGATTTTCTGCCCGCCGGCCGGCGCCCGCAAAGAAACCCGAACGTTGCCCGGCGGATTTGGGCGCCGCTCCTTCTATGATGGCTGCGGCAAACGACGCCGTGCCCGGATCCAGCGACCAAGAAGAGACCCTGCGACGCATCGAGGGTTACCTGAACGCCTACCCGGGCCTCAGGAGCCGCGTTTCGCGCCTGCTGTTGCTGGCCCTGCATTCGAGCGGGCACGTGCGCATCGAGGACGTCTACCGTCAGGCACAGCGGGCCGAAGAGTGGAGCCTCCCGTCGGATCCGAACCGCCCCTCCTCCCGCCTGTGGGGTGCGGAGGAGCGCGAGGTCCTGGCGCTCCTGGCGATCAAGCTTGCCGCGGAGCACCTCTCGCCCACGGAGGTGGACGAGATCGTCTGGTCCGCGCACCGGCGCGACGAGGCGCAATCGCTGGAAGCGCTGGCGCGCGCACCCGACATACCCCTCGAGCTGCTGGCCGACAAGGTCAACCAGTTCGCCGCCTTGCAGGCGGACGACGAGCCGCCTCTGGGCACGCCGGACGAGGCCGAGGGCACGCGCGTCGCGCTGATCCGCCGCTTCATCTCGGACCGCCTGGACTACATCGCGGTGGCCAAGCGCTTCCTGCGCGTGCGCGACATGGGTCCCATCCTCGACCGCGCGCTGACCACCGAGCGCGGCCAGGGCCGCGTCGGGGGCAAGGCCGCGGGCATGATCCTGGCCTGGGCCATCCAGCAGGCGGCCGAGGACGGCGAGGAGGCGCATCTCCCGGATACCGCGTATGTGCTCACGGACGTGCACGAGGAGTTCACGAGCATCAACGGCCTGGGGCATCTTGAGCACCACAAGTACAAGCCGATCCAGGAGGTCCGGGACGAGTTCACCGCCATCCGCGAGATCTTCCGCAACGGCGAGTTCCCCGAGCGGGTCGTGGACCATATGCGGGCGGAGCTCGTGCGCTGGGGCGAGGTACCGCTCATCGTACGCTCGTCCAGCCTGCTCGAGGACAACTACGGGTCGGCCTTCTCCGGCATCTACCAGAGCCTCTTCGTGCGCAACCGGGGTCCGCTCGAGAGCCGCCTCGACGAGCTGCTCGGGGCCATAGCCGAGATCTACGCCGCGGTCTTCAGCGCGGACGCCGTCCAGTACCGCCGCCGACACAACCTGCTGGACTACGACGAGCTGATGGGCGTCATGATCCAGGCGGTCGTCGGCTCGCAGTACGGGCGCTACTTCCTGCCCACGTTCGCGGGCGTCGCGTTCAGCCGCAACGACTACCGCTGGAGCTCGCGCATCAACCGCGAGGACGGGCTGATGCGTTTGGTGCTCGGGCTGGGCACGCACGCCGTCGACCGCGTCGGCGACTTCCCGCGCATGGTCGCGCTGGCGCAGCCGACGCTGCGCCCGGAGACGACGCCCGACGCGATCCAGGAAACGTCGCAAAAGAAGGTGGACGTGATCGACTCGGACGGCATGGGCTTCGAGCGCGTGCCCGTCGGGCCGGTGCTGGAGGCGATGCGCGACACGGGCATCGGTGACCTGGTGTCGGTGCGCCACCCGGACGGCACGCTGGCGCAGCCGGTCGGCACGCGTGTCACCGCCCCCGTCTCCGACCTGTGCGTGACCTTCGACGGCCTGCTCGGGCGCAAAACGTTTCCCAAGCGGATCCAGGCCGTACTGCGGCGGCTGGAGGCCGCCTACGGCTGTCCGGTGGACCTCGAGTTCGCCGTCGACCAGGACAAGCTCTACCTGCTGCAGTGCCGCCCGCTGGGCACGATCGACAGCACGCAGCGGGTACGCGTTCCGGCCGGCATCCCGCGGCCGGACCGCATCTTCAGCGCGCGCTGCGACCTGAACAGCGGCTACTTGCGCGGCATCGAGTACGTCGTGCTGATCGACCCGCGCGACTACAAGAAGATCGAGACCGTGGACCTGCGCCGCGAGCTCGCGCACTGCGTGGGCCGCATCAACGATGCGCTGGCCGATCGGGTGTTCATGCTGATGGGACCCGGCCGCTGGGGCAGCCAGGACATCCAGCTGGGCGTGCAGGTGACCTACGCCGACATCTGCAACGCGAACGTGCTCGTGGAGATCGCGCGCGAGCACGACGGCTACACGCCCGAGCCCTCCTTCGGCACCCACTTCTTCCAGGACCTGGTCGAGAACCGCATCCTCTATCTCCCGCTGTACCCCGATGACCTGCGGGTGGAGTACCGCGAGGAGTTCTTCGAGCAGGGCCCGAACGCCCTCGAGGTCATCTCGCCGCGTGACGCCCACCTCTCCGACCTGGTGCGGGTAATCGCCGTCAACGAGGTACGCCCGGGCCGGCGCCTGGACCTGGCGCTGGACGGGGATTCGCAGTTCGGCCTCTGCTATTTCGCTTAGCGGCGCGGCCTGAAACCGGCGCTGCCGGGAACGGGAGGGGGAAGAGGAGCGGAGCGTAGGTCGCATTCGGTGTGCGGCGCGGGTCGAGTGCGCCACTCCCACTCCCGATCCCTCTCCCGGTCAGGCCCGTTCACTCTCGCGTTCCCGTTCCCCTTCCCGTTGCTTGCCGGGCATGCCAGAATGCGCGCCAAGGATGTCCGACACCGGCAGCGCGCACGCCGCCCAGCGCGAGTCTTTCGGTGCCACGCCCGGCAAGATCGGCATGTGGCTGTTCCTGGCGTCGGACGCCATGGGGTTCATGGGGCTGATCATCGCCTACATGGTGCTGCGCATCGCCTCCCCGGTCTGGATCCCGGAGCAGTGGCAGCCTGACGGCGCGCTCGCCATCGGCCTCACGGCAGTCATGACCTTCATCCTGATCTGCAGCAGCATGACCATGGTGCTGGCTCTGGCGGCAGTGCGGCGCGACGACCAGAAGGGCCTCGTGCGCTACTTGGGCCTGACGCTGCTGGGCGGGCTGACCTTCCTCGGCCTGCAGGTCTACGAGTGGACGCACCTGATCCACAGCGGCTTCACGGCGCCGAGCAGCAACTACGCCGCCACGTTCTTCTCACTGACCGGGTTCCACGGAGCGCACGTCACCTCCGGCGTGATCTACCTTCTGATTCTGTTCCCCTCGATTCTCAAGGGGAAGTTCTCGTCGACGAACCACAGCCCGATCGAGCTGTACGGTCTGTTCTGGCACTTCGTCGACCTCGTCTGGATCATCCTGTTCACCATCATCTACCTCATATGAGCGCTGCCGACGTAGCCGAGCACGAGCATCACGGAACCGGCCTGTACTGGAAGATCTTCGGGGCACTTACGGTCCTGACGGTGGTCGAGATCTTGTGGGCCGGCTGGTTCGGCTCCGACGCGTTCATCGTGCTGGTGCTCGGCCTGGGCCTGATGGCCGGCACCAAGGCTCTGCTCGTCGCCCTGTACTACATGCACCTCAAGCAGGAGCGCGCGCTGATCTACATCCTTGTGGTCACGCCGCTCGTGCTCGTGCTGATCATGATCCTGGGCTTTCTGCCCGACGCCATCTGGGACCTTTCCCAGCAAGCTCGCTAGCGAGCTTCCCTACCCTTACCTCTACCCCTACCCGTGCCTGCAGGGGGCAGAGGTAGGTGTAGGGGAAAGAGCCCTACTCACTCCTCGGAATCCAGCACCGAGTGGGCGGCGTGCTCCATCAGCGCGTCTGCGTGCAGGTTGCGCCGGAAGGTCACGGCGAAGCGCAGCAATGGGTTCAGGAAGCGTGGCAGCGCCCGCTTGCGCACGATCCAGTCGTTGAGCACGAGCACGTCGAGATCGGTCATCAGAAACGTGTCGACCGCGTCCAGCGGCGTCTCCACGATCGGCTCGCCGCGCACGTTGAACGACGTGTTGAGCAGCACCGGAACGCCGGTGAGCTCCCCAAACGCCTCCAACAGCGCGTGGAAGGCGGGGTTGTCTTCGCGGCGCACGGTCTGGACGCGCGCGCTGCCGTCGACGTGCACGACGGCGCCCAAACGGTCGCGCATCTCCGGCCGGACCTGGGAGGCGAGGATCATGAAGGGGCTCTCCTCGTCGCCGAGGAAGAACTCGGATACGCGCTCCAGGGGCACGGCGGGAGCGAACGGACGGAAGCCCTGCCGGTGCTTGACGTGCGCGTTGACGCGATCCTTCATCTTGGGATCGCGCGGGTCGGCCAGGATGCTGCGGTTGCCCAGTGCACGCGGTCCGTACTCCGACCCGCCCTGAAGCCAGCCCACGATCTGGCCGCGCGCCAGCAGCGCGGCGGTCTCGCGCGCCACGTGCTCGCTCTTCTTGTGGGCGGCCGCCACGCGCACGGTCGCACCCTTCAAGGCTGCCCGGACGTAGGGGTCGTCGTAGGAGCGGCCCGTGTAGGCCGTCTTCATGACGTAGACGCGCTTGCGCTCTTGGAGCGCCAGATGTCCGTAGAGGGCGCACCCGAGCGCCGTGCCGTCGTCGCCCGCCGCGGGCTGGATGAACACGTTCTTGAAAGGGCCCTCGCGCAGAATGCGCCCGTTCGCCACGCAGTTCAGCCCCACTCCGCCGGCGATGCACAGGTTGTCCGTCTGCGTCCGCTCCCAGAGCCACTGCGCACGCTGGAGCAGCACTTGCTCCGTGTCATCCTGGATGCGCCAGGCCAGATCGGCCCAGTGGTCGCGGTGCGGACTCTGCTCCCAGACCTTGTCGCTGCGGCCCAGGAAGGGGCGCATCAGCTCATCGCCCCAGGGATGAAAGTAGAGCTCGCCGTCGCGCAACTCGACCAGGCGCTGCAGGTTCGGACCGCCGTACGGCGCCAGGCCCATCACCTCGCCGCACTTGTTCCAGTCGCGGAAGATGTAGATCGACGCCCGTGAGTAGAGCGCGCCCAGACCGTCCATGCTGTGGAACTCGTCGTTCACGAAACCGCGCGTGGGTTGCAGCCAGACCTTGCGCAGGCACTCGATCTCGGAGCCGCGGAAGCGGTAGTAGGACTCCGATTCGCGCGCCTGGAGCGGCGTGTCGTCGCCGGGCGGGATGGCTTCCGTGACGTCGGAGCGGTAGCCCCCCACCCCGTCAACGATCATCACCGCACCCTCCTCGAACGGGGACGGCGCGAAAGCGCTGTAGGCGTGGGCCAGGTGGTGCGAGACGGTCCGCCATCGGGGCGGTGCGCCCGCGAACAGAGGCGAGCGCAGGGCATCGGCGCGTTCCCGCAAGTGCAGGTGGTAGGCCGAGTGGAAGGCCCGCAAGCGGTGCTCGAAGTCGGGTACCGGCAGCACGTAGCTGTTCGTTACGGCCAGGTCGAGCCGCTCGAGGTCGATGCCGCCCGCGTCGAGGCAGTACTCCACGACCTCACGGTGGAAACCGGAGTCGTGCTTGACCCGCGTGAGCCGCTCTTTGTTGATGGCGCAGACCAGCTCGCCGTTTCGCAGCAGGCAGGCGCTCACGTCGTGGTCGTAGGCGTTGATGCCGAGGACGTGGAGGTCCCGCGCGCTCATCGGGGCTGCGGTTCTACCGCTGCCGGGTAGTGGGAGCAAGGTGTATCCTTTAGCGCCATGCGCTGGTTCCTCACTCTCCTCTGCCTCAGCCTCGCGCTCGCTTGCAACGACGCCAAGGACGAGAACGGGGCCAAGCCGCCCCCCGAGGTGAAGCCGACGAAGCCGCCGCCGCGCACGCTGAAGCCGAGGCCGGGGTCGGCCAAGCCGCCCAAAGCGGCCCCGAACAACACGAGGCCGGACGGGGGCACAACGCCTGCCACGAAGCCGCCCCCGACCACCAAGCCCACCACGGCCAAGCCCAAAAAGAGCCCGCGCGTAGTGTTCGAGACGAACAAGGGCAAGATCATCGTCGAGCTCTACGCGAGGAAAACGCCCAAGACCGTCGCCAACTTTCTGGCCTACGTGGACGAGGGCTTTTACGACGGCACCGTTTTCCACCGCATCATGGAGAACTTCATGATCCAGGGCGGAGGATTCACCGTCGACGGCATCCGCAAACGACCGCGCGGCCCCATCGACAACGAAGCGCAAAAGGCCGGTCTGAGCAACCTGCGCGGCACGATCGCCATGGCTCGCACGGGCCAGCCGCACTCGGCCACGTGCCAGTTCTTCATCAACGTCAAGAACAACAACGCGTCGCTGGATCCCAACGTCAACCCGCGCAACCCCCACGGGTACTGCGTTTTCGGGCGCGTGGTCACCGGAATGGACGTGGTCGACAAGATCCGCCAGACCCCGGTGCAGCGCAGCCCGAGCGGCGAGATGAGCTCGCCGCGGGAAGCCATCATCATCAACAAGGTGCGCCGCGTCCCCTGAGGAGCAACCCGTGTCCGAACGCGTGACCCTGCAGACCGGTCTCGGCGACATCGTCCTGGAGTTGGACGATGCGAAGGCGCCCAAGACGGTCGACAACTTCCTGCGCTATGTCGACGAAGGCCACTTCAACGGCACGATCTTCCACCGCGTGATCACCGACTTCATGATCCAGGGCGGTGGCTACACCGCGGACATGGAGCAGAAGCAGACCCACGAGCCGGTGCAGAACGAGGGGCACAACGGGCTGTCCAACGCGCGCGGTACGATCGCCATGGCACGCATCGCCGACCCGCACTCCGCCACCAGCCAGTTTTTCATCAACGTGGTCGACAACGCGCGTCGCCTCGACGCCGGCGCCCAGCCGTCGAACCCGCACGGGTATTGCGTGTTCGGCAAGGTCGTGGAAGGCATGGACGTGGCGGACCAGATCCGCGCGGTCCCCACCGACACGAGTGGCCACATGCAAGACGTGCCGGTAGAGCCGGTAGTGATCGAGAGCGCGTCCCGCGGCTAGGGACGCCGCCCGCTATCTGCTTCCGCCTTACGCCCGCAACAGGTAGGCGGTTGTATCGGTTCCACAAGAGCGGTTTCCCCGCTGCACAGGCAACTCTTCTGCGGGTGGGTCTCGTGTGAGCGGACAGCGGATCACGGACAGCGGACGGCGCTTGGAGCCGGCACGGGACCGGGCGGCGCGCCTGCACCCATCCCTTAGGATGGCGGCCCATGCGCGCCGGCGCCGTCCTTCTGCTCCTGGCCGCGGTCGCGGCAACCGCGCCGGACGCGCACCGCGTCTGGCGCAAGCAAAGCCAGCGCCTCGACAAGCTCGAGAAGCAGTTCTGGAAGGACTACCAGCGCCGCTTCAGCGAGGCCTTGATCACCTTCGACCAGCCGTTCAACGACGTGTATGCGCGCAAGAGCGACGAGAAGGAGGTGGTCAACGACTTCTCCGACATCCGCCGGCTCTATGAGGAGTACGTGGGCCTGCAGAAGGCACGGGGCAAGATCGCCGCGCAATACGCCACCTCCGGACACGCCAGGGCCGGCCCGACGCTGAAGAAGGAGCTGTTCGAGACCATCAAGGCTGCGGGCAAGGCCGAAGAGGAGCTGCGCGACGCGAGGCCCCTGCGCTTCTACACCTTCGACCAGCGTCCGGGCATTCTGCGCCACGGCCTTGCGGTCCGGCAGCAGAAGCTCATGGCGGCATTGGCCAGCGTCCCGGGCTACGCCCCGGAACTGATGGAGAGGGGGTTGCGGGAGGCGGCCAAGAGGGACCTCAGGGGCGCCACGCAGAACAGCGTGGCGCTGATCGACACGCTCGGGATGAGCGGCGATCCCGCGGTCAAGCCGACGCTGGAGCAAGCGTTGCAGTCGAAGGTGTCCTCGCTGCGCATCGCGGCGCTGGAGGCGCTTGCGCGCTTCGGCGAGGAGGCGCTGCCGAGTCTGCTGCCCTTGCTCGAGGACCGCAGTGCCGCAGTGCGGCTGGCGACCGTGGAGGCCTTGCGCGGCATCGGGTCGGCGAAGGCCACACCCGCGCTG
>JAPUHK010000107.1 GCA_027297745.1 Planctomycetota bacterium | reverse complement strand
GTCAACGTCGTCCCGATGAACGCGGCCGGCGTGATCGAGAACCGGACCGTGCTCGTGAAGGACGGGCTCATCGCAGCGCTGGGCCGGGTCGGCAAGACGACGTTGCCGGAAGGCACCCTCGAGATCGACGCGCGCGGCCTGTACCTCATGCCGGGGTTGTGCGACATGCACGTGCACAACTGGTACGCCGAGGAGCACCTGCTCTTCGTGGCCAACGGCGTCACGTGCGTGCGCAACATGTGGGGCAACCCCATGCACCTGAGGTGGCGGCGCGAGATCGAAGCGGGCGAGCGCCTCGGCCCGCGCATCTTCACCACAGGTCCGCTCCTCGACGGCAAACCGCCTCTCTGGCAGGGCAGCACGATCGTGGAGACCGCCGAGCAGGCGGCCGCGGCCGTCGCCGAACAAAAGCAGGCCGGCTATGACGCGATCAAGGTCTACAACGGCCTGAAGCCGGAGGCCTACGCCGCGCTGGTCGAAGCAGCGGCAGCGCAGGGTCTTCCGGTCTACGGCCATGTCCCCAAGGCCGTCGGCATCGAGGGTGTCTTGAAGGCGCGCCAGGGCAGCATCGAGCACCTGACCGGCTATCTGCAGCGCTGGACCGAGGGCGATCCCGCGCTCTTCGCGGCACAAGCCAAGGCGACCGCGCAGGCGGGTACGTGGAATTGCCCGACGACAGTGGTGTTCCAAAAGTTCGTTCCGCTCGCGGAGGCCAACAAGCTGCGCGCGCGGCCGGAGATGAAGTACGTGCCCCCCAAGCTGTTGGCTACGTGGGACCCGACCAAGGACTTTCGCAGCCGCAACCTCAAGCCCGAGCAGTTCGCGGCCATCAAACGGGCCAACGGCACGCGCCTGAAGTTGATCAAGGCCATGCACGATGCCGGCGCGAGGCTAATCCTCGGCACCGACTGTGCGAACCCCTTTGTCGTCGCCGGATGGTCCGTGCACGAAGAGCTTCAAAACTTCGTGGACGCGGGCCTGAGTCCCTACGAGGCCCTGCGTACCTCTACCGCTGACGCGGCCGAGTTCCTGGGGGGCGCGCAGGAGTTCGGGACCGTCGAAGTAGGCATGCGCGCCGACTTGATCCTGGTGAAGGGCAACCCGCTGGACGATGTTGCGCACGCGGCGCGGCGGGCCGGCGTCGTCGTGCGCGGCCGCTGGCTCTCACAGACCGAGCTGCAACGCCGTCTGGAGGCGCTTGCGGAGTCCTACAAGGCGCCCAAGGACCGCTTCGCCGGATTGGACCCGTTGCCGAGGCAGATGAAAACGTTCTTTAGCGGCAGCTTTGAGGTCTTCTGGAACGGCGTCTCGGGCGGCGCCACGCGCTTTACCGTCGCGCGCCTCAACATGGGCGACTTCGAGGTCGTTGGACAGCAGGTGAGCGACCCGCCGTTCGAGGTGCGGCATCAGTTGCGGCTACTGATGGACGCAAGCGGCCTGCTGCGATCGCTCCAGCTAGAGAGCCGCTCGACGGAGGGGCGCCTGAAGTGCGACGGCAAGCTCGAAGGGAACGCGCTAACACTGCGCGTGACCTGGAAGGGCGAGGGCTGGGTGCTGAAGGAAGAGTTGGCCGAAGGAACGGTCCTGGCGATCCCAGTGCTGGCGGGAATGCTGCCCGTCTACCGCCGGCTCCACCAGCTCGGCTTGAAGACCGGCGAAAAGGGCAGCATCACGGTGCGTGAGATGGTGCTGTTCCCGAAAGTGCGCCTCATCGACGTGAAGCTGACGGCGGAGCGCCTGGCCGACGTCGAGCGCAAGACGCCACAGGGTCAGGTCAAGGCGAGCGCCTACCACCTCTTGTTCGAACGGCCGGACCGCACGACGCCCGTGCGCGTCGAGTTGGACCCGCAGGGCATCCCGGTCGAGATCATCTCGAAGCTTCAACTCGGCGAAGTCCACTTCAAACGCATCAAGCCCTCCGTCACGCCTCCCGCCCCCACCACGTCTCCCGTCAAGTAACAGTTACCTCGTTCGTGCGGCATCCGTGCCGCAGGAGAAACGACCTAGAAGAGTGGCACGCAAGCACTTGCGCGGGGCGCGGGAGGCAATAGTTGCGTGGATAAGTGCGGCACGCGTGCCGCAGGGCGCCAGGTAGTCGCACCCGGGGGGCCTTCGCTGCGGCTGCTGCGGTTCAGCGGCCCTTGCGGACTTTGTCGATCTTCTTGATCAACGCATCGGCGTCGGGCGGCGTGACCTCGTTGATGCGCACCTTGCCCTTCTTGTCGATGACGATCGTCCAGGGCGTACCGCCGGTTCCGTAGCGCTGCATGAACGTGCTCGTACGCCCGCCCTCCGCGTGCGCATCGAAGCCGACCGGTACCCTCACCCCGAACTTGTCCGTCTCCTTGGGGCCGCGCTCGGGCGTATTCGTGTGCGTCCCCTCCCACACGGTCTGAAGGTGGAAGACGACCACATCCTTCGCCTTCTTGTAGTGGTCCTCGATCTTCTTGTTGACGGGGAACCCCCGGCTGTGGCAACCGGGTCACCAGCTCTGGAAACAATGGATGACGACCACTTTGCCCTTGGTATTCTTGCGCGTCGGCGGCTGCTTGCCCTTGGGCACGTTGGCCCAGGCGTAGACGTACCAGTCCGGCGCCTTGAAACCCGTCCGTCCGCGCCCTGAGCTCTTGAAGAAGTCGCCGCGGTAGTCACGTCGCGCCACGAGCTTCGCGCTCGCCGTCCCCTTTTTCTTCGCGCGGCGATACACCACCTCCACCTTGTCGCCGGCCGCGGCGCCGCTCAACGCCGCATCCACGTCCTGCGGCCGCGCGATGTCCTTGCCGTCGACCTCCAGGATCTCGTCGCCCACCTGCAGCCCCGCCTTGGCGGCCGGAGATTTCTTGAGGACGTGGCCGACGACGACCTTGTCTTTCTCCTGCAGCGGGACGATACCTAGCAACGCAGGGTTCTCGGTTCGGTGGTGGCTTTGTGCGTAGGCCGTGAGTCCGGCGACAGCGAGTACGAGAAGAAGGAGAGCGGCCACCTTGCGCATGGCGGGCAATCGTAGCAGCGGCGCGTTCGCGCGGCCCGCGCGGGCTGCCCGATTTCGAACCGCCTGGTGCGGGTGCGGCGACTTAAGATCGGCGCCGTGGTGGGCACACTCGCCTGGTCCTACGTAGCGCTCTCGCTCCTGGCCGCCGCGGGGGCGTACGGCGGGCTCGGCCCCGGCGTCTACATGAAGCGCAAGGGGCGCCTCAACCCTCTGAGTTGGATCCTGCTCGCTCCGCTGCACGGGATCCTGCGTCTCATGAACTGGGTCGTTGCGGACTTCGGGCGCGAGCATGCGCACGACGAGATCGTGCCCGGTCTGTACCTGGGACGTGCGCTGAGCCATCGCGCCGCTGCGCGGGAGGCGTTCGGCGCGGTTCTGGACCTGACCGCCGAGCTCGATGAGGCGCGACCTTTCCTCGACGGCCGCCCCTACCTTTGTATCCCGTTGCTCGACGGCACAGCACCGAGCCCGGAGCAGATGCAGCAGGGCGTCGACTTCATCGAGGAGAACCTCGAGCATGGCACCGTCTACGTCCATTGCGCGGTCGGGCACCGGCGCAGCGCGGTGTTAGTGGCGGGCTACTTGATGCGGTCCGACCAGGTCGACGGCGCGGCCGAGGCGGAGGCGCTCCTGCGCAACTTGCGCCCGCGCGTGCGCTTCCACGCGGCACAACGGCGTGCCCTCGAAGCGCTCGAGGAGCGCGAGCCACCGCTGCTCGTCTTCGACGGCGACTGCGGCTTTTGCCGGCGCTGGGTCGAGCGCTGGAAGCGCGAGACGGGCGACCGCGTGGCATACACGCCGTACCAGGAAGTGGGGGACCGCTTCCCCGGCATCGCGCCCGCGCA
>JAPUHK010000106.1 GCA_027297745.1 Planctomycetota bacterium | reverse complement strand
GCCGTCGGGCCCCTGCTCCGGGATGCCCACTTCGTACTCCTCGTCCAGCAGCATGAGCAGCTCGTAGGTGCCGTCCTTTTGCGAGTAGACGTAGGCGTCGACATAGCCGCCTTCCCACTTGAAAGGCTGCTGGGTGCCGGCCTTGACGGCCAGGATCCCGGCCTGGCGCGGCCGCCCGTCCGGCGTAACGACACGCCCCGTGATCGAGAACGTCGGCTCCAACCGTAACTCCACGTCCTCCAGCACGCCGCCTTGCTCCAGCGTCAGCGCGACCGGACGCGAGCGCGTCTTCGATTTCGGTGGGCCGTACGCGGTGAGCGTGTTCTTGCCGGCGCTCAGCCCCTTGAGCTCGAACGTTCCGTCAGGCTTGACCCCCGCGCTCTGCGAGTGCTGGCGGCTCACAGAGCCCTTCATCAGGGGCGTGCCGTCCACGTCGAGCACGCGGCCGCGCACCGTGGCGCGGCTGCCGGCCTTGATGTCGCCCAGGTCGAGGTCCTGGGCGGGCTGCAGCTTGACCTCCTGCCTCTCCGGGAGGACGTACTCCTGCGAGTTGAACCACAGGGTGATCTCGGTCTCTTCATCCAACGCGAACGGCCCGACCACGAAGCGTCCCTCGGCGTCGGTCTTGGGGTCCTTCTGGGTGCCGAGGCGCTGCGACCAGCCGACGCCGATGCCGATGCCCTCCACGGGCTTGCCGGCCTCGTCCACGATGCGACCGCGCACGAAGGCGGCGCTGCCGAGCACGATGTCGATGCCGTGGATCGTCTCGCCCGAACGCACCGTGATCGGAACGGCCCGTCCCCAGCCGGTCTGCTCGCCGAACCAGCCCGGGCCGTAGCCGTCCGCTTCGGCCACGATGCGCACGCCGTCGACCGCCACGGCCTCGAGCCGGTAGTGGCCCTTGCCGTCCGTGACTGCGACGCGTTTGTCGTCACCCACGGGGCGCACACGCGCGCCCGCCACCGCAGTGCCCCTGCGGTCCGTTACGTGACCTTCGACCGCGCCGCCCAGATCGAGCACGAACTCCAGGGCGACCGGGTCCAGGCCTCGGACACGCAGCTCGCGCCGCGCGGGCGCGAACGAGGGATGATCCACGGCGACGGTCAGCTTGCCGGGAGCGACCGCGCCGAGCGCCGCACCGCCTTGCGCGTCGGTGCTCCACTTGCCGAGCGTCTCCTGCCACCTCCAGCCCTGCGCCTCGTAGACCTGCTCGATCCAGGCGATGACCTTCGCGTCTGCGACGGCGGTCCCCCTTGCGTCGACCACGGTAAGGCTCACCGGCGCACCCCGGCGCAGGATGATCTCGACCGGCTGGTCGTTGCTCGCCGCGACATAGATCTTGCTCTTCTGGTACAGCGCGTGGCGCGTTTCGCACTGCACCCACTGGAAGGCCTCGATGTCCACGTTGAAGCGGCCCTGCTCGTCGGACGTGGCCTTGCCGTGGACGGTCTCGTAGTTGCCGTCTTGCCACCCGCGCACAGTGACGACGACGCCTGCCACGGGCTCTTTGTCCTCGTTGACCAGCTTGCCCTCGAAGAGCATGCGCGCCTTCGGCGCCGCTTCTTCCGCGCCCCCCTCGGGCGTGCGCTTCGGTTGCGTTCCCGGCGGGGCGTCGCCCGGCGCCGCGCTGGGCTCGCCGCCCGCACCGCGGCGCGAACGCTCGCGTGCCTCCGGCTCCTGCAGCAGGTACAGGGCCGCGCCGGCCGCAGCCGCCACGATCATGAGAACGACGAGCCAGCCCCGCATCGCAACCCGCTACTCTATACGCCCGCTGCTATGACGCCGGAGCATGCGTTCTATTCCCGCGAGGGGTTGCTGGTGGAGGGTTACGACAGCGCCCAACCCGACCTGGGAGACGTGGACTTCTATCGCAGCCTGGCGCAGGAGACCGGGGGGCCGGTGCTCGAGCTCGCCTGCGGAACGGGACGCGTGCTCTGGCCGTTGGCCGAGGCCGGCTTCGAGATCCAGGGCCTCGACCGGTCCGAGGCCATGCTGCGGCGCGCGGAGGAGAAACGCGGGGACCACGCCGAGGAAGTGTCCGCACGCGTGCGCCTGAAGCACGGCGACATGCGGGAGTTCGAGTTCGAGGAACGCTTCGGCCTGATCTTCATCGCCTGGCGTTCGTTCCAGGCGCTGCTCACCTCCGACGACCAGCACACGGCCCTGCGATGCGCACACCGGCACGTGCGCCCCGGCGGCAAGCTGGCGCTGCACGTGTTCGATCCGCTCCTCGAATGGTGCGCGGCGGGCGAGGTCGATCCGCCGGTCTCCCAGGACGCGGTGCATCCGTTGCCTTCGGGCAACCAACTCGAGATCACGGTCCTGCAGCGCACCAACGACCCGTTGCTGCAGCGCTTGACCGAGCGCTGGCGTTTGCGCGAGGTCGACTCCGGCGGCAAGGTCCTGCGTGAAGAGGAGGAGGTCCTGCAGATGCGCTGGACCTACCGGTGGGAGATGCACTACCTGTTCGAGCGTTGCGGCTTCCACATAGAGGCGGAGTACGGCGGCTTCGACCGCTCCCCCCCCGCCTACGGACGCGAGCAGATCTGGGTCGCAACGAGGTGACAGTTACCCCCCGAACTGCGGCACGCATGCCGCGGGACAAAGGGTACAAGTCGGCCACCGGCAGCAAGATACGACGACTCGGAAGAGTAACTGTTGCGTGGAACACTGCGTGCCGTGGAGCTACGCCCGTTTGAGACGCAGCGCGTTCGTGACCACGCTCAACGACGACAGCGCCATCGCGCCGGCCGCGATCATCGGGTTCAACAGTCCCAGCGCGGCCGCGGGGATGGCGATCGTGTTGTAGGCGAAGGCCAGGAACAGGTTCTGGTGCACGGTGCGCATCGTGGCGCGCGCCAGCTTCAACGCCTCGGGCACGCCGCGCAGGTCTCCGCGCACCAGCGTGATGTCCGCCGTCTCCATGGCCACGTCCGTGCCGGTGCCGAGCGCGATGCCCAGATCGGACTCGGCCAGCGCAGGCGCGTCGTTGATGCCGTCCCCGATCATGGCCACGATGCGCCCGCTGTCGCGCAGCGCCCGCACGCGCGCCGCCTTGTCCTCGGGCAGCACTTCGGCCGCCACCGTCTCGATGCCGAGGCGCAGCGCGACCGCTTCGGCTACGAGCTTGCGGTCGCCGGAGAGCAGCACGAGCTCGAGGCCGGCGCGCCGCAGCGCCGCGGCGACCTCCACGCTCTCGGGGCGCAACTCGTCGGCCACAGCGACGAAACCCAGGTAGCCTCCGTCGCGCGCGACGTAGAGCAGGCTCTTCCCCGCTTCTTCGTACGCGGTGACGTCCGGCGTCTCGATGCCGCGCTCTGCGAACAAGCGGCGGTTCCCCACGAGCACGCCTCCCGCCTCGGCGCCGCGGCCGGGCAACGCCGTGAAGTCCTGGAACGTCTCGAGGTCGAGCTCCTTTTCTTCGGCCGCGCGCACGACCGCCTGCGCCAGCGGATGCTCGGAACGCCACTCCACGCACGCGGCGGCGTACAGCACGTCGGTCTCGTCGGGAACGACGTCGGTGACGACGGGCCGGCCGACGGTCAGCGTGCCCGTCTTGTCGAAGACGGCGGTGTCCACCTTGCCGCCCGTTTCCAGCGCACGCGCATCGCGTACGAGGATGCCTTTCTGCGCACCCCGTCCGACCCCGACCAGGATCGCCGTCGGCGTGGCCAGCCCTAGCGCACACGGGCAGGCGATGATCAGTACGGCAACGGTGCTCAACAGGGCCTGCTCCAGCACGGGCTCGGCCGGGACCGTCATCCACAGGACGAAGGTCAGCGCCGCGACGGCCAGCACCGCGGGCACGAAGATGGACGCCACCCGGTCGGCCAGTTGCTGCACCGGCGCCTTGGAGCCCTGCGCGCGCCGCACCAGCGCCACGATGCGCTGCAGCGCGGTCTCGGCGCCGACGCCCGTGGCCTCGAACACGAACGCGCCGGTCTGGTTGCGCGTGGCGGCGAAGACGCGCGACCCGTCCTGCTTGACCACCGGATTGGGCTCGCCGGTCAGCATCGATTCCTCGACGGTCGAGCGCCCCTCGACCACGACCCCGTCGACCGGGATGGTCTCGCCCGGCTTGACCACTACGAGATCGCCGACGCGCACCTCGTCCAGGGGGATCTCCTGCACTCCCTGCCCGCTCTGCACATGGGCCGTCTTGGGCCGCAGCCCCATCAGCTTGCGGATGGCGCTGCCCGCCTGGCCTTTGGCCCGCTCTTCGAGCAGACGCCCCACGAGGATCAGGGTCACGATCACGGCGGCCGTGTCGAAGTAGACGGGCGCCCCGCGGCGCGCCAACCAGATGAAAGTGGAGTAGCCGAACGCGGACAGCGTGCCGACGGCGATGAGGGTGTTCATGTCTGCGCTGCCGTGCCGCAACGCACTCCACGCCCCGTGTAGGAAGCGGCGGCCGGCCCAGAAGAGGACCGGGACCGTCAACAAGCACTGCAGGCCCGCGGTCATGACGCCGGACATGCCGCCCACGAGCACGAGGCCGCCGAACAGGACGGCCACGCCCGTCTCGAGCACGAGACGCCGGTGCGCACGCTCGCGCGCCGCCTGCTCCTCGTCCCGCGCGGCCGCCGCTGGGGCGCCGACCAGGTCCTGGATCCGATCCAGGTGGCCCGGACCGTTGAGATACTCGACCTCGCTGTCACGCACGACGACGACAAAGGCCAGCTGCGCCGCCGCGCTGGGGTCCCCTCGCTCGAAGCGCGCCCGCGAGACCCCGAGCCGGTAGCCCTTGGCCTGCAGCGCGGCGATCAGGTCTGCGGCCTGCGGCTCTCCTTCCAGGGTCGCGCTCTCGTCGCCGAAGTTGACCTCGGCCTGCTCGACCCCCACAACCTGCTCGAGCGCGCGCTCGACGGTCCGCGCGCAGCCCGCACAGTGCATTCCACCGACTTCGACCTGGAGACTCACGACTACCAAGGTAACAACCCGAGCCCGAGTCCGATGCCCGCCCGAGCCCGCGAACGTCCTTCCCTACCCCGGCGCACGGGCTCGAACTCGGACTCGGCGGGGCTTTGGGCCTGATGGCCCGCTTCGCCCCGACCGATCTAACCGTATTGATGGTGGGCCGCGGGCGCATCCTGGTCGTCGATGACGAAGAGCAGATCGCCCGCCTGCTGACCCGGGCGCTGAACCGGGACGGCCACGAGGCCGAGTTCGCCACCGAGCCCCGCGAGGCGCTGGAGCGCATCCGGCAAGACTCCTTCGACCTGCTCGTAACGGACTTGCGCATGCCCGGCCTGACCGGGCTGGAGCTGATCGAGGCCGCCCGCAAGCACCACCCTACGCTGGAGGCGCTGATCATCACTGCCTACGCCTCGGCGGAGAGCGCCGTGGACGCGCTGCGCCACGGGGTCGCGGACTACGTGATGAAGCCCTTCACCACGGACCAGGTGCGGGACGCGGTGCGGCGGGCACTGGCCGCGCGGGAAAGGCGCAAGAACAAGGAGAAGGCGATCGTCGACCTGACCTCCCGCGTCGAGACGGCCAGCGCCGACCTGGAGCGCCGTGTGGCGGACGTCAGCTTCTTGCACGACCTGACCCGGCTGATCGCCGGGCGCAAGGCGCCCTTGCGCAACTGTCTGGCGCTGCTGCGCGGGCACTTTTCTGGCAGCGCCGTGGTGCTGACCGACAAGGAGCGGGTGACCACCTGGGAGGGCGACCCCGATCCGCACGAGCTGGTGCCGATCGCGCTGCGCGCCCGCCGCGAAGAGAGCCCGGTGCACGCGCCCTGCGGCCTGGGCTACGGCGTGGCCGCGCCTTTCGAGGACGGCGCCGTGGCCGTAGCCCGCGAGCGCTCCTTCGACGGCGCCGACCTGCAGCTGCTGGAGATCGCGGGCCGCGACCTGGCCCTGGCGGTCGAGAACGACCGGCTGCGGGCCGAGCACCGGCACGCCTACGTGGCCATCGTGGCCACCCTGATCGAGGCGGTCGAGGCCAAGGACCGCTTCAACAAGGGCCACTCACGCCGCGTCGCCGCATTGGCCAGAAACTTCGCCGAGAGGCTGCGCCTGCCGCTGCGCGAGCGCGAGATCCTGGAAACGGCCGCGAAGCTGCACGACATCGGCAAGATCGGGATTCCCGAAGAGATCCTCAACAAGCCCGGGCGGCTCAGCGACCGGGAGTTCCAGGTCATTCAGGATCACCCCACGATCGGGGAGCGCATCCTCGCTCCGCTCGACTTCCTGGCGGAGATCCGTCCGATCGTGCGCCACCACCACGAGCGTTGGGACGGCGCGGGCTACCCGGACGGGCTCAGCGGCGAAGAGATTCCGCATCCGGCGGCCGTACTTGCGATCGTCGACGCGTACGACGCGATGATCTCGGACCGACCGTACCGGCGCGGGCTTTCCCCTTCCCAGGCGCGGGATATTCTCCAATCAGGCGCCGGGACGCAATGGGATCCCGATCTGATACAGCGATTCCAGAAGATCTGAGCGCGTGCCCTAAACGGGCACACCATTGGCAGATCCCCACGCGCTACCGGTCTACCGTTGTAGGCCGAAAACGGAGAAAAGGCCCAAAAACGGCCTAAGGCACGGCTTCCGGGCGGCTTAGGCACAAAGAAAGTGACTGAGCAGATTTGATCCAGACGTTGGAATACCTTTACGTCGGGAACAGATACCTGAGCGAGGTTGAACAGTTGACCCCTCGGGGTGTCGACTTCGTCGCCGTGCGCTCGGTCTATGAGGCCATCTTCCGTCTCAATAAAGAACAGGTACAGGGCATCCTCGTCGAGTTGCCCGAGATCTCCGGCGACTTCGGTCGCGCGCTGAAAGCACTGCGGGGAGCCGCGGGCCGCAAACGGCTGCTCATTCTGATGAGCGAGGAGGAAGCGGAGGCGCAACGCCCGCTCGGCATCTTCGACCATGAGGAGATGCTGGCCTGCCCGTTCTATCCCAACGAGCTCTGGAAGCGTCTCAAGCATCCGCAGGCGCCGGCCGAGCGCCACGCCCTGGCGCGCCTCGGTAGCGAAGCCGAGCGGCTCTCGGCGCTGATCGACGACTCCCGCATGCTCAACCGCCTCACCAGCGACCTCGCGAAGCTGGCGGAGAAGTACGTCGACCGCGTGCGCTCCCGCGTACGCGCGGCCAAGGTCAGCCTGTTCCTGCGCGAGCCCGGCCAGCGCGAGATGCGCATCGTGCACGCCACAGGCCTGGACCCGGAAATCGTGGAGAAGGCCCGCATCACGCCCGGCGAGGGTGTGGCCGGCCGCATGGTCTCCGAGCGCCGTTCCATGCTGGTGCAGGAAGCCGGCGCGGACGGGCCCGCCTCGGGCCGCCGCTACCAGGCCGGCTCCTACATGATCGTGCCGCAGCTGTGGCAAGGAGAGGCCATGGGCGTCCTGTGCGTGGCCGAGCGCATGCGTCCGGGCCCCTTCCGCGAGTCGGACCTGGCCTACCTCGAAGCCTTCAGCGAGAGCGCGGCACAGACCTTCCACAACGCGCTGCTGTTCCGCACCGCTGACGAGCTGGCCACCATCGACGAGCTCACCGGGCTGTTCAACCGGCGCTACTTCAACCGCGTTCTGCCCCAGGAGATCGAGCGCGCCCGCCGCTACAAGCACGACCTCACGCTGGCCATGCTCGACGTCGACCACTTCAAGGTCTACAACGACACGAACGGCCACCAGGCCGGCGACCGTGTGCTGCGCAAGATCGCCCGCATCCTGCAGGAGAGCTTCCGCGACGCGGACATCGTGGTGCGCTACGGCGGCGAGGAGTTCGTGGTGATCATGCCCGAGACGACCCGCCTGCCCGGCAACGGCGTGGATTTCGTCGACCGCGCCCGCCGTCTCGTGGAGGAGGCCGACATCCGCTACAACGCGCCCGGCGCCCCGACGCGCGTAACCGTGAGCGGCGGTGTGGCCAGCTTCCCGTCCCAGGCGCAGAATGCCCAGGAGCTGGTGCGGCGTGCAGACGATGCTCAGTTCAAAGCCAAGCGCGCGGGCCGCAACCGCATCCTCGGCGCCTAGAGGCATCGCCGCCGGAAGCGGGAGCGACGGCTCCCCTTGAACGCTCCCGTTGCGAGCTTGCGAGCAACCTACCGCGACGTGGCCAGGCGGCGCCCGTAGAGCATGTAAGTCACGAGGAAGACCCCGGCCCACGCAGCGCCCGCGTGGATCCTCTCCGCTCGACCGCCGCTGCCGAAGCCCGTGTCCTTCTCGAAGGCGGCCACGAACAGCACGAGCAGGAAGACAAAGCCGATGATCCCGCACAGCACCAACACGTAGCCGTCGAACAGCCGGCGGACCGGATGGCCGGGATCGGCCGGCCCCCGGCGGGACACGGCCAGCAGGTGCATGCCGAAGAAGAGCGTGCCGCCGCACAGCAGGCCGAGCGCCGTCCGTTGCTCGCTGTCCGCGCCCTTCCCCTCGAGCAGCGAATAGATGAACAACGCCACCCCGGACAGGGCCACGAGTAGTCCCGTGTTCTTGAAGTAGTGCAGCGCCGCGAGGGTGCCCAGCCCGGGCTCGCCCTGGCCGGCGGTGCGCCAGCGCAAGAGGACGTAGAGCAGAGGAAAGGTGTTCGCCGCGAACGAGAAGATCAGCACCACGCCGAAGACGGCTCCGAAGATTCCAGGGAACATCACAACGCTCCTGCATGACGCAGGGCGTCGCGCACCGTCTCGTGGTGCGGGGCGTCGAGCGGGGTCAAGGGGAGGCGCAGCTCGTTCCGGATGCGCCCCATCTCCGCCAGCGCGAACTTGAGGGGGATGGGGTTCGTCTGGCAGAACAGCGCCGTGAACAGCGTTACGAGGCTCGCGTGCAGATCGTGATCCTGCGTGGCGCACAGGCGCGCCATCTGCGCCGGCACCACGTTGGCGGCGACGGAGATGACCCCTGCGGCGCCGTTGGCCATCATCGGCAGCGTCTGCGCGTCGTCGCCGCTCAGGATCGTGAGCGAAGTGTCGGCGGCGAGGCGCGAGACGCGTTCGATGTCGTGCGTCGCGTCTTTCAGGGCCACGATGCCTTCAATCTCGGCCAGCCGGTGCAGGGTGCCCTCCTCGATCGTGACCCCGGTGCGTCCGGGGACGTCGTACAGAATCACCGGGCAGCCCGCGGCCGCCTCGGCCACGGCCCGGAAGTGCGCCTCCAGGCCGGTCTGGGTCGGCTTGTTGTAGTAGGGCGTGACCACCAGCAACCCCGCGGCGCCCCATTCGACCGCGGCCCTCGAGAGCTCCACGGACG
The DNA here is from genome assembly GCA_027297745.1 of Planctomycetota bacterium. Taxonomy (GTDB): domain Bacteria; phylum Planctomycetota; class PLA2; order PLA2; family PLA2; genus JAPUHK01. Next base: position 10,204 of record JAPUHK010000106.1, on the reverse strand, counting down.
TGCGCGTGTCGTTCGTGCCCGTGCCCACGATCACCGGGCAACGGTCGCCGGCGATCTCGAGCGAGGAGCGCGTCAGGGCCTCGCGCTCCTCGACGTGCAAGGTGGCGGACTCGCCGGTCGTGCCGCCGACGACGATCCCACGGGTCCCTTCATCGATCTGCCATTCGACGAGCTCCGCGAAGGCCGCCCGATCGACCTCGCCGCCTTGAAACGGAGTCACGATGGCAACGAGGGAGCCGGAGAAGTCACCCACGCAAGGCCTCTAACATCTCCCTCACGGCCGCTTCCATGCCGACGTAGATCGCACGCGCGACGATGGCGTGGCCGATGGAAAGCTCCTCGATCTCCGGAATGGACGCCACCGGACGCACGTTCTGCAGCCGCAGGCCGTGGCCGGCGTTGACCCGCAACCCGGCCTGCCCGGCGTGTGCCGCGGCCTTGCGCAGGGCCACGAGCTCCTTCTCGATACGCGCCTCGCTCGGCGCGTCGGCATAGCGTCCCGTATGCAGTTCGACGAAGCGCGCCCCGGTGGCGGCCGCGGCATCGATCTGCGCCGTCTCCGGATCGATGAACAGGCTCACGGCGATGCCCTTCTCCTGCAGCATCTGCACGGTCTGCGTCACGCCGTCAACGTCGCCCGCGACGTTGAGACCGCCTTCCGTCGTCAGCTCCTCCCGGCGTTCGGGAACGAGCGTGGCCAGATCGGGTTGCAATTGCTGCGCGAACTCGATCATCTCCGAGGAGCACGCCAGCTCGAGATTGAGGCGTTCCGTGGTAGCACGCAGGATCTCGGCGTCCCGCTCCCGAATGTGACGCCGGTCCTCGCGCAGGTGGATCGTGATCCCGTCGGCGCCCGCCTTCTCTGCGAGCACTGCCGCGTGGACCGGATCGGGGTACACCGTCCCGCGCGCGTTGCGCACGGTGGCGACGTGGTCCACGTTGATGGAAAGCCGTACGCGCTTCATGACGAGCATTCTGCCACCTCCGGACCCCCGCCTCAGCCAGAATTCGTGCGGGGCTACGCGACACCGTTGCGCCCGGCCTGCTCCTCGGGTACCGGTAGGGTCGCATGCGCATCATCGCGGGATCCTGGAAGGGGCGCCAGTTGGAGGTGCCGCCCGGCATCCGCCCGATGCAGGACCGGGAGCGGGAGCGGTTGTTCGGGATCCTGGGAGAGCAGGTCCAGGACGCCGTCTTCCTGGATTGCTTCGCCGGGTCGGGCGCGATCGGTCTGGAAGCCCTGTCCCGCGGAGCGCGGCTGTGCACCTTCGTGGAGAACGGGCGCCGCGTGCTACCCGTTCTGCGCCGCAACCTGGAGCTGTGCGGCGCCGGGGAGCGGGGCTTCCTGTTGTCGATCACCGCCTTCGGCCTGCACAAGAGCGGGGAGCCCGGGCAGGGCGCCGTGGACGTGGCCGTCTGCGCCCCGCCCTTCCCGCTGCTCGAGGACGCGGCGCTGCGGGCGCGTTTCGAAACCCTGTTCGGGTACGTGGCTCGGGGCCTTCTGGCTCCCGGCGGGTGCCTCGTTCTCGAACACTCCGCGCGGCTCGAGCCGCCCTCGCTGGGACATGCGCAGGGACCCAAAACCCCCTACCGGACCGTCCAGACGGCCGCCAGCGCTCTTTCCTTCTATAGGAAGCCGGACCCGGCCTCAGCCGGGGCTTGAAACCGCCCCCACCGCCCTCCGGGGCCGCTCAAGTCGCGCTGCCGGGCCCGTCGATAGATGCGTGGTTTCGGCGGGTCCCGTGCGGGCTCGTCTGACCCCATTTGGAGGACGGATGTTCTACGGGCGCGAACGCGACATGCCCGTTCGCTTTCGGAGTCTGGCCAGGATGGTCGGACTGCTCTCTCGTGTGCAAGGCGTACGCGAGGAGCTGGTCGAAGAGATCCGCACCAAGATCGAGAACGGCGAGTACCTCACCGAGGCAAAGCTCAACGAGGCTATCTATCGCCTGCTGCGCGAAATCATGGCTGAAGAGGAGACGGTTTCATGAGACGGAATAGGCTTCAACTCACGATGCTCGTGGGGCTGCTGTGCGCCCTGACGGCGTCCACGGTTGCCGTAGCCGGCTGGTTCACGGACATGGACGACATCAAGAAGGTGTCGCTGGCGGAAGTGCTCCGGAACCCGCACGAGTATTACGACGTGAAGATCGAGCTGCAGCTCTACTTCCATCAGGAGGGCGACAGCTACAACCCGTACTACACGCGGTTCAACGAGGACACGTACCAGAACTTCTCCGCGTGGCCGATCGACGCCCGCCTGTATGAGAAGCGGGACTTCGTGCGCAGCTACCCGCACTTCTTTGTCTACAAGTTGAAAAGAGACAAGGTGGCGCGGATCGATGACCTGGACCGCGTCCAGCCGATCGTGGTCGTCTGTGAGGTGCGCGAGGTCTTCAAGGGGCAGCCGTGGATCGAGGTCTACAGGATCCGCGAGAAGTCCAACGGCATGAGAGAAAAGGAAGTGCGCCACGCCATCAAGGGCGGTGCGCTGTTCCACGCGCGGCGTTACAAGGAGGCCGCGCGCAGCTACAGCCGCGCGATCAGCAGCCGTCCGCCCCATTCGGTCCAGGCCGACCTGCACCGCCGCCTGGCGGATGCGCACTTCGCGGCCGGCAGGATTACTTCAGCCAAGAGCCACTACGCCAAGGGCCTGCGCCTCGCTCCCGACAGCGAGGTCTGCAAGCACGGCATCGAGGCCTGCAACGACGCCAAGCATCGCGCGAAGATGAAGCGCAAGGGTAAGCAGGTCGAGGGATCACCGGTGCAGCCGGCCCCCGCGCACCACAACACCCTGGGCGACAAGACGAACGGCATCGACGAGATCATCCGCTTGTTCGAGGATCCGAGCGAGGTCGAAGCGGAAGTCTCCGAGGACCGGCTCGACGTCCAGCGCCGTGTGGAGTCGCTGAACCAGAAGCGCGCCGCGGAAGCTGCGGCGGCGGTGGTGGCCGGCGACGCGGCACAAAAGCCGGAGGCGCGCACGGCCGAGGGTTGTGGGTCAGAGGCCGAGGAGCAGCCGGAAGAGCAGCCTGAGGAGCAGGTCGAGGAACAGTCTGAGGGTGAGGGCGCGTTCGAAGAGGGCGAGCCGGTCATGGAAGAAGAGCCTGCCCAGGAGCCCGGTTGCGGCGCGGACAGCGAAGAGGGTTGCGCCGAGGGCGAGCAGAGCGGTTGCAGTGAGGCCGAGGGGCAGCCTGAAGAGCAGCCCGCCGTCGAAGTGGAAGCGGAGCCGGTCGTCGAGCAGCCGGCCCCGGTCGAGGCCGAGCCGACGTGCGGCTGCGGCATAGCTTGCGGCGAGGCCCCGGAGCCCGTGGAAGAGACGCAAATCCCCGAGCCCGCCGTGGAAGCCGAAGAGCGCGTGCCCGAGGGGCCGCAGAAGTGCCTCATGTGCGTCGCCGCCGGCGGCCTTTGCGCCGCCTGCAAAGCGGCCATGGAGACCGCCGACGAGACGGTCGACGACGGCGAGGCCGAGGCGTGGGTCGAGCGCACCAAGGGCGAGAGCGAGGCGGCCGAGCCCGCCGTGGTGCAGCCGGAGGCCGAGGCGCCCGAACCGATGGTGGCGGAGGAGCCGGTCGAGGCGCCCGTCCCCACTGCCGAGGCGGAGGAGGCCGAGGCCGAGCGGATGCTCGAGGATGCCTCCAAGGACGAGCAGGCCGAGCCGAGCGAGGCCGACCACAGTGAGTCAGCGGTGCGCACGTCCGACGTCCACGTCGACGGCCGCGACGATCCCGCCGACATGCCCATGACCGACGAGGAGCACGAGGAGCTCGTGCAGGGCGACAGCAACACCGGCACCGAGCGGGCGGATCCGGGCGAGGCGCCCTTCTACCCGAGCAAGGACCTTCCCTGGGACGAGGTCGTGCGCGCCGATCCGGATGCCCCCGAGCTATCCCAGATCGAGCCCGAGTCTCCCTACGGAGCTCGCGCGGTCCTGGTGGCCGGTGAGAAGAAGCAGCTTCCGCGTCTGCCGTTCTTCGGCTGCGACAAGGTTTCGGCTGAGGACTACGCCGCGATCCTCGAGGAGATCGCGAAGGAAGACTCGTAGCTTCCGATCCGACCGAATCGACCGGGGCCGGCCTCAGTGCCGGCCCCGTTTTTTTAGTCCTGCCCCTGCCCATACCCGCCCGTGTTTCCCGTGTCCGTAACCCGCCGGGGCGGGGGCACGCGCACGGGGCGCACAGCCCCCCTGTTGCGATAGGCTCTTGAGAAGCATGGCCCGCGCGGACTACCCGCTGCTCCTGGAGCCCGCGCTCAAGCGGCGCGCGTGGGGCGGAGGGCGCCTCGGTGAGGGCGTCGGGGAGGCCTGGGACCTGTCGGTGCATCCCGCCGGGCCCAGCACCGTGCGCAACGGCGCGCTGCGCGACGCGACGCTCGACGACGTGGTGGACAGCGACCCGGACGCCTTCGGCGGTCCGATCGAGCTGCTGGCCAAGCGTCTCGACTGCGCGCAGCCCCTCTCGGTGCAAGTGCACCCCAAGACCGGGGACCCGAAGACGGAGGCTTGGGTCGTGCTCGAAGCGGAGTCCGGTGCCGGTGTGTACCACGGCTTCGCCGAGAGCGTGGACGCCGCCGCGGTGCGCGCGGCCACCGAGCAGGGGACGCTGCGGGCGCTGCTGCGCTTCGTACCCGTGCAGCAGGGCGACGCGGTGTTCGTGCCCTCCGGCACCGTGCACGGCATAGGCGGCGGCCTGCAGCTGTTCGAGCTCCAGCAGTCCGCGGACACCACGTACCGGCTGTACGACTGGGGCAGCGACCGCGACACGCACCTCGAGCAAGCGCTCGAATGCGCCGACCTCGGGGCCTGCGACCCGACCCCCCCGCCGCGCCGCCTGGACGACCGCACCGAGCGGCTGCTGGACACGGCCCTGTTCGTCGTGGACCGCATCTCGGGCGACGGGCAGCGCACGATCGAGCCCGGCACGGCCTGGCGGGCGTTGTTCCTGCTCGAGGGCTCCGGCCGGTTCGGGGACGTGGAGCTCAGCGCCCCGCAGACCGTCCTGTTGCCCGCCGCCGCGGGCGCGCGGGCTTTCCGGCCTGACGGCGCCGGATCGCCCTGGCGCGCGCTCCTCTACGGCCCTCCCTAGCGGCCCGCGTATAATGCGCCGCTCGGCACGGCGAGAGCCGCCTGGAGGATGAGCGATGCAAGGGCGCCTTCACAAGATCCTGGCCCACTGCGGAGTGGGTTCCAGACGGGAGTGCGAAAAACTGATCGAGCAGGGCCGTGTCCAGGTCAACGGCTCGGTCGTAAGCAAACCGGGCACCACCGTCGACGGCACCAAGGACGAGTTGGTCGTCGACGGCGAACGGGTCAAGCCCGAAGAGCAGGTCTACTACCTGCTCAACAAGCCCCGCGGTTACATCTGCACCTCGAAGGACGAGCAAGGCCGCCCGCGCGCGGTCGACCTGATCAAGGACGGCAAGCGGCGCGTATACGCCGTCGGGCGGCTGGACGCCGACTCGGAAGGCCTGATCCTGATCACGAACGACGGCGAGCTGGCGAACGTCATCTGCCACCCGCGCTACCAGGTCGACAAGACCTACAAGCTCACGGTCAACCACGCCGTGGCGCCGGACCAGATCGAGCGCATCGAGCACGGCGTCTGGCTGGCGGAAGGCAAGACCAGCCCCGCGCACGTGCGCAAGGTGCAACGTCGCGGCACGCGCACCGAGGTCACGGTCACGGTCTGGGAAGGGCGCAACCGGGAGCTACGGCGCATCTTCGGCAAGGTGGGGCTCAGGGTCGTCCACCTCGAGCGCGTGGCCGTCGGGCCGCTGAAGACCGACGGCCTGCCGGTCGGACGCTACCGCAAGCTCACACCGCAGGAGTTGGAGTTCGTGCGCGAACGGCTCGCGAAGGGCTGGAAGCCCGGACCGGTCCCCGTGCCTCCGAAGCCGGCGGGCTACAAGGAGCCGCGCCCGCGGCGGGGCCGGGGTCGTCCGCGCGACCGTGCTGGAGCGGGCGCCGGCAACCGTCCCGCCCCGCGGCGCAGCCCGCATGCGTCGTCTTCCCCGCAACGCTAGCGCGTATTGCAAAACCGGTTGCGGGCCGTATCCTCACCCTTTCGAGCGGCCCCCTTGGCTCAATGGATAGAGCGACGGCCTCCGGAGCCGTAGATGTGGGTTCGACTCCTACAGGGGGTACCAGGGGCCTCCCGCCCCGGGCGGGAGGCCCCACACCCATTCCCCTCTTCACGTTTTAGCTGCGTGTGAGCGAGAATGGGAACGGTGTTGAAGTACGACCCCCGCACGGACGCGTACTCGATGCTCGGCGTGCATCCCGAGGCGGACCGGAACGAGATCGAGGCGGCCTACCGCCGCGCCGCCCTGAAGTGGCACCCCGACAAGTCCCCCGCGCCGGACGCCGCCGACTGGTTCTTGCGCATCCAGGAGGCGGGGACGATCCTGCGCGATCCCGTCCAGCGCCAGGACTACGACTTCCTGCGTCGCAGGCACCTCGGCGCACGCAGGGAGGCCCCACGCTACCGCAAGACGGCGCCCGAGCCTTTCAAGCCCGTGGGGCCCGCGCCGGACGCCGTGGCCGACCGCTGCAAGGTGCTCCGCGACGCGGTCCTGTTCAACATGCCCTGTAACCCGCGCACGTGGACCCGCGAGCTCGGCACGGTGCTGACGGTCGTGGCGGTCGGCGCCGCGCTGATCACCGCCAACATCCGGTTCATGCTGCTGGCGCTCGTGGGCTACGCCATCGCGCGCATCGACGCGCACCCGCCGAGCTTCGGCAAGATTCGCTGGGCCAAGGTCATCCCCGGCAGCCGCCGCGCCGAGTGCACCACGCTGGACGACGTCGCCGGCCACTTCGTGCGCTACGACGTCCCTTACCGCATGCTGGCCGTGGCCATGGTCAAAGAGCGGCGCTGCTACCGCGTCGAGATCCAGGGCTTCCCGGTCGGACCGGTGACGCTGTTGCCGGGCACACGCGACCTGCAGATCGCGCAGCGTTGCGCGCGCGACGTGTCCCGCTGGCTGGACCTGCCCTTGCGCATGGCCGCGTAAGGCCGCGGCGCAAAAGACCCCCTACCCTTACAACTACTTCCGCACAATCACGTGCGAGCCCGCAGCCAGCGGGCCGAGCTCCTGCCGTGTGCCGTCGGGCCAGACGACGGTGACCTTCTCGGCCCTTCCGGCCTTGGCCAGCCCGAAGGTCAGCGTCAGCTCGCTCTGGCTCAGGTAGCTGCCGCCGGTACGCACCATGCGGCGCTGCGTGACACCGTTCGCGGTCACGAGCGCGACCGCGCCGATCGCATCGCGGTTGCGCTCGGGCTGCCGCAGCCTCAAGCGCAGGGAACGGTGTTCTTCCTGCAGGTCCGCACGCAGGACCATCGGCCGCCCGCCGTTGGATGTGATGATGAGATCCAGGTCCCCGTCGTCGTCCAGGTCGGCGTACGCCAGGCCGCGCCCGACGATGCGCTTGCGGAACGGCGCTCCCGCATCGAGCGAGACGTCGAAGAAGCGCTTGCCCTCCCGGTTGCGGAACAGCTGCGGCGCCTGCTCGTACTGGAGCTCCTTTTGCACGTTGGCCACCGTCGGCTCGATGTGGCCGTTGGCCAGCACGAGGTCGGGCCAGCCGTCGAGGTCGGCGTCCAGGAAGGCCAGCCCGAACGTCAGCGGCAACAGCGTCGCCTCCCCGATGCGGGCGCTGACAGCCTCGTCCTCCATCACCACGTGGTCCTCCAGCTGGCGCAGCACCTTGAACAAGAAGACGGGCTCTCCGCTGAAGTTGCCGATCGCCACCACGCTCCGGCCGTCGTTGGCGACTTCCGCGGAGTCGATCCCCATGCCCGCGCGCGCGAGCCCCTTGTCATCGAAGGCGACTCCCGCCAGCTGCGCGCACTCGTTGAAGCTGCCGTCCTTGCGGCCGCAGAACATGAAGTTCTGCACGGTGTCGTTGGCCACCATGAAGTCCAAGATGCCGTCGCGATTGAAGTCGTCGACCACCAGGCCGAGCGACTTGCCCATGTCGCGCGCGCCCTCGATCGGCCCCAACTCCCCCGCCACCTCGACCTTGCCGCCCGTGCGCTGCACGATGCGCAGGCCCGCCCGCGCGGTGGCGTCCTCGAAGCTGCCGTCCTCTTTTTGCAGGTACAGCCGCACCGTGTCGCCGTCGTACAGCTGGGGGCGCGTGTAGGTGTTGCTGGCGTCCGTGAACTTCGTCTTCACGTCCGTCTCCGGCGTCCAGTGCACGTAGTTCAGGACGATGAGGTCCAGGCGCCCGTCGCCGTTCGCATCGAACCAGGCGGCGCCGGTCGACCAGGACCAGATCTCGTTGCCCTTTTCGTCGGTCCACTTGCCGCCGTCGGGAGCGCCCTCCACCCGCACGAACTTGCCGCCGTCGTTGCGGAACAGCAGGTTGGGGCCGAGGCAGGTCACGTAGAGGTCCGGGTCGCCGTCGTCGTCGTAGTCGGCCACGGCGCAACCCATCCCATGGCAGGGCACGTCCAGGCCCGACTCCTTCGTCACGTCCTTGAACTGCCACTCCCCGATGCGCTTGTAGAGCCGCATCGTGGGCTCGCCCTCGGGCGGACGGTCCTGCCCCTCCCACAGCTGACCCTGGATGAACAGGAGGCGCACGTCCACCGGCTCGAACTCGATCACCGCCACGCCCGCACCCATCGTCTCGGGCAGCCACTTGTTCGCGGAGGCGGCGTTGTAGTGGACGAAGTCGATGCCCGCGCGCCGAGTCATATCCGTGTAGGTCACGCCCGAGGGGATCGTCTCAACGACGGGCGGCTGCCAATCGATCGGCTCGGGGTCGCGCTTCGTGGGCGGCGGCTCCTCCTTGCTGCAGGCCACGGCGAGCAGCAGGCTAATCCAAAGCGTAGATGTGACGCGGCTGCGCACTGTCGTTGATCTCCGGGTGCTCGAGCAGGAACTTCTTGGTCCACTGCTCCGCCAAGTCGTCCTTACGGTACTTGTCGTGGGCCTTCTGCGCCTCGGCAGCCTCTCTCTCCTTGCCCAGCAGACGGTAGATGTGGGCGCGCTGCCTGTGTGACTCCACGTCCTCGCTGTCGATCTTCAACACCTCCAGATACGCCGGCAGCGCCTCCTCGTAGCGGTGCATCTTGAAGCGCACGCGGCCTAGCGCCTTCCACGCGTTGCGGTCCGCCGGGAAGATGCGGGTCGTCCGCAGGTACATCTTCTCGGCCTCCTCGAACTCCTCGATGCGCTCGAGATAACGGCCCCAGAACCAGGCCCGCTGCGGGTCCGTAGGCGCAATCTCGTCGATCTTCTCGAGGAACGGGACAGCCCGCTTGGGGGTCGCCCCCTTGATCCAGCGGCGCGCCTGGTTGCGGTACCCGTCCGGCAGGTCCGGCCTGAGCCGAGCGACCTCGGCGAAGCTGCGCTCGGCCACGTCGAAGGCGCCCGTGAGCAGGTTGGCGATGCCGTGATCGTTGTAGCGCTGCCATAGCTCGCCGTCGTTCACGGGCGCCGGCGCGCGCCACTCACGCGTAACCTCGAGCGTGACGTCGTGCTCCGCGATGGCCGTAACCGGCAGATCGGGGATGGACTGCCCTTGCAGGTGCGGCAGGTCGGGCACTTTCATGCCCGCCTCCCCGAACACGAACTTCATGTAGTCACGGTTGAACTTGCGCCACATCAGCCGCGCGCGAATCGTGAGTTTCTTCCCGGCCGCGGATTCCGGGACGACGAAGCGATAGCGGCTCAGGTCCGCCAGCCCGGGACCCACGACGCGGGTGAAGGCCGGCACGCGGAAGTTGTGCGGATCGCGCTTCAAGCGCGCCTGCCCCTGCTCGTCCACGAAGATGACCTTGTAGAAGTGCGCCTTCTTGTCGACGTAGCGCTCCTCGTCGACCCAGCCGCGGCGGCCGAGCGTGTTGCCCCGCTCGTCGCTGATCGTGAGCTCGACCCAGGCCTCGTTCGAGTCGTTCGTGCCGCCGGGGAAGGTGTGGCCCACGCCTACGTTGCGCACCACGACCTCGAACACGACCTCCTCGCCCGCCACGAGCACGGGCTTCGCGCGGTCGAGCGCCAGCACCCGCGCGCCGTCGCGCGTGCGCTGCAGCGCGAAGACGTCGATGCGCAGCTTGCGGTCGCGCAGGAAGGCGTAGATCTGCTCGCGCATCTCGTGGTCGCCGCGCAGGAACGGAAGCGCATCGTTGACCGCCAGGAACAGGTGCGAGCGCACCTTGCCGGCCTTGGCGGAGACGTCGGGCAGGCGCGCCTCGAC
>JAPUHK010000105.1 GCA_027297745.1 Planctomycetota bacterium | reverse complement strand
CGCAGACCGAGCCGGGGCGCGGCTTCCGCCCCCCGCTGCGGCTCGTCCGCCGCGACCGGGGCCGGCGTCGCCTAGGGGACCGAGCAGAACATGCAGCGGCGCGTGCAGTGATTGCCGAGCACCATGAAGGTCGCCGTGCGGCGGCTCCAACACTCGATGAGATTCGGGCACTTGGCCGACTCGCAGACCGTGTGCAGCCCGAGCTCGTCCACGAGCGCGCGCACCGGGCGGGTGGCGCCGCCTTTGGGCAGCGGCCGCTTGAACCAGTCGGGAAGCGACCGGCCGCGGGCGCGGGGAGGCTGTGCGGCTCGAAGCATGCCGGGGCGATTAGAACCGGCGCCCCACGTCCGCGTAAAGCTCTCGCAGCCGCGGCGCCACGGCGTGAGCGGGAAAGCGCTCCCGCACCGCCTCCGCCGCCCGCCCCCCGAGCTCCGTGCGCAGCCCGGGGTCGCGCAGCCGGCTCAAGCCGGAGGCCAGATCCTCGCTCACGATGCCGCCGTCTCCTACCACCCACGGCACGTCTCCGACCGGCGTGGCCACGACGGGCCGGCCGCACCAGGCCGCCTCGAGCAGCGCGAACGGCGTCCCTTCGGTGCGCGACGCGCTCACGCTCACGTCGCAGGCGGCATAGATGTCCTGCATCGCCTCCACGTGGCCGAGCGCCACCCCGCCGGGCACACGCACGGCGCCGGCGACGACGGGGAGGTAACCCGCGCCGCGCGCGGCCTCGACGAAACGAGCGTGGTACTTCACCGCGGCGGAGCGCCCCACCGCCAGGGCGACGAGTTGCGGGTGGCCCCACAACGCGCGCCAGCGCTCGCGTGCATCGGGCGCAGCGGCGGGAAGCTCCACGCCGGGAGCGACCACCTCCACGGGCACGCCGAGCAGCTCCTGCAAGCGCGTTGCGGTCGCCGGCCCGGTTGCTGTGACGTGCGACCAGCGGGCCAACGCGCGTTCCGCAGCCAGGAAGGCGCGCCCCAGCGGACGCGGGAAGTAGCCGTCCAGCACGTGTCCGTGGAACGTGTGCACGCAGGGGATGTGCAGCAGCCGCGCCGCCGCCCTGCCGAGCGCACCTGCCTTCGAAGCGTGCGTGTGCAAGACGCGCGGACGCAGCTTGCGCAATGCCTGCACGACGGCCGCCAGCGCGCGCGTGTCCCGGAGCGGATGCAAAGAGCGTTGCAGCGTGGGCACGCGCACCTGCCGCCCCTGCCACGCGGCTTCGGTCTCGGCCCCCTCGACCCGGCCGCGCACGAGCACGTCCACGGCGTCCCTGCCCGCTTCGAGGAAGCGTGCGATGCCACCGACGTTGAGGCGGGTGACGAGATGTACGGCGGCGCCCTGCATGAGCGTGATTCTATTCCGTTGGACGCCGGAACCGGCTGCTACACTCCGCCGCCGTGGAAATCCGAGCTGAGCGCCTGCTGTTGCGCGAGTTCACCGAGAGCGACTTGGACGCGCTCCACGCGTACCACTCCGACCCGCGCTACGGGGAGTTCTACGTGCCCGAGGAGCTGACGGCGGAGCACACCCGCAAGCTGTTGAACCTGTTCCTCGGCTGGGCGGAGGAGGACCCGCGCCGCGGCTGCCAAGTGGCGATCACGCTCGCAGACGAGTTGATCGGCACCTGCGGCGTGCGCAAGTCGGTCTGGGACGGGACCGACGCGGAATTCGGTATCGAGCTCAACCCGGAGCATTGGGGACAGGGCTATGCCGAGGAGGCAGCACGCGCGATCCTGGGCCGGGGTTTCACGGAGTTGGGCGTTGCCATCATGCGCGGGCAATCGGTCAGCCGCAACGAGGGCGCGGCGAGGCTCGTGCGCAAGCTCGGCTTCGTGTCGATCGGCATGCGCAAGGGCCCGCCCTGGATGCAGAGCCGCGGCTGGCAGGTTCAGGACTGGGAGCTTGCGCGCGCCGCCTGGTCCGGCTAGACGGGCTCGCCCAGGATCGCGAAGACCTTCTGGCGCGCCTTCTTGAAGTCCTCGGGGTCGCAGGCCTCGAGATTCAGCCGCAGATAGGGCTCGGTGTTCGACGGCCGCACGTTGCACCACCAACCCGGGTAGCTGATCGTCACGCCGTCGAGCCGGTCGATGTCGGCGTCCGGGAACGCCTGCTCGAGCTCGCGCATCTTGGCTTCCTTGTCGCGCACGCGGAAGTTGATCTCCCCGGTCTGCCGGTAGCGGCGCAGCGGCTTCAGCAGCCCGGCCAGGCCGGTCTCGGCGCGCGACACGATGTTGCCCATCGCCACCACGGCCAGGCTGGCGGACTCCGTGTTGAAGTTGCGCGGGAAGTAGTAGTGCCCGGAGTACTCGCCCCCGAACACGCAGCGCCGCTCACGCATGGCGGCCTTCATGAAACTGTGGCCGACGCGCGACTTGATCGGCATGCCGCCGTGCTCGCGGATCTCCTCGTCCACGACGCGGCTGCAGCGGACGTCGTAGACCACGGGGCCCTTCTCACGCTCCAGGATGTCGATCGCCATCAGCGCAGTGGCCAGGTCGTTGGTGACCACGTCGCCTTTCTCGTCGATGAAAGCGGCGCGGTCTGCGTCGCCGTCGAAGGCGACGCCGAAGTCGGCCTTCTCCTGCAGGACCCGCGCGCGCAGCTCCTCGAGCGTGGCGACGTTGAGCGGGTTGGCCTCGTGGTTGGGGAAGGTGCCGTCGGGCGTGAAGTACAGCGGCACCAGCTCGAGATCCAGACGGGGCGCCACGAGGCTGAACTCGAAGCCGCCCATGCCGTTGCCGGCGTCCGCAACGATCTTGAGCTTGCGGCCGAAGTTCGCCTCGCCGACGACCATGTCGACATAGGCCTCGGTGAAGTCGCCGCTGCGCAGCGCGCCTTCGTACCCGGCCTCGGGGAGGTCGCCGCGACGGATGCGCGCCTCCATCGCCCCGATGCCCTGCTCGCCGCTCAGCGGCACGGCTTGCTTGCGGCACAGCTTGAAGCCGATGTACTCGGCCGGGTTATGGCTGGCGGTGACCATGATGCCGCCGTCGAAGTCGCCGTGGCCGACGCCAAAGCTATGCATCGGTGTCGAGCAAAGACCACAGTCGACCACGTCGACCCCCGCCGCACGCAGGCCGGCCACCAGCGCGTCGCGCATGCGCGGGGCCACGGGCCGCATGTCGTGGCCCACCAGGACCCGCTGGGGCTTGACCTCGGCGGCATAGGCGAGGCCGATCTTGTGAGCCAGGTCGGTGTCGATCTCCGATCCGTGCAGACCCCTGATGTCGTAGGCTTTAAAGACGCTCATGCGTGC
>JAPUHK010000104.1 GCA_027297745.1 Planctomycetota bacterium | reverse complement strand
GCGGCGTGAGTCGCCGAAGCTCCACGTGAACCCCTACTCCTGTCCGGCGCGGGCGAGGATGGCGCGTGCATCCTGCTCATCGACCCGCTGCAAACGGCTCGTCCCGAAAACGATGAAGCGTTGGCCGCGCACGGGTCGCTTACCGCTCGGCTTGCCACCTCATCGAGGTCGTTTCAGCGCCTACATCCGTGGCCTTCTGGAGCGCGAGGCATTCAAGACTGAGGCCAACCGTCCAGTGAAACAAGCACTGGGGGAACTGGCGGATGTGCTCGCCATAGGCTCGAACTACAACCCGCGCAGTCTCGTGCGCTTCATCAACAACCTCATCGTCGATCGAAGCATCTGGGTCGCCCTACGGCAGGAGGTCAGCACTGAGCACGCCGCGGTAGCGCGAACCCGGGGACCGGGGCCCTGGTGGTCGCTTGGTGGTCGCTGACCGTTGGCGACCGACGACGACCGACACGAACCGGAGCGGACCTCGCATCGCGCGTAACGTCTTGCGTGCGAAGAGGATGAACGTCGCAACCCTAGGTCGAGCGTGCAGTAAGGGCGACCCCCGAAATCCGGGGCACAAGTCCTTCAAAGTCTCTTGTGCTACCGATTACACCACCGGGTAGTTGGACGGAGCCGGCACCAATTCTACGCCGAGGCCACGAGCGTCAGCTGAGGCGGCGGCGGACGAGGTCCCAGGCGGAGTGCGCCGCGCGGCGGCGGATGCGGTTGCGGCCGCCTCCCAACTGAAGTTGCACGACTTCGGCGGCGCCGTCAGCCGGCCCGGCCATGGCCAGAAACACGAGACCGGGCTCGGCGCCGTGGGGATCGGGGTCCGGGCCGGCCACGCCTGTAGTCGCCAGCCCGACGTCCGCGCCAAGCCGCGTGCGCGCGCCTTCGGCCAGCGCGCGCACACACGCCTCCGAGACGGGCCCGTCGCTCTTCAGCACCTCGGCAGGCACGCCGAGCAAGTCGCGTTTGATCTCTTCCGGGTACGCCACCACGCCACCGCGGAACACGTCCGACGCGCTCGGGATCGAGACCAGGTCGCTGGCCACGAGCCCGCCGGTGAGCGACTCCGCCACCGCGACGCTCCAGCCGCCTTCCTTGAGCGAGCGAAACGCTGCGTCCACCGGTCGCGGGCAGCCTTCGGGAAGGACGTCCGCACCGGCCACGGCGCGGATCGCGTCCGCGCGTTCCTTGGCGCCGGGCCCGGAGACAGTCACGGTGAGGATCCCCTCCCGCGCGGTCACGCCGACGATGGGCTCCCCGCCGCGGTCCAACAGATCGCCGAGCTGTTGCGCGAGCTCCGCCTCGTGCGGGCCGAAGACACGCACCGTGCATGCCTCACGCTGCCGCAGCTTCGGGAACGCATCCCGCAAGGCGGCATCGACCGCGCCCCAAACGGCTTCGACCTCCAGCGGCGGGCCGGGCAGCACGAACACCGGGACCTCGCCGATGGCTAGCGAGAAGGCCGCCGCGGACCCGATCGGATTCGCGTACACCGTGGCCCCTTCGGGAAACGAGGCCATACGCGCGTTGCGCTCGGGCGCGCGGCCGCCCGTGCGGCGGTGGATGTCCGCCAACACGTCCGCGTCCTCCACGAGCGAGACCCCCGCCGCATAGGCGACAGCGTCCCGTGTGAGATCGTCCGGCGTCGGGCCGAGCCCGCCGACCGCGACCACCAGGTCGACCTCCCCGACCCGCCGCAGCAAGCTGGCCACGATCTGCTGCGGCTCGTCGGGCAATGTCACGCCGGCAACGGTGACGAAGCCCATGTCCCGCAGGCGCACGCCGATCCAGGCGGCGTTCGTGTTCACCGTGCGCCCGCTGAGGAGCTCGTCCCCTATCGCCAGCAGAGCCGCTTTCGGTGCGTTCATACGCTGAAGCGGATGTTCAGGATGTCGCCGTCCGCCACGACGTAGCCCTTGCCTTCGAGCCGCTGCTTCCCCTTGGCCTTGACCTCTTTCATGCCGCCGAGGCTACGCAGGTCCTCGTAAGGAGTGACTTCGGCACGGATGAAGCCGCGCGCCAGGTCGCTGTGGACCTTGGCTGCCGACTGCACCGCGTTGGAACCGCCCGTGATGGTCCAGGCACGCACCTCGTCCTCCCCCACCGTGAAGAACGAGCGCAGGCCGAGCCCCCGGTAGCAGGCCCCGGGGAAACGGTCCACCAGCGGCTCCGAGAGCCCCAGCTCCTCCGCGAAGGCGGCACGGTCGTTGCCCTCGAGTTGCGCCAACTCCACCTCGAGCGCGGCGCAGGCATCGAAGCGCGACAGGACGTTAAACGCGACCTCGGGCAGCTCCGGCGGCGTCCCGTCCTCGGCCAGGTTGGCGAGCAGCACCACGGGCTTCGCGGTGAGCAGCTGGAACCCGCGCACGATCTGCTCCTCTTCGGGGCTCAGCCCGGCCGCGTGCGCTCCCTTGTCCCCCAGCAACGTGTCGCGCAGCCTCCTCACGACGCTGCGCTCGCGCTCCACCCGGTCCCGCTCCTTGGGCCGCTTCCACTCCTCGTCGAGCTTTCGCAGACGCCGCTCGCAGATGTCGAGATCCGCGTTCAGAAACTCCAGCGCCACGAGCTCCAGATCGCGGCCCGGATCAACGTCCGGGTCGTCGTAGGCGTAGGCGTCGGTGGCGTAGCTCCGCAGCGTGATCACCAGGCCGTCCGCGTCGCGCATGCGCCCGAACAGCTCGCCGCGCCGGTCGCTCTTGGCCAAGCCCGGGGGGATGCCCGGGTGGTCTTCGAGCTGCAGGGTGGCCGGCGTGTACTTCTTTGGGGAGTAAAGGTCGCGCAGCCACTCGAGGCGCGGGTCGCGGACGGTCAGCATCGAGACGTGCGGCGCGGAGCCGGGCACGCCGGGCAGCACGTCCGCGGGCTTTTGCACGAGCGCGTTGTAGAGCGTCGTCTTGCCGGATCCCGGGAGACCCACCAGTGCAATGCGCATCGCGTCACTCCTCCCGGCGCGGCTGGGCAAGGCGCGTCCCCACCAGGATGGCGCCTTCGTAGAGTACCAGCAGGCAGCCCGCCAAGGCCAGCTGGCTGATCACGTCCGGTGGTGTCAGGATCATGGCGAAGAAGAAGGCGCCCACCACGGCAAAGCGCCGTGACCGGCGGAACTGATCCGGCTCCACGACTCCGATGCGCATCAGGAACACCATGATCAGGGGCAGCTGGAACATGAGGCCGAACACGAACATCCCGAACGCCACCAGCGAGAGGTAGCTGTTGATGTCGAGCATCGACTCGGCGCCCATGTTGTCGGCGGCGAACGAGATCAGGAAGCGCAGCGCGAAGGGCAGCACGAAGTAGTAGGCCATCGCTGCTCCCGCCAGGAACAGGAACACGCCCGGCAGCACATAGTGCTTCACCGTGCGCCGCTCGCCCCGGTAGAGGCCGGCGCCGACGAAGGCCCAGATCTGGTACACGATGACGGGCGAGGAGACCACGAGGCCCGCGAACAGCGCCACCTTCATGGCCGCCACGAACGCGGAAAAGGGCTTGATCTGGATCAGCTTGCCGCCGTACTCCACCATCACGGGCTCGAGCGGGGCCCGCAGAAACTGGACGATCACGTCGATCCAGACGAAGCAGACGACGAAGGCTACGACGACAGCCAAGAGCGCCTTGAGCACACGCGCGCGCAGCTCTTCCAGGTGCTCCGACAGCGTCATGCGCTTGGTTTCCGGCTCGCTCACTTGGGGAGGATTCTACGCTGCGTCTCCACCGTTTCCCTCAGCCTCGCGGGCTCGGGCGGGGGCGCGGGGATCGGACTCGGGCTCGGGCTCGGGATGGATGAGGGCAGCGGGCAATGGGGCCAAAAGCAAGAGGCCCGGGGCAAAGCCCCGGGCCTCTTGCGAGTCTGTCTAGAGACTTAGTAGTCGATGAAGGTCGACAGCACGTCCTCGGTAACCACGATCGCGCCGATGGACTTGGCCGTGTCACGCACGTCGTTGAGCCTGCGCGTGCGCTCCAGGTTGTGCTTGGCACGCGCGGCGGCGGCCTGCTCCTCGTCGTCCACCTGCTCGATCTCGATCGGCGGCTCGCCGAGCACGATGATCTGCACGCCCACCTCGAGCGTGCGCACGACCTTGCAGCCGGCTCGCTCGAGGCGGCGGCGCGCGACGCTGGTCGGGTAGCGCGTCAGGTTGCCGTAGATGTAGACGTGCAGCGGCGCCTTCGGGTCGTAGAACGGGTTGCTGACGGACATGCCTCGCGCCATCGGAATGCGCGCGTTGCCCAGCTTGATGATGCGCGCCTCGCAGCTGTTGTCGTCCACGCTGAGGACGCGTACCTCGCCGATGTCATGCCGCCTGTTGCCCTGCACCACGCGCCACACGCTGAAGCGCAGGCCGGGGTGAACCTTTTGACGGCGGCCGAGGTTGATGTGCACAACCCCTCTCGAGACGGCGATCACGCGCCCGTCCTCGGGATCCTCACGCTCGGCCAGCTTGGTCCGCTTGCGCTCGTTGCGCAGCGCATCCTCCGAGGCGCGCAGGCGCCGGCGCAGCAAAGCGACTTCCTTCTCCGCCTTCGCCCGGGTCTCCGACATCTTGGTCGTGAGCTCCTCGTTCTGGGTCGTGAGACGGTCGACGGAGTCCTTGGCATCACCTTTCAGGCTGGCCTCGGTGTCAACGCGGCCCTGCAGACGCGCGTTGTCCGCATCGTAGGTGCTTTTAGACTCGGCAAGCTGCGTCTGCAGCTCGCTGATGCGCGTGAGCAGCGCCGTGTCCTGGTCGTTGTACATGTCGATGCACTTCTTGACCTCGTCCACCCCCAGCTTGAGGCTGGCGGGGACGCTCTTGATGACGTCCACCAGCGTGCCCTCTTCGGGGGCAACGCGCGGCACGTAGAGCACCAGCGTCCGGTCCGGCGCGGAGCCCTTCTCGACTATCGTGTCAGTGACCGTGTAGGCGCCTGCCTTGACCTTGGTGCGGCTGCTGGAGCTGAGCTCGTTGATCAGCGTCGCGAGCGTCTGGTTGAAGAGCGTCTCGATCTCACTCGCGGACTTGGCCGTGTCCAGCCCAGGGATCCCGATTCGCCTTCTCATCGCGCCGTTGAGGTTCTCGAGCGTGATGACCTGGTCCTTGAAGTCGTCCCGCTGACCTTCGGCCTTTTGCTGGGCCATGCGTGCGCCGTCGCTCTTGTCGGCCTCCATGAAGTACAGGGCGAGGGCGATCAACATGACCACCAGCACCATGATGAACGGGATGTTGCCGATACCGCGATCTCGGATGCGCATGATCAAAACTCCTCCGCGGATCTCCGCGGGTCCTCAATACGTCGTACAGGGACCGTAAGTCCATGCCCTGTAACGCCCTCCGAACAGAGCGCGTAACCTTACCGGAGGTCCGCGGACCTCGTCAACCGTACAATTGGAAGAGCTGTTTGCATCTGAGGCGTTCGGCTTGACGCCCCCCAAGACCCCTGCTACCGTCGGCCTTGTCGGGGGGATCCGGTGCGATTTTAGGCCCCGAACCCCCCCAGCCCACCGAGTTCGAGGGATTTCTCCCACTGCCCACCCAGGCACCGTTCCCACAGTGGCCCCTATCGTGATCGGCCTGGTCGGAGGGGTTGCCTCCGGAAAGAGCATGGTTGCACGTCTTCTTGCCGAGGAGCGCCCGGCATTCCGCATCGACGCCGACGCTATCACCCACGAGGTGTTGGACCGGCCCGGCGTGGCGCGCCGGATCGCCGCCCGCTTCCCGGGCACGAGACGCCGGGGGGGCGGCATCGACCGGCGCAAGCTCGCGGCCCGGGTCTTCGGCGGCCGTAGCCGGCGCGCGCTCGACGACCTCGAGGCCATCATGCACCCCCCCATACGGGAGACGCTGAAGCGCGCCATCGCGCGCAGCCGTTCCCCGCTCGTGCTGGTGGAGGCCGCGCTGCTGCAAGAGAACGGCGCCGACGGGCTGTGCGACGCAGTGGTGTACGTGGCTGCGCCGGCCCGCGTGCGACGCGCGCGGGCGCTGAGTCGGCACGGCTGGACGGAGAGGGAGCACCGCGCCCGCGAGGCCGGCCAATGGCCCCTGCGCCGCAAGCGGGCGCGGGCCGACATCGTGGTGGACAACGGCGGTCCCGTCGAGCGCACGCGCAGGAGCGTGCGCGCGGCGCTGCGCCGCATCGATCGCCTGAGAAAGGGATAAGGGCCAAATGGCAACCAGGAAGAGCACCTCGGCATCCCGCAAGCGCCCGCGGCGCAAGGCGGGCAGGAACGCGCCCCACGAGGAGCGGGTCGAGCGGCGCCCCGTCGAGATTGGCGAGGTCGGCCCCGACATCGAGAAGAAGTACGAAAAGATCAGCGGCAAAGAGGTCAACTTGGCCGACCTGCAGCGCATGAACGTCGCCGAGCTGCATTGGGTGGCGGAGCATGAGGAGCTGCAGGACTTCAGCGGCATGCTGAAGCAGGACCTGATCTTCCGCCTCGTGCGCGAGCGCAAGGAGGAGCCCGGGGTCCTCGTCGGCGAGGGCGTGCTCGAGATCCTCCCGGACGGGTTCGGCTTCCTGCGCTCGCCCCACTACTCCTACACGCCGTCGCCAGACGACATCTACGTCTCCCCCTCGCAGATCCGGCGCTTCGGCCTGCGCAACGGCGTCTTCGTGCAGGGTCAGATCCGCCCCCCGAAAGACGGGGAGCGCTACTTCGCGCTCCTGCGCGTGGACCAGGTCAACTGGGAAGCCCCCGAGAACATCTCGCTCAAGCCGAACTTCGTGGACCTCACCCCGCTCTACCCCGACCAGCGCCTCGTGCTCGAAACTGCCGCCGACGAGATCGAGATGCGCATCATGGACCTGCTCAGCCCGATCGGCAAGGGGCAGCGCGGGTTGATCGTCTCGCCGCCCCGCGCCGGCAAGACGATCATCCTGCAGAAGATCGCGAACGCCATCTCTACCAACCACCCCGAGTGCGACCTGATCATCCTGCTGCTCGACGAACGCCCCGAAGAGGTCACCGACATGGAGCGCAACACGAAGGCGGAGGTCATCTCCTCCACCTTCGACGAGCCCGCGTCGCGGCACTGCATGGTGGCCGAGATGGTGATCGAGAAGGCCAAGCGCATGGTCGAGTACGGCCGCGACGTGGTCATCCTGTTGGACTCGATCACGCGCATGGGCCGCGCGTACAACGCGGAAGCGCCCCACTCCGGCAAGATCCTGAGCGGCGGCATCGACGCCTCGGCCCTGCAAAGGCCCAAGCGCTTCTTCGGCGCGGCGCGCAACATCGAAGAGGGAGGCAGCCTGACGATCATGGCCACGGCGCTCATCGATACCGGCTCGCGCATGGACGAGGTGATTTTCGAGGAGTTCAAGGGCACGGGCAACATGGAGCTGGTGCTGGACCGGCGCCTGGCGGACCGGCGCATCTGGCCGGCTATGGACATCCAGCGTTCCGGGACGCGCAAGGAAGAGCTGCTCCTGCACCCCGACGAGATGCAGCGCATCTACACCCTACGCAAGGTCGTGAACGAGATGCAGCTGCCGGAGGCCGTGACGCTCCTGCGCAACCGCATCGAGAAGACCGGCAGCAACGCCGAGTTTCTGCTGAGCCTGGACCTCAGGTAACGATCCCGGACCCGATCCCGTTTCGGAGAGGTCCGAGCGACGCCACAGAACGGCCTTTCTTGCCTCTCCTCCGCTGGTTCTGGACGACTCACGCCGCAGTCCGGGGCGTCCGCCGCAACTCACGCGCCCTTCATGCTGAAGAGCACTCGCCGCACGAAATTGCGTGTCTCTTTGTAGGCTGCCTCCCGGACCAGCTCCTCCGGACCCAACTGCGGGTTCTCACGCCGCCAGCGGTCCACGCGGCCCGGGCCGGCGTTGTAGGCCATCAGCGCGAGCCGCAGATCGCCGTAGCGGTCCAGCAGCCGGCGCAGGTATTTGCAACCCAGGTCGAGGTTACGTTCCGGCTCCATGATCTGCTCCACCGTCAGGGACTCCCCCGCAAGCTCGACCGCCGTGCTTTGCGTGAGCTGCATGAGGCCGTATGCATGCGCGCGGGACACCGCGCGCGGATTGCCTCCCGACTCCGTGCGCACCACTGCGCGGACCAGCTCCGGCGCAAGCCCGTACTGCGCGGCTGCGCGCCTGGCAAGCCGGCGCAGGTCGGGCCCCAGCCGTCCGCGTCCCATCAGCAGGAACGCGAGGCTCGCGGCGGCCGCCGCACCGAGCGCGCCGTACACGAGCACACGGCGCCGCACCACGCGACGGGGATCGGTCGACGCGATCATGAACGCCAGCCTAAGGCCGGGAGGCGACGGCACCGTTGGCTGCTGGCGGCTCTATTCTTCTTCGAGGTTCAAGCGGCGCTTTTCCTCGCGCCACCAGTCGACGTAGGCGCGGATGGCCGCCTCGACCTCTTCGCGCGAGTTGTTGTGGTCGAGCGCCGCCGGCCCGTCGGGCCCCATACGGTCGGACAGCGCCTTCGAGGCGTTGGCCGCCAGATACCAGCCCGAGTCGCGCAGCACGCGCAGGAGCAGCGGAATCGCTTCGTTGCTCAGTGCGTCTCCCGCCACCCACGTGGCCAGCGGGGAGACGTCGTAGCCGCGATCGGCGAGCGCGTCACGGAACCAGAGGCGCGGGTTGCCGTCGGCGTTCGCGACCGCCCAGTTCTCGTAGCTCTTGGCCTGCTCTTCATAGTCGGGCAGGTCGAAGGAGCGGCTGCTCAGCAGCTGCAGGTGGCGCACGGCATCGCGCGCATGGGCCTGGCGGCGCACCATGGAGATCAGCTGCGTGATGGCCGTCGGGTCGCGCCGGCGCGCGAGGCCCAGCGCCGCAGCGTCGGCGCTTGCGGTGTCGTCGCCGCGCAGCACGCGCCGCAGCGGCTCCGCGACCTCGACGCTGCTGAAGCCGGACAGGATGGCGACGAGCGCCACGCGTTCGTTGGAGGCCGCGGGGGTCAACTCCAGGCGCTCGATCAGCTGGCGCACCAGCGCCGGCGATTCCAGGGTGACGAGCGCGCGGCCGGCCGCGATGCGCACGCCGGAGTCCTCCTCGGCCTCGAAGACCCGCAGGAGCAGTTCGGCCGTATCCCTGCCTCCGCCGGCTCGGCGCAGGCCCGCGATCGCACGTAGGCGCACGCGACGCGACGCGTCCCTCAACAGGTAGGGCTCGACCGCCTTGCGCGCCGCGGGGGTTCCGATGCCGCCGATGGCGAAACCCGCAGCGGAGCGTACCCGCGGGGATGTGTCGTTGCCGAGCGCCTGCAAGGCCGGCAGGAGCGCGGGATCCCGAAGCTTGGCCAGCGCGTCGGCGGCTGCCTCGCGCACGAGCGGGTCCGTGTCGGCCAGCCGCTCCACCAGCTCGCTGCGGCCGGCGGCGGGCCCGCTTTCCCCGAGCGCTTCGATCGCGGCGCGCCGCACCTGCCAGCGCTCGTCACGCATCAGCAGGCGCAGCACGTCCGGGCCCAAGGCGCCACAGACCTGGCCCAGCAGCGTGTGCGACCCGGCCCCGCGCTTGCGCGCCACGGCCTCGAACACCTTGCGCACGTTTTGCGGTCCGGCGGCGGGGACCAGGAAGTCGACCACGGCCTGGCCGAATTCGTTCGCGTCCGGCTCGGTCGCCAGCGCGCCGATCAGGCGGTCGGTGGCCTCCTGGCTGAGCGCCTTTGCGCCGCCGGGCAGCGCCACCAGCTCCCGCATGGCCAGGACGCGTTGGTCGACCGTGACGATGTCGTCGATGGCCGCGGTGAGCATCTCGCGCATACGCACCACGCGCGCATCCGCGTCCGGAGTGCCGGCGAACCACTGCGCGTTCTCCGTGAAGAACAACGGCCAGGACGGTTGTGCGTCCGTGTCCCACCAATGCTGCCACCTGTACTCGGCGGCCAACGCCTTCAGCTTGGCCACCACGCGCGACGCTTCCGGCGTCGGAGCTTTCGTGTCGTAGTGCACCGCGCGTGACAGGCTCCCGACGCGCACGACGATGCGCGCCTGCGTCTCGCTGCGCTGTCCGGGATCGGACTCCGGAGTGTCGAAGAAATCACCCGCCCGCAGCAGCTCGACCGCCGATTTCATGTTGTTGCGGGTGAGCGCGTACACGCGTCGCAGGCGGCTGTGCGGCGGCTTTGTGCCCACGACCTCGAAGCGCAGCAGGCGCCTTTCGTCGCTCTGCGGCAGGTCCAGGTCCAGCACCGTGATGTCCAGCTCCCGTTCGGCCACGCCCAGGAGCGGCCGCCGGGCCTTGAAGCGCGTGCCGTGGTCGCGCCACCACACCATCCAGACGGGCGCCTGGTCCCGGAAGTTCTCGCCGGTGATGCGCCGCAGCATGCTGTAGCAAGGGCGCTGCACGGACGAGAAGTCGATGAAGTGCCGGCCGCTCCCCCCGACGCTGTCGATCAGGACGATGGGCACCTCGCGGTCGAGCAAGGCATACAGGTCCTGCCTGCCGGTCAGTAAGGCGACCTCGGCCAGGCTGATGGCCGAGGTGGCGCGGACCATCATCTCCACGGGGTGCGAGAGGCCGCGCGCGCCGCGCAACACCTCCACCGACTCGGCCGTGAAGGCCGACTCCGTGGCGGAGTTCGTCAGACGGGCCAGAGCCAGGGCTGCATAAGAGCGCTCGCGCCACGTCCCTTCGGTGACGAGCAGGTTCAGCGCCGCACGGTTCTCCTCGTCGTCGCGAACGGACACGAGCAGCATGGCACGCCGGGCCACGCGCGGGGACGAATCCCCGAGCGCCTTGCGCACCACGGGGCGCACGTCTTCGGCGCTCATCTGTCCGCTGGTCTCCAGCCGGTTCAAGAGCCGCAGACCGATCTCGCGTGTGTACCCCTTCGGGGACCGCTCGCGATCCAGGAGCACGAGCACGTCCTCGTAGTGGTCCTTCGTGATGCGGTTCAGGACGAAGCGCGTCGCCGCTTGCCGCAGGCGCGTCGTGCCGAGACGGAAGAACCGGAACGACTCGCGCACGGCGAGAATCGGGTCGCGCCTGTAGGCCGCTTCGAGGAAGACCGAGGCTTGCTTGTGCTGCCCGGGCTCGGCCATCGTCAGGATCAGATCCACCGCATGCTTCTTCTCGCCGATGTAACCGAGCACGTAGGCCGCGCCGGGCTTGAGCCGCGTGTTCTGGGGGTCGCTCGAGATCAACGCGTTGTAGACAGCGTCGACCGCCCGTTCCCGCCGCACGATCAGCGTTTCCGCGGCGCGCCGCGACTGCAGGCTGGGCCAGCCCTTGAGACGCTGGATCTGCGCATCGATGGAGGACGGTTTCGGCTTTTGGCCGTCGTCTTTCGGGGCCTCTTCGGTCTTGGGGATCTCGAATACAGGCTTTCCCCTCTTGCCTTGGGCATACAGCGGAGAGGCCAGAAGCGACAGCCCCAGGAACGCGTAGCAGAGCTTGATCATGGCGAGCCGGGCAGCCTTTCGCGAAACGGTCACGGACGGGTCACCGGGGGCGTGCAGGCCCCCACAGGGGGGTGGATCGGCCCGGTCTGCGTACAAAAGTACCCGCGTCCGGCGGGCGCGTACTGCACCAAGTTGGGACGAGCCGCGCGGCGGCGGCGCACCGTCTACCGGGGCCGCTTGTTATGCTCCCCGGAGGCATGCGTGCCCTGAGTCTGGAAGAACTCTTGGACCGGGTGGCCGAGCTCAAGGCCGCCGGCCACTACGGCCCGTTCACGGAGGCGGAAGCGGACCCGCGCGACGAGGCCGCCGCCACCCTGGCCGCCATCCTGCGCGATCCCCAGATGCGCCCGGAACACCGCGCCCGCATGTACAAGGACCTGGTCCGCTTGCGAGAGCCGATCCTGGAGGGCGCGGACGTGCGCATGGTGCAGCTGGCCTATTGGAGCGAGCACGTCGAGTCCCTTTACCGCAGCCTCATCAAGAACCGGCTGTCGACCTTCCATTACGCCCGCGCGCTGGAGGCGACTTGCCGGCGCGCCGGGTTCGAGTTGCTGGGACTGGTGGGACGCATGAAGGAGCTCGGCAGACACTGGGCGCAGGGCGAATACGAGAAGGTGCTGGACATGTTCGGCGGGGGCGCCGCGCACGAGCCCTTGGACGAGATGCGCGAGAGCAGCAACCCCTAGCCGCTCCGCTCCGTGTGCTCCGTGGTCGGCGTGCTTTTCTAGCCCACTTCGTAGAGATCGAACCGGCCCCGGAAACGCCGCTGAAACTCCTTGCGAAGGAGCGGCCAGCTCTTCAGCGTGCGGTCCCGTTCCAGGAGCGCGAAGGCTTCGCTACGGGCCGCACGCAGGACCTCGAAATCGCGCACGAGGTCCGCCACGCGAAACTCGGGCAGGCCGTGTTGCCGCGTGCCGAAGACCTCGCCCGGGCCGCGCAGCCGCAAGTCCTCCTCGGCGATGCGGAAACCGTCGTTCGTCTCCTCCATCACCCGCAGCCGCGTGCGCGCCTCGTCCGTAGTCTTGTTGCCCGACACGAGGAAGCAGGAGGAGGCGTGGCCGCTGCGGCCCACGCGTCCGCGCAGCTGGTGCAGCGTGCTGAGCCCGAAGCGCTCGGCGCTCTCGACCACGATGACGGTGGCCTCGGGCACATCGACGCCCACCTCCAGCACGGTCGTCCCGACCAGCACGTCGATGGCGCCGGAGCGGAAGGCCTGCATGCAACGCTGCCGCTCCTCGGCCGGCGTGCGGCCGGTGACGAGCGCGACGTTCAAGTCGCGCAGGAAACCGCGGCTCAGCTCGCGGTAGCCCTCTTCCGCGGCGTCCGCGTCCACGTCCTCGGACTCGCTCACCAGCGGGTAGATCACGAAGCCGCGGAGGCCCTGGGCCGCAGCCGCCCGCACGGCATCGTAGGCGACTTGCCGTTGCAGGTGCGTGAGCACGCGCGTCGCGCAGGGCTTGCGCCCGGGAGGCATCTCGTCGATCACCGAGACGTCCAGGTCCCCGTAGGCGGTCAACGCCAGCGTGCGCGGGATGGGCGTGGCCGTCATCACCAGCACGTCCGGGCGCACGCCTTTGCGGATCAGCTTGGCGCGTTGCGACACGCCGAACTTGTGCTGCTCGTCGACGACCACGAGTCCCAGCCGCTCGAACTCGATCGAAGGCTCCAGCAGCGCGTGCGTGCCCACCATCAGGTCGATGCCGCCCGAGGCGAGCTCGGCGAGAATGCGGCGCCGCTCGGCGGCGGGCGTGCCGCCGACCAGCAGCTCGACCGTCACGTCCGAGCCCTCGAGCGCGCGCGTCAGAGTCGCCTCGTGCTGGCGCGCCAGAATTTCCGTCGGGGCCAGGAAGGCGACCTGTGTGCGGTTCGCGATGGCGACCAGTGCCGCATAGAGCGCCACCGCCGTCTTGCCCGAGCCGACGTCGCCCTGCAGCAGCCTGTTCATGGGCGTCGCCGCGCGCATGTCCTCCAGGATCTCTTTTGCTGCGCGTTCCTGGGCGCCGGTCAGCGTGAACGGAATGCGCGCGCGGATGCGCCGGTCGACCTCCCGGCTCCACTTCTGCGCCACTCCCTTTTGCCTCTTCGCGCGCAGGCGCTGCAACCCCACCGCCAGCTCGAAATAGAAGAACTCGTCGAAGATGAGGCGTCTCTTGGCCCGCGCCAGGGCCTTGCGGTCGGGCGGAAAGTGCATGGCGCGCAGCGCCTCGCCCAGCGGCGGCAGGTCCAGCTCAGGGGGCAGCGGATCCTCGACCTCGTGGAGCGCTCCCTCCAGCGCGGTGTGCACGGCCCGCCTCAGCGCCGGCGTCGTGATGCCCTTGGTCAGCGGGTAGATGGGCACGATACGCCCGATGTGGAGCGAATCGTCCTCGCTCACGACCTCGAACTCGGGCTGGGTGATGGCTCCCTTGCGCACGCGCCCGTAAAGCACCACCTGCGTGCCGACCGCCAGGCTCCTGGTCAGCCACGGCATGTTCCACCAGCGCACGCTGATCTCGCCGCTCTCGTCGCCGACGGACGCCTGCACGAAGGAGCGCCGCGCCCGCGTGCGCACCGTGCGGATCGAAAGCACCTCGCCGCGCACGATGGCCGACTCCCCGTCCTGCAAGGAGAGGATGGGCCGGAAGCTGCGCCGGTCCTCGTGCCGGCGCGGCAGGTGGTGAATCAGGTCGGCGACCGTGTCGATGCCAAGCTGCTTCAGCGCGCCGGGGCGCGCCTTGCCGAGCCCGGGAAGCTGACCTGCGGGATCACTGAGCAGCACGGTTGGCGATGTTAGCGCGTGCGTGGGTCAGCGTGTTCGCCTCAGACCTGCCCATGCCCTTGCCACAACCTGTGCCCGTAGGGGCACGTAGAACGTGCGTCTACCAGCGCATCATCCCGTTCAGATAGGGATTGTGCTCGCGCTCGTGGCCCAGCGTCGTAGCCGGACCGTGGCCCGGGTACAGGTTCAGCTCGTCGGATAGGGTCAGAATGACCTGCTCCAGGGTCTGCTTCATGGTCGCCTCGTCGCCGCCGGGCAGGTCCATGCGCCCGATGGACCCGGCGAAGACGACGTCGCCGACGAACACCTCCGGCTCGTCCTCCACGCGCAGGATGACGTGCCCGGGGCTGTGGCCCGGCGCTTCGGTCACCGCGAAGCGGAGCCCGGCCGCCTCGACCACCTCACCGCCCCGGATCTCGCGGTCGACCTGCGGGTCGCTGTAACCGCTCAAGCCGAACAGCGCGGCGTGCTCGTTCACGTTCTGCAGCAGGAACGCGTCGCCCGGGTGGATCGCGAACGGAATCGAGAAGCGCTCGCGCAGCGCCGGCACCGCTCCGATGTGATCGAGGTGGCCGTGCGTGTTGAGGATCAACACGGGCTCGAGCTCCAGCTCGGCCATGCGCAGCGCGATGCGGTCCGCTTCGTCGCCGGGATCGATGATCACGCACTCTCGTCCCTTCGCACGCGCGGCGAGGTAGCAGTTCTCATCGAAGGGGCCGGTGACGAGGGTCTCGATCAGCACGCCCGGCAGTCTATCCGCGCGCACGCCGGACAGCAGTCTCGGACACCCGGCCCCAGCGGGATTCCTCAGGCCGCGTGGTACTTTACCGGCCGCGATGACCCGCGACACCTCTCTCGAACGCACCTACGAGAAGGCGGCCGCCCATGAGCGTCTAACCTATGACGAGGGCGTGGCGTTGATCGAGCGGGGCGACACGCACATCCTCGGCGCGCTCGCCCACCGGCGCCGGCTGCACCTGCATCCCGAGCCGGTCGTGACCTACATCATCGAACGCAACATCAACTACACGAACGTCTGCATCACCTACTGCCGCTTCTGCGCCTTCTACCGGCGCCCGGGCCACGACGAGTCCTACGTGCTGGCCTACGAGCAGATCGGCAAGAAGATCGAGCACCTGCTGGAGCACGGCGGGGTGCAGATCCTGCTGCAGGGGGGCCACCACCCCGACCTGCGCCTGACGTGGTACGAGGACCTGCTGCGCTACATCAAGGAGCGCTACCGGGTCCACGTGCACGGCTTCAGCGCCCCCGAGATCGAGCACATCGCCGGGATCGAGGGGCTGAGCGTGCGCGAGACGATCGAGCGGCTGCGGGCGGCGGGGCTCGGCACGATCCCCGGAGCGGGCGGGGAGATGCTGGTGCAGAGCGTGCGCGACCGCATCGCCGTGCTGAAGACCACGACGGAGGACTGGCTGAACGTGCACCGCACGGCCCACGAGCTCGGCATGCGCACGACGGCCACGATGATGTTCGGCCACTACGAGACGCGCGCCGAGCGCGTCGAGCACCTGCTGCGCGTGCGCGAGCTGCAGGACGAGACGGGCGGCTTCACCGCCTTCATCCTGTGGACCTTCCAGCCGGAGAACACGCCCATGCACCGCGTGCGCAAGCTGGAGTCGCACGAGTACCTGCGCACGACCGCGGTCTCCCGGTTGTTCCTGGACAACGTCGACAACCTGCAGGCCTCGTGGGTCACGCAGGGCCCGCGCGTGGCCGAGATCTCGCTCTTGAACGGCGTCAACGACATGGGCTCGACCATGTTCGAGGAAAACGTGGTCTCCGCTGCGGGCACGACCTACGCCATGAGCTCGGACGCGATCGAGAAGTCGATCCGCGCCTTGGGCTTCGAACCGCGCCGGCGCAACGTCTACTACGAGGAGCTGACGGTTTGATCCCGTCCGTGTTCAGGGGCTCCCCCATCCGCGACCTGCTCGACAAGTCGGTCGCGGGCGAGCGGCTCACGCTGGAGGACGGCGTGCGCCTGTTCGAGACGGACGACCTGCACGCGCTCGGCTGGGTGGCCAACCACGTACGCGAGGCGCGCCACGGCGACACGACGTACTACCTGAAGAACCGTCACATCAACTACAGCAACGTCTGCAAGTACGACTGCATGTTCTGCTCTTTCTACCGCAGCAGCATCGACCAGGAGGGAGCCTGGGAGTGGAGCGTCGAGCAGGTGCTATTGCACGTGGCCCCCTACAAGGACTCGGGGCTGCGTGAGTTCCACATCGTGGGCGGCGTGCACCCGCACCTGCCGTTCTCCTACTACACGGACATGCTGCGCGCGCTGAAGGAGGCCCACCCGGGCGTGGCGCTCAAGGCCTTCACGGCGATCGAGATCGCGTACTTCGCGGAGCTGACGGGCAAGTCGCTGCGCGAGGTGCTCACGGAGCTCAAGCACGCGGGCTTGCAGATGCTCCCGGGCGGCGGGGCCGAGGTCTTCGCCGACCGCGTGCGCTACAAGGTCTGCCGTGACAAGGCGGACGCCGATCGCTGGTTCGAGGTGCACGAGACCGCCCACGCGCTGGGCATTCCGACCAACGCCACGCTGCTCTACGGCCACATCGAGACCACCGAGGAGCGCGTCGACCACATCCTGCGCCTGCGCGACCTGCAGGACCGCACGTCCGGCCTGAAGAGCTACATCCCGCTGGCCTACCACCCCGACGGCAACCGGCTGCAGAAGCTCGGCGCGCCTACCGGCGTGGACGCGTTGCGCAACATCGCCGTCGGACGCCTGCTGCTCGACAACGTCGCGCACATCAAGGCGTACTGGATCATGCTCGGCATCAAGACCGCGCAGCTCGCGCTCAGCTGGGGCGCGAACGACATCGACGGCACGGTGACCTGGGAGCGCATCTACCACATGGCCGGCTCGCAGACGCCGGAAGGCATGACCGAAGAGCGCCTGCGCGAGGTGATCGAGGAGGCGGGCCGACTGCCCGTCGAGCGCGACGCCTTCTACAACGTGGTGCAGCCGCTGGGGGCGCCGGCATGAGCGTGCGCGTCCGGCTGTACGCCGGCGTGAAGGAGCGGGCGGGCGTCGCGGACCTCGAGGTCGAGGGCGAGACGATCGCGGCCGTGCGCAAGGCCCTGGCCGAGGCCTGCCCTCCCATCGCGGACCAACTCGAGTACTGCCGCTTCGCGGTCGCCGACGATTTCGTCGAGGACGCCGCCGCGGTCGCGGACGGGGCCGTGGTCGACGTCATTCCTCCCGTGTCCGGGGGATAATGCCGCCATGACGGACAGCGAGCCGGCGGCGCGGCGCCCGACCCACGTCGTACCGGTCGGCGGGATCCCGATCGGCGGCGGCGGGCCGATCGTCGTGCAGTCGATGACGGACACCGACACGGCGGACGTGGAGGCCACGGTGGCGCAGGTGAAGCTGCTCGCGGACGCGGGCAGCGAGCTCGTGCGCATCACGGTCAACAACGCGGACGCCGCGCGCGCGGTGCCGGAGATCCGCGCGCGGCTGGAAGCGGACGGTCCCGCGGTGCCGTTGATCGGCGACTTCCATTTCATCGGCCACCGGCTGCTGCGCGACCACGCCGGCTGCGCGGACGCGCTCGCCAAGTTCCGCATCAATCCCGGCAACGTCGGCCGCGGCGAGCGGCGCGACCGCAACTTCGAGGCCTTCATCGAGGTCGCGCGCGACCTCGACAAGCCCGTGCGCATCGGCGTCAACGCCGGCAGCCTCGACCCGGAGCTGCTGGCGCACAAGATGGACGAGAACGCCAGGCGGGCGGATCCGCTCTCGGCGGAGGACGTCGAGAACGAGGCGCTGATCGAGAGCGCCGTGCGTAGCTGCGACGCGGCTCTGAAGCTGGGCCTGCCCGAAACGCGCATCGTGGTCAGCTGCAAGGTCTCGCGGTTGGGGCAGATGGTGGCCGCCTACCGCGAGCTGTCGCGCCGGCTGCAGTTCCCGCTGCACCTCGGCTTGACCGAGGCCGGCATGGGCATGAAGGGCATCGTGGCCACGACCGCGGCGCTGTCCGTGCTGCTGTGCGACGGAATCGGGGACACGATCCGCGCCAGCCTCACGCCGGAGGTCTCTGGCGACCGCACGCGCGAGGTGCGCCTGTGCCAGGAGATCCTGCAGTCGCTCGGGCTGCGCTCGTACCGCCCTGCCGTGACCGCCTGCCCCGGCTGCGGGCGCACCACGTCGACCACCTTCCGCGAGCTGGCGCAGGACATCCAGGAGCACCTGGAGCACAAGCTGCCTGAGTGGAAGGGCCGCTACCCCGGCGTCGAGGCGCTGACCGTCGCGGTCATGGGCTGCGTGGTCAACGGACCCGGCGAGTCGCGCGCCGCGGACGTCGGCATCTCCCTGCCCGGCACCGGCGAGCAGCCGCGCGCCCCGGTGTACATCGACGGTGAGCGCAAGCTGCTGCTCGAGGGCGACGGCATCGCGGACGACTTCATTCGCGTCGTCGAGGAGTACGTCGAGCGGCGTTGGGGTGGGGCCTGATAGCCTTTCCAGCGATGCCTGGGAGTGAGCCGTTTCGGATCTGGGACGACGAGCTCGATCCGGCCCCCGCGTTCGAAGCGGTACGCGACCCCACCTGTGGAGCGATCGCCACGTTCGTGGGCACCGTGCGCAACCACAGCGAGGGCCGCGACGTGCTCCACCTCGAGTACGAAGTGATGGAATCGATGGCCTTGCGCCAGTTCGCGCGGCTGGCGGAACGGCTGATGAGCGGACACGGCGTCCGCAACGTGGCCATTCACCACCGGCGCGGGCACGTGCCCGTCGGCGGGGTGAGCGTCGCCATCGCGGTCGCGGCCGAGCGGCGCGTCTCGGCGCTGGCCGCCTGCGCGGAAGCCATCGAGCGGCTCAAGCGGGACGTGCCCATCTGGAAGAAAGAGGTCTTCACGGACGGGCACCGGTGGGTGCAGGGCTCATGAGCGAGCGGCGCTCGATCTACGTCGTCTCCGACTCCACCGGCGAGACCGGCGCCAAGGTCGTGCAGGCGGCGCTGCTGCAGTTCCGGCACGAGCAGGTGAATCTGCGCACGTTCGGCAACCTGCGCGACATGGCGGCGCTGACCGACGTGCTCGACCGGGCGGCCGGCGAGGGGGCGCTCGTGGTCTACACGCTCGTGCGCGCCGACCAGCGGCAGGCGCTCTACAACCGCGCGGCCGAGTTCGGAGTGAACGTAGTGGATCTGATGGGCAACCTGATGGTGCGTCTCGGCCACTGGCTCGAGGCATCGCCGAAGGACGAGCCGGGGCTCTTGCACCGCATGGACGAGGAGTACTTCCGCCGCGTGGAAGCCATGGAGTTCGCGGTCAAGCATGACGACGGCCAGAACCCCGGCGGCCTGAAGAACGCGGAGATCGTCGTCGTCGGCGTCAGCCGCACGTCCAAGACGCCGGTGTGCGCCTACCTGGCCCAGCGTGGCTACAAGGCCGCGAACCTTCCGCTCGTGCTGGACGTGGAGCCGCCGCCGCAAGTGAACGAGCTCGACGCGCGGCGCGTGTTCGGGCTGACCATCTCGCCGGCCGTGCTGCTGGAGATCCGCCGCGCACGCTTGCAGCGCATGGGTGTGGCCGACAAGAGCGAGTACGCCGAGCTGCCGTACATCGAGAGCGAGCTCGACCGCGCGCGCAAGATCTACCGCAAGCACCCGGGCTGGACCGTGCTCGACGTCACGCGCCGGGCTGTCGAGGAGACGGCCGCCGACCTGGTCGCCATCTACGAGACGCGCTTCGGCGCCCCCACCATCTAGCCGGCGGTTTTCCGCTCGCTGCCCTGCGCGGGTGGCTTGGGGGCCTTCGCCGGGATCTCGTTATGCTGCGCACATGGCG
Organism: Planctomycetota bacterium; assembly: GCA_027297745.1. Taxonomy (GTDB): domain Bacteria; phylum Planctomycetota; class PLA2; order PLA2; family PLA2; genus JAPUHK01. Next base: position 1,446 of record JAPUHK010000104.1, on the reverse strand, counting down.
AACCTCGACTGGGGCCTGCAGAGCCGTCTCTCCTCGATCCTGAAGCCGCCCGACGGGCGTTGCGTGATGCTGGCCATCGACCACGGCTATTTCCTGGGCCCGACCACCGGGCTCGAGCGTCCCGGGGAGACCGTCGCGCCGCTGCTCCCCCACGCGGACGCGCTGATGCTCACACGCGGGGTCTTGCGCAACTGCATCGATCCGGCGTCGGCGCCCCCGATCGTGCTGCGCGTCTCCGGCGGCGCGAGCATCCTCGGGGAGCTGAGCAATGAGGAGATCACAGTTTCGATGGACGATGCGGTGCGGCTCAACGCCGCCGCGGTGGCCGTCTCCATCTTCGTGGGCGCCGAGCATGAGAAGCAGACGCTGACCAACCTGGCCGCGCTGGTCGACGAAGGCATCGACGCCGGCGTGCCGGTGCTGGCCGTCACGGCTGTGGGCAAGGAGATGACGCGCGACGCGCGCTACCTCGGGCTTTGCTGCCGCATCGCCGCCGAGCTGGGCGCGCAGATCGTGAAGACCTACATGTGCGAGGGGTTCGAGGAGATCGTGGGGAGCTGCCCCGTGCCGATCGTGGTCGCCGGCGGCAAGAAGATCCCGGAGGCCGACGCGCTGAAGCTCGCCCACGACGCAGTCACCCGGGGCGCGACCGGCGTGGACATGGGGCGCAACATCTTCCAGTCCGAAAACCCCGCCGCGATGATCCACGCGGTGCGCAGCGTGGTGCACGACGGCCGCTCGCCGCAAGACGCCTACGACCTCTACCGCAGCTTGTAGGGGCGGCCCTGTGTGGCCGCCCTCCCGTCCACCAACCCGCTGCGCCCGAGGCTAGCGCGTCTCCCAGAGCCGCACGACGCTCTGGGGGTCCTCGTCGGCTCCGGCCCCGGATGCGAGCCGGCTCCCGTCGGGACTCCACGCCACGGACAGCACGGGGAAACGGTGGCCGTGCAGGACGACGATCTCGCGGCCGCTCTGCGCCTCCCAGAGGCGGACGGTCATGTCTTCCGCCGCCGCGGCGAGGCGCGCGCCGTCAGGGCTGAAGGCGACGCCCCGCAGCGGGACGCCGGCTTCATGGCGGTGGCGAAGCCCCAGCGTCGTCGCGTCGAAGATGCGCAGCGTACCGTCCCGCGACCCCGCCGCGATGCCGGCGTCCCCCGGGCCGAAAGCCAGGCTGTGCACCGCGCCGACGACCTCCGTCGTGACCAGCAGCTTGCGACTCTCCATGTCCCACAACTCCAGACGGCCGTTCTCAGAGCTCACGACCGCGCGCGGCATCGACGGATGCACGGCGAGCGCCAAGACGCGCGAGCCGGTCTTCCACGAGGCGACGCTCCGCCCTGCGGTATCGCGCACGTTGATGGCGGCGTGGCTCGCCTGAACGATCCGCTTCCCACCGACCGCCAGCGCCAAGACGGGTTGTGGCGGGGAACCCGTCCGCTCTCCTGC
>JAPUHK010000103.1 GCA_027297745.1 Planctomycetota bacterium | reverse complement strand
AGAAGGCGCTGCCCGGCGCCGTGACGACCGGCATCGACAAGATCCACGAGGAGGTCGACGAGTCCAAGCTGACCCCCGAGCAGCTGCGCAAGCACCGCCAGGACCTGTTCGAGCGCACGCTGCGCAAGGAGCTGAACGCGCTTCCCAAAGGGTGGTACCAGGTCAAGAGCGAGCACTACGTGGCCATCGCCAACATCGACCGCAAGTTCGTGAAGCGGACCCTGAACCACGCCGAGGGCATCCGTGCGTATCTGGAGAAGAACCTCGCCGGCATCGGCAATGACTATGTCCCGCCGTGCATCATCCGCTTCTTCGGCTCGTACGCCGAGCGAAGCGCCTTCACCGAGGGGACCGGAGGCGGCTACTGGAGCAGCTCCGAACAGATCCTCGTCACCAAGCGGCAGGGCATGAGCAAGAACTGGGAGTACGCGTCTCTCAGCGACCGCCTCACGGACCAGTGGCTCAACTCGAAGAACAGCAACCTGGGCTGGAACATGCCGTGGTGGGTGCGCAGGGGGCTCGGGCAGCACATGCGATTCGCGCGCGTGAAGGGCAAGCGCGTGGAGTTCGATCCGAACGCGTACGACGACGGCAGGATGCGCACGATGCTGAAGAAGGGCACCGCGATCCCGCTCAAGAAGATGTTCATGGCGGAGACCGTCCAGTACGTCTGGGGCCACGACCTGCAGGCGGGCTCGGTCGTAGGCTGGCTGCTGGGACCCGGCAACCGGGGCAAGACCAAGAACGCGCTGACCAACTATCTGAAGGCGATGGTGGCCGCGATCGAGGAAGCCGAGGCCGAATACAAGAAGGAGAAGGACGCCTTCGAAGCCTCCCTGAAGAAGCGCGCCGAGGGGGTCGTTGCCAGGCAGGCCGAGGAAGGCGAAGAGGCGGAAGAGGACGAGGAGGGCGACGCGGGTGCGGAGGAAGCGTTCAAGAAGAACGTCGAGGCTCTCAACGAGGCCCTCAAGAAAAAACGCGCCTCGATCGTCCGGCGTTCCTTCGAGGCGGGTTTCGGCCACCTGACCGACAAGGACTGGAGGCGCCTCGACAAGGTCTGGCAGCAGTACGCCAAGTAACCCCTATGCAGCTTCCGCTCCGCCTCGCCTGGCTCTTGTTGCTGGCGCCCATCGCGGGCGCCGACATGCTCGCGCTGAAGGACGGCCGCTTCCTCGACGGGCTGCCGATGGAGCGCACCGACAAGGGCGTCACCGTTCAGTACAAGAACGGGTCGATCGAGATTCCCAAGGAGCTGATCGCCGACTACTTCCCGACCGACGAGACGGGGGAGTTCGTGCCGCGCACGGAGGAGGAAAGGGAGAAGTTCGAGAAGGGCCGCGTGCTGTGGAAGGGGCGCTGGATCGCCAAGAGCTACCGCGACAAGCTCGTCAAGAAGGAGCTCGAAAAGCGCCGCAAGCGCATCAAGCAGCGCAAAGAGCGCAGCTTGTGGCGCAACCGCGCCATTGTCAAGACGAGGTGGTTCGAGTTCCACCACACGCTGCCCGACGAGGTCTTCGAGGAGCTGCAGGAGCTGTTCGAGGTCTACTTCAAGACCTTCTGCAAGGAGTGGGGCGTGCGGCCGTCGTCCAAGTTCGGGAAGGCGACGGTCAACATCTACCACAACCAGGAGTACTACCTGCAGGTGAGCGGCTCGCCGAGCGGCGCGGTGGGCTACTACAGCCCGAGTGACCGCGACCTGCACTTCTTTTTCGACCGCCAGCGCAAGCGCTTCACCGTGGACGTGATGTTTCACGAGACGAACCACATGATCACGCACATGATCAGCCCGCGCGTGCGTTACCCGCGCTGGCTGGGCGAGGGCATGGCGGAGTACTACGGCGCCAGCCGGTGGGATCCGGAAACCCGCACCATGAGCACCGGGCACCTGCAGAGCGCCCGCCTGGCCGTGCTGCAGGACCAGATCGACGACGGCAAGATGCAGAAGCTCGAGGAGATGATCCGGGCGCCGAGCATCAACGCAACGCAGTACGCCTGGGCCTGGTCCTTGTGCCATTTCCTCATGACCAACGAGAAGTACAAGAAGCGCTTCCGCAGGTACTTCCTCGCCATCGGCAAGTCCTCGAGCATCAAGAAGAAGAGCTTCAGTGGCACGATCCGCGGCGTCTCGGGCGAGGAGCAGATCAAGGCGCTCAAGAAGTACTTGAAGATCAGGAAACTCGAAGAGCTGGAGAAGGACTGGCACGCCTACGTCACCAAGACTCTCACGCGGCGCGAGGACCTGGACTGGGAAGGCGCCGGCTGGATGATGATGCTGCAGGGCGAGCGGAAGAAGGCGCGCCAGTTCTTCAAGAAGGCCATCGAGGCCGGCTCCCAGAGCGCCTTCGTCTACGAGGACTATGCGCTCTTGCAGTACGAGGACCGCGGCAACATCGATATTCCGCTCAAGTATCTGGACATGGCTTTGAAGCTCGATCCGCTGCGCCCGCGCGCCTGGGCTCTGATGGCCCGCTGCAAGTTCACGCGGGGCGAGAAGAAGGAAGCGGAGCGCCTCTTCGCGCTGGCCAGGGAGTTGGATCCCGAGGACACCGTGATCTGGTACTGGGAGGAGAAGCTCAAGCAGGCGGACCGGAAGCGTCAGGGCGCCGGGTAGGGCGCGGAGATCCCGGTGCGTCTTCGGTTTTTGACCCTCTTCGCGGCGCTGGCCGCGCCGCTCGCATACGCGCAGGATCCGGAGCCCGAGCCCGACGACGAGGTCGTCGTCCTGATCCGCAAGCTGCGCGACGACGACGCCGCGGTGCGGGCCGAAGCGGCCCGCGCCCTGGGCGCGCTGGGCAAGCAGGCGCGCGGCGCCCTTCCCGCGCTGAACGAGGGCCTGCGCGACCGGGATCCGGACGTACGGCGGGCGGCGGCCTGGGCGATCGAGCGCATCCGCGGTCCCGACGCGGACAAGAACCCGAAGCAGCTGTCTCGGGAAGCGGGCGAACTGATCGTCTCGGTCGCCAAGCTCTGGAAGCGCTTCGTCTTCGACCACACCAAGCTGACCGACGCCGAGCTGCAGAAGATCATCGATACCTACGAGCGCGCCATCGATCGCTACTCCCTGGCGCTCGAGGTCAAGCACGATCCGGCCTGGAGCTCGCGGCTGGTGTTCTTGTCCAAGCGTCAGCGCATGGCCATCTTCGCCAAGATGCGGCGGGACGCGGCTAAGAGACAAAAAGAGCGCGATGCGGCGGCGGCCAAGAAGGCGGAACGAGAGCCCGAGAAGAGGCCGGAGCAAAAACCACGGGAAGAAAAGCCGGAGGGCAAGCCGGGGAGCGGAGCCGAGTCCCTGCCGCGCGACCCGGTCGACCGCCTCGTGATGCGCATGCTCAGCGCAAAGGGGGAGCGGCGGGACGAGCTGGCGGCGAAAGTGGGCGCCTATGGGGAGAGCGCCGTGCCGCACTTGTTGGAGGTCGTACAGGCGGGCAACAAAGTGCACCAGGTGATCGCGGCGCTGGCCTTGTTCCGAACCGGCGTCGGGGAAAGGGCGGCGCTGTATGCGCTGATGGATCTGCTCGGCGACGACAATCTCGAGGTGCGCCTGGACGCCGTGCGCACCCTCGGCAAGATCGGACCGGCTGCCGCGCCGGCCGTGCCGGGGTTGATGGCTGCCCTCGCTGACGAGGCGACCGTGATGCGCAGCGCTTGTGCCGACACGCTGGGCAAGATCGGGCCCGCCGCCGGTCGCTCGGCGTTCCTGCTCAGCAAGACGCTGCGCGATCCGAAGGAGCGCGTGCGTCTGGACGCCGCCGAAGCGCTCGGTGAAATCGGGCCGGCTGCAGGCCGGGGGATCCCGGCGCTGGTGCTCACGCTCAAGGGCGAGGACCGGGCGCTGCAGGTCAAGGCGGTCGAGGCGCTCGGCCTGATCGGTCCGGAATCGGCGATCGTCATGCCGGCCCTGATCAAAGAGCTCCAGAACTACAACGCCGGTGTGCGCGCCGCGGCTACGAACGCTCTGGGGCGCATCGGCCCCGAGGCGTCGCGCGCCATCCCGAGTCTGTTCCAACTGATGGTGATCGAGCGCGTGGAGGACGTGCGCAAGGCCGTCGAGGAAGCGCTGTTCCAGATCGGTCGCGGGGCCGTACCGATTGTGCTGAAGAGCCTCCGTGACAGGCACCCCAGCGTGCGCCTGTACGCCTGCTTGACGCTGCAGCGCATCGCTCCGCAGGACGGCGCGGCGGTCGGCGCATTGCGCAGCGCTATGCGCGACAAGGACGAGCACGTGCGCCAGGCGGTGGCGAAAGCGCTGGCGGCGATCGGTCCGACGGCCCGGCTGGCCGTATCCGCACTGGCCAAGGCGCTCAAGGACGAGAAGTGGCGCGTGCGTCGGAACGCCGCGCAGGCACTCGGCGCGATCGGCCCCGATGCCAAGTCCGCGGTCCGTGCGCTCGTGGGCGCGCTGCGGGACGAAGACTCCGAGGTGCGCACCGCGGTGGCGGAGGCGCTCGGGAACATCGGTCCGGCCGCGCGCGCTGCGATCCCGGCGCTCGAGATCTCGACCGCGGACGACTGGCCCGCGGTGAAAAACGCCGCGAAGATCGCCCTCGCCAAAGTCAAAGCCGCCGGCTGATCGCGCAGCAGGGACCTCGCGCAAGGCACACGGCAAACGAATCACGGAAACACAGAAACAGAACGGAAGCGAGTAGGGTCACGCGTTAGAGCGGCGGCTTCCAGTCCCATTCCTTTCTGTGTTTCGGTGCTTCCGTGGTTGGTTTCTTCTCCGGTATCGCCGTTGTGGCGCGGGATCTGCGTCTAGGGTGTTCTCCCCATGCGCACGCGCAAGCGCGTGGCGCAGATGGGTCCGCGTGTCTCCAAAAAGGGAGCGCCCGCGCGGCGAAACTGCCCCAATGCGCGGCCTCCGGGCCCTGACCCGCCCGTTTGTAAGGTCCATGCCGTACAGGTTTCCGGCATGCATGTTGCGATGGAAAGGGGCAAGGAGAACGAGACATGCGCAACAGGCGACACAAGATCTTCAAGGCGATCGTCGTCACGACCGCCATGGTGCTTTTCGCCGGCTCCGTTCTTGCGGCGCCGGCAGACGACCTCGCAACGGCCAAGAGCCTCGGCCGCACGTTCACGGCGGTCGCGCACAAGGCCGGGCCGGGCGTCGTCTCGATTCGCGTCGAGCGGTTCGTCGAGACGCCTGCCGAAGGGTCGGGCGGCTTTCTGCCTTTCCGGCGTGAGAAGCAGAAAGGCCAGGGCAGCGGCTTCGTCGTCGATCACGACGGGCACATCCTGACCAACCACCACGTCGTCGGCGTGGCCGACAAGATCGAGGTCCTTTTCCACGACGGGCGCCTGATGCGGGCCACGCTGCTGGGCAGCGACCCCCAGTCGGACGTCGCGCTGCTACACGTCGCGGCCGAACACCTGCACCCCCTCGAGCTGGCCGACTCGGACGCCGTCGAGGTGGGCGAGTGGGTCGTCGCCATCGGGACGCCCTTCGGCCTGACGCAAACCGTGACCACCGGCATCGTGAGCGCCAAGGGGCGCAACTCGGTGGGCATCGCCGACTACGAGAACTTCATTCAGACAGACGCGGCCATCAACCCGGGCAACTCGGGCGGGCCGTTGCTCAACCTGGACGGCCAGGTCGTCGGCATCAACACGGCCATCATGAGCCGCATCGGCGGGTCGCACGGCATCGGCTTTGCCATCCCGGCCAACCTCGCGCGCTCCGTGATGCAGCAACTGCGGGCGAGCGGCAAGGTCGTGCGCGGCTACCTGGGCGTCGTGATTCAGAACATGTCCCCGGACCTGGCCGCCGCGTTCCAGGTGTCCGCCCTCGAGGGCGCACTCGTCTCGCAAGTCAGCCCGCATTCACCCGCCGCTAAGGCCGGGCTCGTGCAGGGCGACGTGATCGTCGCCGTGGGCTCGAAGGAAGTGGCTAACTTGGGGGCGCTGCGCAACGTGGTCGGCTTGCTCACGCCGGGCACGAAGACGGACTTGACCGTCCTGCGCGGCGGCAAGCAGAAGACGTTGACCGTCACCATCGGCAGCCTCGAGCAGGCGCGTACGCAGGACGGCTCGGCGCGTGCCGCCAGGCTCGGCCTGCAGCTGGCGCCGCTCGACGAGGAGCGCGCCGCGAAGCTCGGGAGCCGAGCCGCTAAGGGCGCGCTGATCAGCACGGTGAAGCCCGACAGCGCCGCCGCCGCCGCCGGCCTCAGGCCGGGCGAGGTGATCGTCAGCGTCAACCGGAAATCCATCTACGGAGTGGACGCGTTTTACCGCGAGGTCGCCGCGGCCAAGGACACCGGCAAGCTGTTGCTGCGCGTCCGTAGCGGCCGGCACGCCCGCTACGTCGTGCTGCACCTGGCTTAGAGTGCTGTCCGTTCCCTACGTGGGCGCCGTCTCGAGTCCGAGGCGGCGCCCTTCTTTGCTCCCCCTCTCCCGGGGTACGATTGCCGGCGCACGGCTCCGGGCGGTCCGCAGCCGGCGAGCGAAGGGAGGGGACATGCCGAAGAAGGTAGGCAAACTCAAGCTGCACATGGGGCCGCGCCAGGTCGGCGGCCCGGACGACCTCCTGCGCGCGATCGTGGGCTTCATCGACGGCGCCAAGCGCAAGCTCGACATCGCCGTCCAGGAGCTGGACAACCGCGAGATCGCCGACGCGATCATCCGCGCCAAGCAGAGGAAGGTGAACGTCCGGCTGGTGCTGGAGGGCGACTACCTCAAGGTCGACAAGCCGCGGCCGAAGCCCTTCCAGTCGGGAGGAAAGAACGAGGCCAACCGCATCCTGCACGACGCCATCCTGCGCTCCGCGATCCAGGTGCACTCCGACTTCAACCCCAAGATCTTCCATCAGAAGTTCATCGTGCGCGACAAGAGCGCGGTGCTGACCGGCTCGACCAACTTCACGGACACGGGCGTCACCAAGAATCTGAACCACCTCGTGGAGGTGCACGACCGCAAGGTAGCCAAGGCCTACACGCAGGAATTCAAGGAGATCCAGAACGGCCGCTTCGGCAAGCTCAGCCTGAGCCACGGTCCGGTGCCCAAGAACGTCACGGTCTCGGGGCTGCGCACGCGGGTGCTGTTCGCCCCCGACCACAACCCCGAGATGGAGATCATGAAGCAGATGCTCAAGGCCAAGCGCCGCATCGACTTCGCCATCTTCACTTTCTCGAAGTCGTCCGGGATCGACGACACCATGATCGCCCTGGCCAAGAAGGGCAAGATCAAGATCCGGGGCGCTCTGGAGTCCTCGGCCGCCAACCAGAAGTGGGCCGCCACGCGGCCGGTCCGCAACGCCGGCGCGCAGCTGTGGCGGGTGCCCAAGGGCAACGGGGTCGGCAAGCTGCACCACAAGCTGATGGTGATCGACGACCAGGTCGTGATCGCCGGGAGCTTCAACTACACGGGCCCCGCGAACCTGCTCAACGACGAGAACATCCTCGTCATCGGCGACCTGGCGGCCACCACGAAGAGGATTCGCGACCGGCAGAGGCGCTGCGCGCAATACGCCCGGTTTGAGATCGACCGCATCATCAAGGATTTCGGGATCAAGATCTGAGGCACCGTTCGGGCCTCCGCGCATCACCGGCGTGTCACCTGGGGCCCCGGCTGCGTCGCTGCGGGCCAGCGGTCGCGCTCCGGGCGTCTCAAGCCGGGAATTTCCCTTGGCCCGGCCGGGCCGCACGCCGTGGGAAGGCTAAGTTCAAGGAGTATGCGAGAGCGACCGGCCCGACGTTCCACCAAGCCCGCCCGCTCCGTCGAGGAGTTCTGGGACGAGACCGTGAGCATGCTGTTGGACCGCAGGCGGGCCAAGGACAGGCGCGTGAGCATCCCCGCCGACCCGGAGCCGCGCCCGGTGCGCAAGCCCAAGCGACGCTGACCGCGGAGCGGTACCATGCGCCGGCGCCCATGCGCTGTCGTCGCCTGCTCCCTTTGTTCCTGGTCCTGCTCGGCGCTTGCTACAGCACTCCCGCCTACGACGGACCGCTGCCGCCGCCGGAGGGCTTCGCCCAGGTGCTCGGCGGCGGAGAACGCATCAACCACCTGTCCGTACACCTCGTTGCTATCGACGAGTGGCCGGTCGACGAAAAGCTGCCCCGCAAGGGCAAGCTGAAAGCGGTGGCGGTCGACGTCATGCCGGGCAACCACATCGTGGTCGTCGAGTGGCGCGAGTACACGAGCCGCTTCGAGTGGGGGCTCTTCTCCATGCGGGCGCTCAGCGGCTCCGAAAGAGACCCCGCCTCCTACGCTGTCGTGCGCAGCGGCCGCAGCAGGCTTCCGCTGCGGGCGGCGGCGGGCCGTCGCTACCTCGTCCGCTGGTGGCCCATAGTGGAGCCCAGCGGCGACGACCGCAAGCGCATGGCGCAGGCGCAGGAGGCGCTGGACCGCGACCGATGGCGCGTCGAGATCCGCGCCGTGCCTCCATCTGAGACTCCCTAGAGTGGGGGCGATACCCATCCCGGCCGCCGCTGTTAAAGGAGAAGACCGGAGGTGCCTGCATGACCCCCCTGAATAGACTCGCTGCGGCCGCAGCCGCGCTGCTCCTGCTCCCCCCGGGCGCCGCGGCGGGCCCCGAGGCCGCGACTCCCGATACGCTCAAGGCCGAGGTGGAAGCCCTGCGCGTGGCGGACGTGGCCTGGCGTCGGATCCCCTGGAAGAGTTGCCTCGTGGAGGGGCTGCAGGAGTCGCGCCGGCTCAACAAGCCGTTGATGCTGTGGGTCTTCATCGACCGGCCCGTCGACGACACTCGCTGCTGAGTGTTCGCCGGGGCCGCCCGTGAGGCGGTCTTCAGCCGGCCCGACATCATTCAGCGCATCAACGCGGACTTCGTGCCTGTGGCGCTGAAGGCGGCGCTGGTCAACAACCCGCCGCCGGGCGCGGAAGGCCACTTGCTGCGCGAGATTGGCCGCTCGAAGCCTGCGCCCCAAGGCATCTGCGTAGCCAACTCTTCCGGCAAGGTGCTCGCTTGGTCGCTCAGCTTCGATGACGAGAAGAGCGTCGCCGATTTTGTCGACTACGCATTGAAGCGCTACAGCAAGCATCCGTACGCCTCGAAGCCCTGCGCTACCGAGCGCTACATGAAATACCCGAGCAACAAGCTGAGGGACGTCGCGGACGACGGACGGGTCTTGCGCATCCCCGAGGAGCATGCCCACGCCACCGACTGCCCGGCCGGCCTGCGCGCTTCGAAGGGGACCTTCCTGGCCCGCGTGGTGGGGCGTACGCTCGACAAGGACGGTCGTCCCACCGGCGACACGATCCGCCAGGAGCACTACATCGAGGATGTGTTCCAGATTCCGCCCGCGTCGCAGGCCGCCCTGGCCGACGCGGTCGCCGCCGCCGGCGAGGAGCGTGTGCGGGTGCCGGCCGAGCTGGCCCGGCTGATCGTCACGTACGCCTATCTCGGGCAGCTCGACGTGCGGCCGCTCTCGTCGCCGCTTCCGCAGCACAAGCTGGAGGTCGACGAGGTCGAGCTTTGGGCACGCAAGGTGGGGCCCGGGCGCCTGCGCATCGAGGGCCGTTCGCACGTCGCGGGCGGGGACGGCCGCACCCGCGGCGACGGAGCCCGGTACAGCCACGCGATCAAGCTCGAGTGGGAGGGCTTCATCGACCTGGAGGGCAAGCGCATCAAGGACCTGGTCCTGTCCGGCCGCGGCTGTGAGCAACTGACATGGGGCAACGCGCGCTTCCGCGCCTTCGACGCGGAGCCGGACGCCGCGCACCTCATGGCGGGACGCCGCATCGACCTGGATAGTGCCGTGCGCTACGGCATCACCGGGGCGCCCCTCGCGGACGAGGACGCGACGGACGCGGCGCCGCCGGCCGCTTTGCGCGGCGGACCTCCGCAATCGTTGCGCAAGAAGATGATGAGGTTTCGTAGCGGCATGAGGTCCATGGAGCGCGACTTCCGCCCCCCGATCGGACGTCTCATGGAGCCTTTCCAGGGTCACTTGAAGGCGGCGCGATACGAGGAGGCGGAAGCCGTCCTGGACCGCGCCCTCCTCCTGATGCACGGTGACGCGGGCAAGGATGTCA
>JAPUHK010000102.1 GCA_027297745.1 Planctomycetota bacterium | reverse complement strand
CTCCGAGCGAGCCGTCCGGATCGATGCGCCAGCTCAGCTCGAAGAATAACTCCTCCTCCTCCCAGACCTCCCCCGGGTTGGTCTCGTAGGTGAAGTCCACGGGCTTGCCGTCCCGCTCGGCCAGCACGCGCTGCACGGGCTGGCGGAAGCCGATCCAGGCGCCGGCGTGCGTCTCCTGGCTCATCAGGTCGTGCCGCTCCGGGCTCATGCCCATGGGCAGCACATAGTCCGCGTAGCGCGCGGTCTCGTTCCAGGTGGGCGTCAGCGCCGCGTGCAGCCCCAGCCGCGACTCGTCCTGCAGCAGGTCGATCCAGGCGGTGCCGTCGGGAAAGGTCCAGACGGGGTTGAAGACGCGCGTGAAGTAGACGTCGATGGGCTTTTCCTGCGTCACGAGGTAGGGCAGCAGGAAGCTCATCTCGTGATACGCGAGCGGGTACTCGCGCGGGTACAAGAGCTCGTTCCAGACCTCCTGCGGCGGCGGCGCGATGTGCGCCTTGGGCACGAACTTGTGCCACGTGTTGGGCGCGGTCCCTCCTTCGGTGCCGACCGAGCCGGTGAGCACGTTGAGCAGCTGCAGCGCGCGCGCGATGGCCCAGCCGCCCAGGTTGCCGGTGGCCGGCCCGCGCCAAACGTGGCTGGCCAGCCCGCCGCGGGCCTCGGCGATCCACTCCGCGGCCTTGAGGAGCTTGTAGCGTGATACGTGGCACTCGTGCTCCGCGCGCTCGAAGGTGAAGTCCGCGTAGTGCCCCTTGAGAGCCTCCACAAACGCTCCGAAGTCGGGCGCGGCGCCGGGGCGCAGGTGCTCGAGCGTCGCCTGCCAGTTCGTATAGGCCTGCACGAAGCCGGCGTCGAATGCGTCCGTCTCCAGCAGATAGCGGGCGATGCTGAGCAGCACGGTCGCCTCGGACCCGGGCCACGTGGGCAGCCACAGGTCCGCCTTGCTGGCCGTGTTGCTCAGGCGCGGATCCAGGACGATCAGCTTCGCCCCCTTCTGCTTGCCCTCGATGATGCGCTGGGCGTGCGGGTTGAAGTAGTGGCCCGACTCCAGATGCGACGACAGCAGCAGGACGCACTTCGCATGGGCGTAGTCGGGCGAGGGGCGGTCCGCCCCGCTCATGAGCATGTACCCGAGGCGCGCCGCGCTGGAGCAGACGTTCGTGTGGCTGTTGTGCCCGTCCACGCCCCAGGCCTTGAGGATGCGGTCCATGGAGCCGTCGTTGCCCGGGCGCCCGACGTGATACATGATCTCGGTGCGCCGCTCCTCCTGGAGCGCCTTGCGGATGCGCGCGGCGAAGACGTCGAGCACCTCGTCCCAGGTCACGCGCTCGAAGCCCCCCTCGCCGCGCGGCCCGACCCGCTTGAGGGGATAGAGGATGCGCTCCGGATCCTCGATCTGGTTCAGCGTCGCAGGGCCCTTGGCGCACACGCGCCCGCGGCTGCCGGGGTGCACGGGGTTGCCCTCGAAGCGGCGGATCTTGCCGGTCGCCTTGTCCACGTACGCGAGCAGCCCGCAGGCGGATTCGCAGTTGAAGCAGATGGTGGGCACGAGACGGTAGTGCCGCTCCTCGCGCCGCGGCCAGGCCGTCGCCTCGTACTCCATCCAGTCGTCCCACAGCTCGGGCGGCGGCGCGGCCGTCAGCTGATCGGGGAGGTAACGCATGGGTGCGTGGGTCACGACAGCGGAACCTCCTGTCCGGCCTCGATGTAGGCGTGGTCGAGCAACAGGAAAGCGACCAGCACGAGCGGCGGGTACGCGATCGCCGCCACGGTGAAGAGCAGGCCCCACCGGTAGGAGCGCTTGCGCAACATGAGCTCGTGCCCGCGGCGAGCCCCCGCGGTCGGCATATTCCAGAACATGCCGATGAGCGTCACGGCCCCGAACAGCGCGGGCGCGACGTGCACCACGGCGCCGGGCGTCCAGAACCAGGCCAGCGCCGATGCTGCCGCCAGGGCCTGGATGGCGAGCGTCCAGGGCAAGAGCGTGTCTTCGCACCACAATTCGCGGCCGCGCGCTTGCCGGAACAGGAACGCGGTGTACACAGCGGTGAAGAGCGCGACGACGATCGCCGGTACGGCGAGCGCAACGCCTTCGATGCCGAAGGCATAAAGCAAGCTCAGCAACCCGTGCGCCGTCAGGACCCAGCCGCCGCGTACGAGCCACGAGCGCGGATTGGCCTTCGTGAACAGGAAGATGAAGCGGCTTGGCTGGTGCAGGTCGCCGATCAGCAGCAGCGCGGTCAGCGCGAGAGCGCCCAGGCTGATGCTGCCCAACAGGATCGCGTCGGCGCCCGGCTCCACGGCGGCCAGCAGCAACGCTCCGGCGGCAACCGCCTTGGTCACCAGGTACGCCGCGATGTGCCCACCCCACTGCTTCTGCTTGGGCGTGTCGTAGATGGCGCGCGCATCGGCCGTGCCGGGCGCCGGCAGCGGGTCCGGGACCTCCGCGTGGCTGAGCGTGCGCGATCCGTCCACCCGCAGCGGGTCCAACGTGGCGGGATGCGCGCCGAGGTAGAACGTCTGGGGCTTCGTGCCCCGCTCCGCCTTGCGCACGGTCGCGCCGCGCGCGTCGAGGTCCGTGCGCACTTGCGGGTCGTCCAGGTCCACGACCTTGATCGCCTGCTCAGGGCAGACAGAGACGCAGGCCGGCGCCAGGTTCACCTCGAGGCGATGCGCGCAGAAGTGGCACTTGGCGGCCGTACCGGCGCGCTCGTCGATGTAGATCGCGTCGTACGGACAGGCCTGCATGCACGAGGCGCACCCGATGCAGCGATCCGGATCCAGGTCGACGATGCCGTCCGTGCGCTTGTACAGCGCGACGGTCGGGCAGATCTCAATGCACGGCGCGTCCTCGCAATGGTTGCAGCGCAGGATCGCCGCTTCCCGTCCGGTCTCCGGAAACTCGCCGTGCTCGATCCATTTGACCCAGGTGCGGAAGGCGCCGAGCGGGACGTCGTTCTCCTGTTTGCAGGCCACCGTGCAGGCGTGGCACCCGATGCACGAATCCTGGTCCAGGACGAATCCCCAGCGCATTGGGCGGAGGGTAGCAGAGAAGCCCCCTGGCCATTAGCGGGTGGCGACGTGCTTCCATGGCTCGAGGCAAAGACTTATGCGAACGGCCGAGGACGCCGATCCGTCGTATACAGATAGGGGCCGCCGGCAAGGCCGCCCCCGGAGCAGAACATGAGCCGGGCCAGGGCATCGCCTCCCAC
>JAPUHK010000101.1 GCA_027297745.1 Planctomycetota bacterium | reverse complement strand
GAGATGGCTTCGGTGACTTGCGCGCTGTCGCGGCAGTAGACGCCGAAGCTCGTAAGGGGCGGCGAATAGATGTGCAGCGTGACCAGGTTGGTGCCGTCGCCCTGCCGGTTGGCGATCTCGTGGATGTCGGTGTCGTAGGAGCCGCACACGCTGCGGTGGGGGAGCTGGTTTGTCTGTCTCTCGGCCAGCATGCCGTTCTCGTCGCGCGTGAAGATCAGCTCGGTACACTCGCCCTCGAGCACGAGTACGCCGCAGCTACTGCCCCGGTGGTCGTGGATCGGGCTGGCCTGTCCGTCCTTCCAGCACAGGATCAGCGCCTCATAGGCCGTCCCGGTGCGTAGCGGATTGCGCTGGTAACACTCGTCGTCGAAGTGCATCACGTCGCGCACGTCCTCGGGGGTGATCTCCAGCTTGCGCTGCAGCGCGCAGAGCTCGGGCAGGGGCACGCAGTCCTCGTACTGGTCGAGGGCGGAGAAGAACTCGTCGAGCTTCATGGCGGCAGCGTCTCCTGGCCTCCTCAGGGCTGCGTACAGTACCAGACTACCGTACGGACAATTAATGTGGCTGGGGCCGCTACTTGGGAACTTCCTGGCCGTGTTTGCGCAGCAACTCCTCGAAGTCCTTGAGGTTGATCACGACAGCACGCCCGTCGGCGTACGCAAGCAGCCGGTCTCCGTTGAGGGCGGCCGTGCGATCCCAGAGCAGGGGCAGGGGCCAGCCGGGTTTCACGCGCCCCTTGAAGCGCTGATACGGGAAGCGTGTGTAGTCGCCAGCCTTGATCTCCGCCGCCGAGGGGCCCCGGGCCGTGCGCTCGCTGTGGAACCACACAAGGGCATCCTTCTCCGCGAGGCTTCCATCGCGCACGAGCGAATAGACGTCGATGCGGCCTTGCTCGTCCAGCGGGACCTCCCGTGATGCGTGCCGGGTCAAGAGCCCGCTCAGGCGAAGGAGCCGCTCGTGATCCTTGATCTGCAGCTCGATGAGCTCGTCGCAGAACAGGCTAAAGACAGTCTTCCCTTCGTAGCCAGCGCTAACCAGCCAGACCCCGTCCGGCGAGAAGGTCAAGGCGGTGATCGCGTGCGGCACGGGCGTCGTGTTCACGATCGTCCCGTCGCACTTGCCGAATCCGAGGAGCTTTTTGCCGCTCCAGGCCGCCAGCTTGCCGTCGGGCGACAGTGAGACCGCGTAGAAGCGAGTCTCCTCGGTCTTCACAGCCGTGAGCTGTTTGCCCTGTGCGACATCCCAGAAGCGGACGGTGCTGTCCCCGGCGCTGACCAGCAGCTTGCCGTCGGTGGAGAAGTCGAGCGCGGCGCAGGTGCGGTCGTGGCCCGTGAGCGTGCGCAGCAGCTTGCCGGTCGCGGCTTCCCACAGGCGAATCTCGCCGCCGTAGTGCGCGCAAGCCAGCAGCGTGCCGTCCGGCGAAAACTCGAGCGCCCGCGGCTGCGGCACGTCTTCCTTCTTCCAAAGCGACTTGCCCGTCTGCAAGCTCCACATCTCGAGCACTTTGCCGCTGCCGCAAGCAATGCGGGAGCCGTCCGGCGAGAAGGCGACGCCTCCGACCCAGTCGTAGGTGTCTCCGATCTTGCGCACGAGCTTCCCCGTCTTCGCGTCGTAGATCTGCAGCGGGGCACGGTCGTCCGAGACCGCGAACTGCTTGCTGTCTGCGCTCCATGCGATGGCGCGAATGACACCGGGTCCGGGCACCTCGTGCAGGATCTCGTTGCGCTTCGCATCGCGGATGATGATGCGTGAAATGCCACGTTCGTTGTGGAAGCGGCCCAGGACGACGGTGCGCAGGTCGGGCGAGATCTCAACCGTGTGGACGATCCAGCCCTCGTCTTGCGCGGCAACCGTGAGCGCGTGGGCGAGGACGCAGGCGGCAACGAGCAGCGGTCGCATGGGACCCGATTCTAGTTAGCGCGCGCGCTCTGGAGCCCGGCCCGCGCCGCGGCGTCGAGGTCCTTGTAGGTCACCTTCTCCTTGCCGACGCGCTTCTCGATGTTGGCGGCGGCCTCCAAGGCCTCGGCCTCGTCGTAGGTGCGGAAGCGGATCCAGTGCTTCTTTCCGTGGGCCCCGGAGTAATGGAGCGTGAAGTACCAGTCGCGCAGTTTCTGCAGGGACGGGTCGTCGCGCGCGCCCGAGCGGGTTTCGAGCGCGATGGTCACCGCCGTCAGGCGTTCGAGCGGGATCTCGAAGGTCGCGTCCGAGCCGCTGCGGAAGGTGAGCGTGTCGCCGTCGCTGTCCACCCGGCCCGGCTCGCCGCGGCCGATGCGCTTGGTATCGCCGGCCACGAAGACCGCGTCGGGTTCGTCCACGATGTCGCGGAACTCGCAGGCGGCGCACAATAGGATGAGGGTGACGGTGGGGGCGATCATCGAGCGCATGATCCGACCCTACCCCGCCGGGAGCGGGGTTGGCAAGCATCGCTGTCCGCAGTCGGGTACGGTGGGCGCCGATGAGCGCGAGTCGTAGCTCCTTCGCGCCCGTGATCGTAGCGTTCATGGTGGGCGCGTGCGGCGCCCTGGCCCTCAACTACTGGTTGGGCGGATCCGCTGAAAGGGGGCGTAGGGCCGACCGCGACCAGCGCATAGAAGAGCTGAGTACCCGCCTCGACGAGCGGCGCAGAGAGCTCGCAGCGCTCGAACAAGACGTGCGCGAAGTGCGCGTAGCCCGGGCGCAGAAAGACGCGTTGGAGGCGGACCCGGCCGCCAAGGCAGCGCTCGCGTGGCTGCACGAGCTCGACCCCAAGAAGTACGGCGGGATGACCCTGGATGCGCTGCTGCACCTGCGCGAGCTCGACTTGTCGCGCAAGCTGCTCGACCCCGAGGATTTGAAGCACTTGCGTCACTTCCCCGGGCTCGCGATCCTCAACCTGCGCGGCACGGGCATCAACGATGAGGGGCTGGCGCTCTTGGCCGGCATCACGTCGTTGCAAAACCTGGATCTGACCGGCACGCTGATCACGGACGACGGCCTGGACCACCTTGCGGGCCTCGACAAGCTGCGCGACCTCTCGCTGACGAGCACATCGATCGGCGACGACGGCCTGGCCAAGCTCAAGCAATTGTCCGCGCTGACCGGCGTGCAACTCAACGGCACGCAGATCACGGACGCGGGCCTGGCACACCTCCAGGAGCTGCCGATCACGAGCCTCGGCATCGGTGCGACCGCCGTGACCGACACCGGCCTGGCCGTGCTCGACCATTTCGAGCTCAAGGACCTGAGCCTGTACCGCAACACGAACATCACGGACGCGGGCATGGCGCACCTCCGAAACCAGAAGGCGCTCGAGACGCTCATGCTGCGCGGGGTGAAGATCTCCGAGCAGGGGCTCAGCTACCTCGGCGACCTGAAGCACCTGAAGGAGCTCAACGCGAGCCTGTCGGTGACCGACGCGGGCATGCAACACCTGGGCCGGCTGACGTCGCTCAAGCGTCTGGGCCTGTACAGCAACCCGCAGATCACGGACGCCGGCGCGGCGCACCTCGCGAATCTCAAGCACCTCGAGTCGCTGCAACTGCAGTTCACCAAGATCAGCGACGCAGGGCTCGGACACCTGGAGCAGCTCGAGGATCTGCGCTTCCTCGACCTGCGCGGCACCGGGGTCACGCCGACCGCCGCGGACGGCTTTCGCAACACGCACCCGAAGTGCCGCGTGCTCAGCACGAAGTAGGAGTCAGGCCTCGAGCACCTGCTTGAGCTGTTGCAGGGTCTCGGCCCAGTAGGCCTTCTTGGCGTCCGCTTCTTTCGCGCTCGGGAGCTTCTTGTGCTGCACCGCGATCTGCGACCGGGCGGCCCCCTTCTCATAGAAGTACGCGTCGACGTGCGTCGCCCCGTCCATCCAGGTGATGCGCATCGACTTGTGCGGCGTGGCCTTGCGCACCGTGAAGTCGCCGTCCGGCAGCCACTTCTTGCGCACGCGCTTGTCCTTCCAGGCGCCGTAGAGGCGCTCGATGGGGACGCCGATGACCTTCGTGCGGCTGATCTCGAAGCCGCCCGGCTTTTCGTGCTTGGCCCTGAGCCCGCGCGCCTGCTCGTAGCTGACGGTGACCATCTGCTTCCACCAGCCGCTGAAGTCGTAACGCTCGTCGAGGTGCGCGACGATCTGTTTGTGGTCCATCTTCTTCGCGCCGGCCTTGTCCAGCAGGGAGAACCACTGGGGCCAGGTCTTGGCGGTCGCCTTGCGCACCGCGTCGTCGCTGATCGAGGGAGGAGTCTTTTGCGCCATCGAGCGGAGTATGCCTCAAGCGGCGCATGCGGGCAACCGCGCCGCTATGCTGGGGCGATGCGGATCGGCATTGCAGGAGCGTTGCTCGCGGCCGCGGCTCTGGCGGCGCCCCAGGTCGGGCCCGTACCGAAGGCCTTGCGCAAGAGCTTGAAGCTCGACGGCTTCTACAAAAAGCACGTGGACGCAACCGGGCTGCCCGTCATCGGCTCCAAGCACGCGGACGACCGTGCGCTCGTGGCTGCGGCGGAGCTGTTGGACAAGCTGCTCGAGGAACGGCCCGACGTGCGCAAGGCGATCATCGAGGCCAAGGTGCGCGTCGTCGTCATGGCGCCTACGGAGAAGACGACCGACGTCCCCGAGCACAGCGACCTGCGTCCGAAGGACTACTGGGACCGCCGCGCCCGCGGGCTCGGCGCGACCCGCACGCGCCCGGCCTGCAGCTGCGGGGCCGAGAACCTGCTCGGGCTGAAGGGTGACAAGTATCGCGGGGAGAGCATCCTGATCCACGAGTTCAGCCACACGATCCACCAGCTGGGGCTCAACAAGGTCGACCCCAAGTTCGAGCCGCGCCTGAAAAAGCTGTACGCGCAGGCGATGAAGCAAGGACTGTGGAAGGACACCTACGCGGCCACCAACTTCGTCGAGTACTGGGCCGAAGGAGTCCAGTCCTACTTCGACGCGAACCTGCAGGCCGAGCCGCCGAACGGCATTCACAACCACGTGAACACGCGCGAGGAGCTGCAGAAGCACGACCCGCAGCTGTTCAAGCTGATCGCTGAGGTGTTCAAGGACGCCAAGTGGCGCTGGAAGGACCCGGCGAAGGCGCGAGGCTAGGGCCGAGGTGGGAAGGAATAGACTTGGCAAGATGGACGTCGAGGCGTTGCTGCGCAGGATCGGCTACGAGGGGGCGCGTGATCCGAACGCGGACGTGTTGCAGGCGCTGCACCGCGCGTTCGTCCTGAGCGTCCCCTTCGAGAACCTGGACATCCACCTGGGCCGTCCGATCGTGCTGGACGAGGCCGCGTTGTTCGACAAGATCGTGAAGCGCCGCCGCGGCGGGTTCTGCTACGAGATGAACGGCCTCTTCGCGGCGCTCTTGCGCGCGCTCGGCTTCGACGTGACGCTGCTCTCGGCCCGAGTGGTCGGTACGGACGGCAAGGCCGGACCCGAGTTCGACCACCTGGTGCTGCTGGTCCCGCTTTCCGAGCGCCGGCTGGCCGACGTAGGCTTCGGCGATGTCTTCGTGCACCCGCTCCGGCTCGACGCGAGCGGCGAGCAGCCGGACGACAAGGGGCCCTGCCGCATCACGCGCGACGACGGGAAGCGCGCCGTCGAGCGCCGCACGCCGGAGGGCGCGTGGAAGACCTTGTATTTCTTCACCGAGACCCCGCGGCGGCTGGATGAGTTCGCCGGGATGTGCCGCTACCACCAGACCTCCCCCGACTCCCCCTTCACTCAGAAACGGTTTACGACGAAGCCGACCGGGACCGGGCAGGTCACGCTCAGCGAGCACACCCTGATCGTGACCGAACGAGGCACACGCACGGAACGCGAACTTTGCGGCGAAGAGGAATACCGGAGCGTTCTTCGCGAGCGGTTCGGTCTCGTGGTTTGATCCCGGCCGCGCGCCGCGAAATGGGGAGAAGGGACCACCAGGTCCAGCGAAGCTATGAAGCTCGGAGGCTTCGCGGGCGGCCGGGCTGCCGCAGAGACCGGGCCGGGATCATTCGGCCGGCGGACGTGCCGCCGGCCGAATGGGGTCTGCTCTAGTCCTTCTTGGTCATGGCGATGTACTTGATCTTCTGACCGCCGACCGAAGCGTCGACCATCAGGCCGCCGCGCGGGATGGTGAACACGGCCACACCCTTGGTGGAGTCCACGTCCGTCGAGGCTCCGGCGGTGGCAGCGATCGCGGAGAGCTGCGCCGCCAGCTCGATCTGGCCGC
>JAPUHK010000100.1 GCA_027297745.1 Planctomycetota bacterium | reverse complement strand
CTCATGAAATACGACGGCGCCAGCCTGCGCTGGCCGCCGGTGAACAGCGTCGGATACTCCATCCCCCCCGCGCCGCGGCCGCCGTCCGGCGGATCGACCACCGTGAGCACGTCGTAGGGGTAGTGCCCGAACCAGACCCCGTAGCAGGCGATCGCGGCGCCGGTCGACCACTTGTAGCGCTCCCACAGCACATCGTCCTCGTGGTCGGGCTGCAGCAGGAAGCGGATCTTGACCGGCGTCGGCTTGATCGACGCGGCGTCGACGCCGCGGTGGGTGGCGGCCTCGGCCAGCGTATTGCGCAGCCGCTCCCCCATCGAGCCCGGCGCTTCCTTGCAGAACGTGTCGAAGTCGAACGTGTAGTTCTTCTCCACGAAGTCGGGCGCGGCGCACCAGGCGAAGTCGTGCACGTCCTCCTGGACGTGCGTGTAGACCATGCGCCCGTCGGCACCCGGCTCGGCGGAGACGCGCCGGCCCGTGGCTCCGACGACGAAATCCTTGGGCACGTCGATGCGCACTTCGTAGGTGCCGTAGTCCGCATAGAACTCGGTGCTGCGGTGGAACTGGTGGCAGTTGAACGCCGGCTTGCCGGGCTCGAGCTCCTCCAGCACGCCGATCTTCGGAAACCACTGCGCCACCATGAAGAACAGGGTTTCGGGCGCGCCCGGGTCGCCCGCCCAGCCGGTGCGCGCGAACACGCGCGGCAGCTTGCTCGTAAAGGCGATCTCGAGCGTAATGCTGTCGCCCGGCCCCACGGCCTTTGGCAACTGCACAGCGGCGACGGTGCGGTCGTGCTCGTTGCCGTCGTCCGGCGCTTCCCAGCTGCGCGTGTCGTCGGTCCACAGCTCTTGCTCGGAGCCCGAGATTTTCATCGACCCGATCTCGATAGAGCCCGGGTGTTCCTTGTCCGCGTGCTGGCGCCGGTGCGACCCCGACGACTCGCGCATGAAGGTCGACTTCTCGTCCTTGAAGGCGTTGAGGTAGAGGTGGAACCACAGCCGGTCGACCGCCGCGCTGCTGGTATTGCGCCAAGTGAGCGTCTGCCGCCCTTCGACCGACTGGGTCTCCGGCACGAGACGGGCGTCGATGCTGTAGTCCACGATCCGCGCGGACCGCTTGGGCAGCTCGGCCTCCGTGGTCGTGTCGTCCGCCCCAAAGGTCAGCAGGAACAGGCAGGCCAGGGCCGGCACCCGGGAAAACGCCCCCACTCTCCGCGTCATGCCCGGCATTGTCGGGGCCTGCCGCGCAGGCCGCAAGAGCGATAAGATCCCGCCATGGCCGCCTTTCCGGCTCCCGTGATCGCCGTCGTGCACCTGCTGCCCCTGCCGGGAAGCCCCGGCTACGGGGGCCGCATGGGGCGGGTGATCGACCGCGCGCTGGCCGACGCGCGTACCTACGCCGCCGGGGGCGTGAACGGGGTGATCCTCGAGAACTACGGAGACACCCCCTTCCTCAAGCAGGATCTGGAGCCTGAAACCGTGGCGGCGCTGGCGATCTGCGCCGCGGCGGTCTCCACGCAGGTCGGGCTGCCGCTAGGGATCAACGCCCTGCGCAACGACGCCCGCGCCGCCCTGGGCGTGGCTGCAGCCGCGGGCGCCGCCTTCATCCGGGTCAACGTGCACGCGGGCGTGGTGGCCACGGATCAGGGCCTGATCGAGGGCCGGGCTGCTGAGACCCTGCGGGCCCGGGCCGCTCTGGGGCTGAAGACCGCCATCGCGGCCGACGTGCACGTCAAGCACGGCCGGCCGCTGTTCGGGGGGGACCTGGCCCACGCAGCCCGCGATCTCATACAGCGCAACGGGGCCGACGCCCTGATCGTCTCGGGGGCCGCCACGGGCGAGCCGACAGACTTCGCGGACCTGAAGGAGGCGCGCAAGGCGCTGCCGCGCGCCACGATCCTGGCGGGATCCGGGGTAACGCGCGACAGCGTAGCGGACGTGTTGGCGATCGCCGACGGCGTCATCGTCGGCACCGCTCTGAAGCGCGGCGGACGCACGGACGCTGCGGTGGACCCGGCGCGCGTGCGGGCGTTCGTCAGGGCCGCGAAAGCAGCCAGTCGCAAACGTCGTCGGTCGCGCTGAAGTCTTCGACGAGCCGGTCCGCCGCGCACTGCTCGAGCTCGTGGCGTTCTTGCGGCCCCGTGTTCACCAGCAGTACACGGGCTCCGATGTGGCGCGCGGCAACAGCGTCGGCGGACGCGTCGCCGATCACGGTCAAGGGACCGGCGCCGCAACGGGCACGCGCGGCCTCGGCGATCTGCACGCGCTGCATGCCGTCGTCGCCGAAGGCCGAGATCGAGGGGTCGAAACGTGCCCACAGCCCGGGACGCCCCAGCTTCGCTCGCGCACCCACACGCAAGTTGCCTGTGAGCAACCCCAGTCGCGCACCGGAGGCCGCGAGGCGATCCAGCAATGCGTTCACGCCGGGCAGGGGAGTGGCATCCGGAAGCGCTTCCATGTCCGCCTCGAGATAGCGCACATAGCGCTCCCAGACGTCCCCCGGGGGACGGCCTTCGGCGACTCCCGCAACCAGCCCGTGGTCGGTGGCGCCCGCGAAAGAAGTGCGCGCGAGCGCATCGGGCGTCCCCCACTCCTCGAAGATGGCGCGCTCCAACGCACGCCGCCCGATCCCGGGGTAGAAGACGAGCGTACCGTCGACGTCGAAGAGGAAGGTGCGGGGCACGGAACGGGTGCCTGCGCGCGAATCACGAGGCGTGGCGGGCGCGGCTAAAGGTCGAGCCAGGGGGAACAGTCTGAGAATAGGGTAATGGTATGGAGTGAAGGGCTTGTTTTACGACCCTCCGGAGAGGGACAACCCTGGCTCGACTTGATTTCGCCTGCCGCAGCACTGAGGGACGGCCTCATACCATCCCCTTCCCGTCATATTCTCAACTCTCCCTTATACGACAGTCCACAAAAATCGACACCCTGAAGCGCAGCGTTCGGAAGCATTCCGCTAAGCCGTTAGGCCTTCCGAAGTTCGGGCCGTGGGAATTCTGCCGACGTGCGCCCCACCGGGGCCCCCGTGCCGCGCGACCAACACCAGCGTCGAGTCGTCGCGCGGCGCGGCGGCCGCGTAGAGATCGTTGCGGATGCGTCCCAGCGCCCCGTCGAAGCCCTCCAGAACCGCAGCGGCCGCCGCGGCGCGCAAACGGTCTTCGCCCGTGTCGGTCACGAGCGAGTCGGAGCCTTCGCTGGCGCCGTCCGTGTAGAACAGCAACGCGTCGCCGGGTGCGAGATCGATGCGCGTCTCCACCAGCGACTCGCTGAAGTCCGCGCCGGACACCAGACCGAGAGCGGCGCCTTTCGCCTGTACCAGCGAGCTCACGCGCTTGCGAACGTTGAACAACATCACGGGGTGGTGCCCCGCCCCCGCCAGCGTGAGCGTGTGACGCGCGGGGTCCACCCAGGCGGCCAGGGCGGTCACGAAGATTCCCTTGCCCACCGCGCCCGCGAAACCCTCGTTGACGCGGGCCAACAGGTCCGCGGGCCCGCATGCGACGTCCGCGTTCTGACGGAACAGCGTCTGCACCATGGCCATCACGATGGCGCCCGCCGCGCCCTTGCCGGACACGTCTCCGAGCGTGACCAGGACGCGGCCGTCCTCGAAGACGCGGAAGTCGTAGAAGTCGCCGCCGAGCACACCGCAGGGCAGGTACAGCGCGTCTATGTGATAGCCGGGCAGCACGGGCGGGCGGGCCGGCAACAGCGCGCTCTGGATCGAGCGGCTCCAGCGCTCGTCACGCTCGCGCGCGGCGTCGGACTTCTCCGTTTCCGGCTTTGCTTCCTCCAGCGTGGCGTCGAGCACTTCGATCTGCGCCTCGAGATCCTGCCGGTGTTGCTCCATGCGATCGAGCGCCAGCCGCAGGCGGCGGCGGCGCCATTCGCGCGCTTGCACCAACCATCCTGCGAGCGCCGCCCAAAGCAAGCCCAGCACCGCACTCGTTCCCACGGCGAGCGGCAGATCGAGCGTCGTGCGCGTGCGCAGCACGAACAGCGTGCCGGCCACGAAGAGCGCGACGAGCGCAGCGGACACGAACGCCTGGCGTCCGGCACGCGACGCCGGAGAAGCCCGAGCGGGGATGCTGCCGATCATGGCGCCGCTTTGTCGAGCGGGATGGCTTCGAGCTCAACGGAGCGCAGGACGTTGTTCTCGAAACGCTCCCAGGTCGGGCTGGAGCGGCGCGGTCGCAGGAAATGGGGTGCGGCGTCCGGGACGTCCGGGATGCCCCGGATGGCGCACTCGATGACGGCTTCGTCCGCCAGCACGGGAATCACGCCCCGCTTCAAGGTGGCGTGGATCGAGGCCACCGCCTCGGCTTCACGGCCCGGGGCCACGGCCAGAACGCACACGTCGTGCAGGATCACGAGCGGGACGCAGCACAGTCGTGCCAGGATGTCCGGATCCAGGAGCGCGCCCGCCTGGGGCGCCGGCTTGAGCACGCGCGCCTCCAGGCGTGCCGGGAAGTTGCGATAGCTGTAGACGTTCGCCAGCTCCGCCTGGGGCGGCAGGTAGCGCTTGAGCAGGGTGCGCACGAGCGGCATGCCGGCGCAGCCTTCGCGGGCGGCCGCGGCGCTGAGTTGCTCCCGGGTCACGGCCCCGCCCAGCACCGCGGCGAGGGCGCCCTCGGGGGCATCGCGGCGGCGGCGGGGTCGGCTCATGCGACGAAGACCCCTGAACCGGTGTAGGCGAAGGCCAGCTCCGTCACGTGCACGCCCCCGCTCAGCTGCAGATAGCGGAAGTCCAGGAAGAGGCGCGCCTGCGTCTCGAACACAGTGTGCGCCTGAGTGCCGAGCGAGCTCCCGCGGTCGACGATGCGCAGGCGCAGGCGCTCCGGGCCGGCCAGCAACAGGACGTGCAAGGGTCCCGGACGCCCGCTTCCGTACGCGTGCTGGCTTACGAGGTGACACACGTGCGCCGCCTCGCGGCTGAAACGCCGCGTGCGCGCGTGGGACACCCGTCGCTCGGTCAGGATGCCCTCCAGCACGCCGGCGAAAGCCGCCAGCGTGCGCGGAGCGACGTCGAAGGTGAGGTGCATGGCCTCGGCCTCCGACTCGGTCCACTCGAAGGCCAGTCCGCCCTCGGGCGAGACCGTGAACGGCGCGCCGCAGGACGGGCACAGCCAGCGGCCGCGCCCGCCGATGTGCATGCGCACGTCGCACAGCGCGCAGCGCACGATGGCTTCGCCCTCCGGCAACTCCGCAGCGGCTTCCTCCGTGACCTGCTTCGCTTCGGGAAAGCGGTCGCGCACATCGATTCGCGAG
This sequence comes from Planctomycetota bacterium, assembly GCA_027297745.1. Taxonomy (GTDB): domain Bacteria; phylum Planctomycetota; class PLA2; order PLA2; family PLA2; genus JAPUHK01. The sequence goes on along the minus strand of JAPUHK010000100.1, from coordinate 29,809 downwards.
GGGGGCCCTATCGGGCTCGACGGACCCGGCGATGCCGCCGTAGCCGGCGGCCCAGGTTGATCGATGGGCAGGCGCGGCGGCGCGGGGGGCGTGATCTTGGGACTCGCCGTGCGCGGTGCCGGCGCGGGCACGCGTTCGGGTTCGGGCGTGGGTGCGGGCGCCGCTTCGGGTTCGGGAGCCTTCTCCGACGGCAACGCCGGCGGCGGGGGCTGCTGCGCCGCAAGGATCGCCTCGGCCACCGAGGGCGCCGTCGGGATCAGGCGTTTGAGGCCCAGCATCTCGAGGATGATGCCGACCTTGGGTGGCACGCGCGCCAGGACGAGGCTGCCGCCCTTCTCGCGCAACCGGTCGGAGTAGCGGATCAGCTCGCCGAAACCGGACGAGTTGATGTAGCGCAACTCCTCGCAGTCCAGGACGACCGAACGCACGTCCCCTTCCGCTGCGCTGCGCAGCGCAGCCTCGAACTTGTCCAACGTGTGCGCGTCGACGACGCCTCCAAGGCCAATCGTTGCGATCCTGTCCTTGGGAGGGTCGTTGCGGATCGTGAGGTCATACTGCACGCTAACCCTCCTGACCCGGCGGGTCCGGCTCGGGCTCCGTCTCCCGCAGTTTCGTCAAGGTCACCCGGTTTCCCAGGTCGTTGTATTCCAACCGGTCCGCGCAACGCTCCATCAGGTAGATGCCGAGTCCACCGGACTCACCGCTCTTGTGGCGCTTGCGCGCCATCGAAACGGGCGCGGAGCCTTCGATCCCGTCGCGATACTTGGCATGCTCGAAGCCCTTCCCGTCGTCTTCGATCGTCGTGGTGAGCTTTTCGGCGTCCAGCAGCAGCTCGACGCTGATACCGAGCTCTGGACTCGCGCTGCAGCCGTGCAACTCGGCGTTGCGCACCGCCTCGCGGAAGGCGGTCGTTAGCCCCACGAGCGAATCCCCGCGGAACCCGGCGTCCTTGAAGAAACCGTCCGCGAGATCGAAGGCGCGCAGGACCTCTTCCTCGCGCGCAGGCAGGCGGAAGCGGATCTGCCGCTCGAAGACGGCGGCCTCTTCCGTAGCCTGCGCCAGTACTTGGTCGGCCGCGACCAGGAAGGGGTTCACCTCGATGGGTTCGATGGCCGCGAGGTCGCCCTCGATGCGCAGCTCGGCCGTCCTGCGCAGGTTCTCGTGACGCGTGTGCAGCGTGATCACGGGAATCGGATTCGTGCGCCACGTGCTCTTGAGCTGCGCGACGAAGTCATCGCGGCCCTTCAACGCGTGGTCGGCGACCACGAGGTAAGGCTGCGATCCCTCGAGCAGCGTGTCGCAGGCGGAGACGGAGTCCACCGTCTGCACCTTCCAGCCCAGACGCGCGAAGTGATTCGCGAGGATGTCGGGGAACGGGCCCTGCTTGCGCATGGCCAGCAGGATCGCCGCGGTGCGCTGTTGTGCGAGCCGTTCACGCAGCGGCTCGGAGACTTTGACGTGCAACCGGCGGCGCGCCGGCGCAATCTCACTGAAACGGCCCGAGGACTCGCGGCGGATGCGCGCCGGCTCGACGACGACACCCATGTCCAAGACCCCGTTGAGGTCGACCTTCTCGCCTTCCAGAAGCGCCTCTTGCACGATCTCGAACAACGCCTCGATGACGGTGATCGTGGTTTTCGAGTCGATGCCAGCGCGTGCAGCCACTCGCTCCGCGAGGGCCTTGCGGGTCAGAGGGGATAGGGTCTGTTCTTTTCGCGTGATCACGGCCGTTTTCCCCCAAGCGGCCAGCTACGTTCCCGCTCGGCCGGTGAGCGTTGCGGCGGCATACCTATCCGCTTGAGTCTCACAGAACCCAAGGAACCGACCGGGCGCCAAGGGGGTCGGCAGGACGGCGAAGAGAAGAACCAGGCCGGCAAGGAGGGTTGGTGGACGGCGACGAGCTAAGAGGGCGTAGGGAGGATCGCCGTCCCCTGCTCCGAGTGAAATCGTCCCACCCGACCGGTCCCGGGCGCCCAGGGTCGGAACCAGAGATTTCTTTAGTTTGTGAGAGCAGACCTAGCGGTCTAGGGCCCGATTTTAGGAGCCCTCTGGACCTCAGAGCCTAGCGACTTCGAATCCTCGGTCAAGGAAAAACCACAAAATGTTGAGGGCTATCGAGGATTTGCCCACCAGGGGAGGCGGACACTCGGGACAGACCTCCCCCCGAGCGTGCTTGCATGGTCCCGCGGTGAGGGGACAGTCTCGCTGGGCCGGCCCTAGTACCGCACGACCACCAGCTGCTCGTCTCCGGTCATGAAGGCCCCATCGACTCCTGGACTCTGGACCAGGCCCCAGGAGGGCCCCACGGGTATCAGCCGTGAGAAGACCGTGACCGGCGAGCCTGTGGTCGCCGGCAGCAGACTGGCGGAGATCGCGGATGGGAGCACGGCGCCGGAGTGCACCACCACCGTCTCGTCCCCCGTGCCCCACGCGCCGTCCGGACCGGGGGACATGGCGAAACCGCGGTCCTGGTCCGTTGCCGGTAGCCTGGTTTGCGGCCAGAAGGGCGCGGGCCCGAGCGCGTTGAACCCGCCGCTCGCGTCCAGATGCCAGGCCTGGTCGTCGCCGCCTCCCGGCGTCAGATCCAGACCCGGTCCATAGACCAACACGGAGCCGGAGCCCAACGGCGCCAGCACGGAGCGTCCCGGAGCACTGCGGCTCACTGAGATCGTGTCGGAGATGTCCAGGAAGAGTTGCAGCTCTTCGTCTCCGCTCAGTGCGGGGAAGTCCGGCCCGAGCGTGGCGACCGCCACGCCGCGGCTGCCCAAACGCACCGCGACGCGCACGGCCAGGCCGTCGATGCCGGGAACGGGCTTCGCCGTGAATCCAGGGGACCCCGCCCATTGGTAGTGGTTGAGCGCGTCGTCGCCGGTGCCCGTCAGGCCGTCGGCGCCGGCGGTCGCGAGCGCAACCTCCGTAGACGAGATCACCAGCGGCCGGTGCAGCGCGTAGGCGGCGAGCAGGCCACTGCCGCCCAGCGTGGCGCCGACGCTCAAACGCACGAGCACGTCATCTACCGTGCCGGGCGTAGTGTCCACGCCCATGTTGATGAAGAAGGCGGTGCTTCTGTCCGCCGCCACGGGAAGCGACAGCGAAGCGGCGCCCGCCGGATCCAGCGGACCGGACGGCATGGTCAGGGTCGTGCCTGCCGTCAGGTCCATGACGACCATCTCGTCGTCGAGCGTGCCGGGCAACCCGTCGCCGGCCGGAGGCGCGGTAGCGCCGAGCGCAGCCAGGCGGTCTCCGGCGATGCGCGCGGGCGGCGCCGGGATCAGGTAGGGAGCCGGATAGTCCGCGATCGTGGGTGTGCCCGTGAGCGTATCGAGAATCGTGATGCGATCGTCGCCCGTCGTGGGAAACGTATCGCCGCCGACGGAGTAGACGGCAGCGGTGTCGCCGTCGAGCCTGGTCGGGCGCGAGTTGGCCGGGTCGAGATGGCCCACGGCGAAGCCGCCGGGGCGGCGAAGCGGTGTGGCCACCGGGGACACAGGCAACCCCGTCACCAGGAACACCTCGTCGTCCACGTTGCCCCAGGTCCCGTCCGGGCCGGCCGTCGAGACCAATGCAACGCTGCTCGTGATCATGACCGGCTCGGAGGCGCCTAGACCAGTCTGGAAAGGCACACCGAACGGCAGCGGCGCCGCGTATTGGTACGTCACGGTCCCGGGCACGACGGCGAGCTGAGCGTCGGCGTTGTGCACTGTGACGGACAACGGCACCGGCGCCGGAGGACCGGCTTGCACGGGGAAGTTGCCCGTGATCGTGGTTCCGTCCGTGGAGGCCACCGCACTGATGGGGGGCAGGCCCTGGAACTCGACGGTGACCAGCGTCGTGCCCGGAGGTCCAAAGCCGCTGCCTGTGATCGTGAACGGTTCGCTGCCTGTCGCCGTCGGCGGACCGCCGATGAGCGCTTGCGGCACGGGCGCGTCGTTGTAGGCGAACGCCCCCGGGAGCATCTCGCTCCCGGCATCCATGGTCTCGACCGTCACGTCGACGCTGCCGGCAGCCGGCGCGGGCGGGACGGTGACCTCGATGGTGTTGTCATTGATGACCGTGACTGCCGTCCCAGGGACCGTCCCGAAGTTCACCGCGGTGACCGAGACGGACTGGAAGTTGTTGCCCTGCAGGCGCACGACGGAGCCGCCGCCCAAGGGACCGGCCGGGGGTTGGATCGAGAGCAGCTGGAAGCCGAGCGGGGCGGGCGGAGTGCTTCCGCCCCCGCCGCAGGCAGACAGGGGGGTCAGGATCAGGATCAGGATCCAGACCGGTAGCCGAATGGAGTGGTTTTGCATCGCTTACCTCAGCCTCTTGCGCCTCCGCACGCACCCCCGCTCTATGGGGGGACCGCTCTGAGAACAGAACGGCAGGATCTGCTCACTCCTCCAACGCATCTGTAAACCTACCCCACAAAAGGACTTGGGAAACCGGAATGGCCAACTGGACCCCGGCGCCGCGAAATGTCGATAGGAGCGGCGGAATGGTCGAGCGGGTAGCAGGTCCCGGGGGCCCCACAGAGAGCCCCACGGCGCAGCCGGCGTCGTCGGCTGAAGAGCCTGGATCTACGGGCCGCGCGCCGGCACCGGTCCCCGAGCTGGTGGTGCGCGGGCCCGACTCCCGGCAGGCTGACCCCGCAGCCTCGAGCCTGCTCCTGCGTCTCCTGGCGAGACACCCCATCGCGTCGCTCAGCGGCCTGTTGCTGGTGCTCGGGCTGGTCACCGGTTGCACCGTCATGGTGCTGCTGGCCGAGCGGTCGGACCTCGCCTGGCGCCGCGAGGTGAGCGCCGAGCGTGCCCGCGAGCAGCGCCGGGGGGCCAGGCTGATGCGCTCGTACGAGGAGCGCATCCAGGTTCTGACCAACGCCCTGTCCGCCCTGGACCGCCGCTCCGTGCGCCGTGCGGACGTCGAGGCGCAGGTCGTCGAAGTGCGCGGCGAGGTGGACAAGGCGGTCCGCGGCCAGGTGGACAAGGCGATGGCCGCCTTCGAAACGAGCGTCCGCACGCGCCTGCACTCCGACCTCACGCGCTACATCGAGCACAGCATCGAGCACAACCCGGACCTGGCGGAGGCGCGTGCGACCGTGAAGCGTTTCAACCGCATCGACACGGCGGTGGAGACGATCCTCGAGCGCTACACCGAGTCGATCTGCATCATTCAGGGCGCCTACGGCTTCGCCCGCGAAGAGCAGGGCGAGTGGCGCTTCCTGCGCGAGGTCTCGCACGAGCTGCTCGAAAAGCTCGGACACGTCGGAGACCGCGTGCCGCTCACGCTCGAAGGCGACGGACCCGTCTTCCGCATCGACTACACGGGCACAGGGTTCATGGCGGACAGCTCCGGCCTGGTGCTGACCAACCGCCACATCGCGGAGCCGTGGTGGAAGAACGATGACGCCGCCCCGTTCCTGGCGGACGGCTTCGAGCCGCGCTTCATCGTGCTGCGCGCGTACTTCCCCGGCCGCAAGCTGGCGGTCAACTTCGACACGTCGAAGACGATCACCTCCGACCGCGTCGACATGGCCGTGCTGAACTGCAAGGAGCGCGACGACCTGCCGGGGCCGCTTCCGCTAGCCGCGGCGGGAGACCTGCGCGTGGGCCGGCCCGTGTTGCTGCTCGGCTATCCCTCCGGACTGCGGGCGCTCTTGGCCAAGGCGGGCGAGGAGTTCATCGACGCCAACACGACCAGCGAAAAGAACGACCCCGTGAAGATCCTGGACGCGCTGGCGCGGGCCGACATGGTGCGGCCCCTGCCGACGGAAGGGCGCATCGGCGACGTGCTCGAGACCAAGGTGCTATACGACGCTCCCACCGCGGTGGGCGCTTCGGGCGGCCCGGTCTTCAACCGTGAAGGGCGCGTGGTAGCCGTGAACTTCGGCATCCTGAACGGCTTCCAGAGCGCCAACTTCGGCGTGCCGATCCGCTACGCCAGCGAGCTGCTCGAGCGCGCCAAGCTCAAGTAGCAGCACCACGGCTGCAAGCTCCCCACGGTCCGCCGCGCGCGCCCATAGGGCACCGAACCGCGCCCGGCACGGTCACGGTGCCCGAGATGGGAGCGGCCGGATTTGGCGGAAAGCGGATAGCTCCCTTACGATCGGGCGTCATGTCGACCGCCGCAGCCGGAGCCAGCGCGCAGTACCAGGCGCAGATGAACGCCCTGAAGGCCATGGCGACGATCGTGGAGGTGGACGAGGAGACCTTCCGCACGCTGCTGCGCTCCCGTCCCCATCCCACGATCGTGGCCGGCACGACCGGCGCGCTGTGGTTCAAGCGCCACACCTACCTCACCTCGTACGACGGTTTCGTGTTCCTGCTCCGTGCGGATGAGGCGCTCGACTTCAAAAGCGACTGCGAGGGTGCCCTCTACGTGCAGGCTGACAAGCTGACGGTTCCCACTTTTTGATGCACGCGCGATGGTGAAGAGACGCTCCTTGCGACTGCCCGCCGTGCTGCTGTTGCTGCTGGCGGCCTGCAACATCAAGTCGCCGTCCGCGAACCCGTACCTGCGCATCACCCACAACACGGGCCGCCTGTACTACACGCGGGACAGCACGACGCTGATCACCCGCACGGGATACCTCGCTTTCCGCGACCTGGTCACGGGTGAGGGAGTGAAGCTCCGCGGCGGCACCTACAGGGTGGAAGAGTGCTCGCGGGCGGAGGTCGAGGTGCGCCAGCTGCAATGGCTGGAACACCCGACGCGCGTCCCCGTGCGTTCCGACGCCCCGGGGCTGGCGCCGGAGGATCGGCAGCCGGGACCGCCGGCGGTTCCGGGCTAGCCTCAACGAGTCCGAACCGGAGGCCGAGTCCGAATCCTGCGCCCGGGCTCGGGGCGGCTACCCGACTCTGAACTTCCAGGTATGCGTGTGGGACCGCCCCTGCGAGTCGTAGCGGATCTCGACGCGATACCATCCGCCCGAAAGCCGCTTCAACGGGATCAGGCCGACGCCGTTGCGGTTGCCACCGCCGAGCCTGGTGAATCCGGCGCCGGGCCAGGACAGCTCGCAATCGATCTTCTTCGCCGAAGAGACGTGCGTCAGCCTGGCTTCGCCGAACGCGAAGTCGCGCGCGCCCGGCCCCAGGCGAAGGCTTATCGGTCCGCCCCGATTCTTGCCGTACGTCTCGATGCACCAGCCGCTGAAGCCCGCGGCCGCGCCTACGGAGTCGGGGCGCGGGTAGGCGAGCGGCCAGCGGACGGGCTGCTGGACTACGTCCTGAGCCTCCTCGACGTAGCGCGCGTGGCCGTAGGCCGTATCCAGAACCACGACCTTCCCGTTGCGCGACACGGCGCCGCTGATGGTGAGCAGGTACGGGTCCAGGAGACGCATGCGGTCGGCGTAGGTCTGAAGGGCGACGCGGATCGCGCGTCCGGCGGACGTCCGCAATGTCACACCGGCCGCCGCCATCCCGGCGCCGGCCTTCGTGTAGCCCGCGAAGCCCTTCGCCTCGAGGCGCGCACCCACCTGCGTGTCCGGGTAGCGCTCCATGTAGGCGGCGTGCAGCTCGCAAGCCTGCCGCGTCCCCTCGTGCCAGCCCACGGGATGCAGCCCCACTCGGAGCCGTTCCGCGTTGAGGTCGTCGAGGACCTTGCGCACTTTTGCCGGCAGCTTCTGCTTTGTGACCGCAAACGTGACACTCGCGGTGCCGTTGCACTGCACGCCGTAGCGCTTGCCCTTCCAGAAGATCGTCTTGCGCAACGGCACGACGGCGCGCGAGCGCGGATACGTGAACGCGTCCAGCGTCCCGTCGCCCCCGAGGTCGATGAAGAACATCGAGCCCAGCGGTGCCGGGCAGGCGTAGGCCTTGGCCTGGGCACCGGGCGCCTCGAGATGCGCGCTCGCCTGGAGTTCGGGGACGACCTCCAGCGGCTGCAGCGTCACCGGCGCCGGCGGCAGGAGGAGAAAAGCAAGCTGAGCAAGCACGACTAGACCTGTATACGGTTGAAAGCCCGCAGCCGCGACATTTCCCTACCGGCCGTCGCACCCACGGCTCCCGCGCCCGTTTCAGCCGGCTGGATCCCTCTCCCGATGCGCACCGGTTTATGATGCAGGGCAATGACCGCACGCGCAGTGGTCGTGGCGCTGCTGATCACTTGCCTGCTCCCGGGGTGTGTGGGCCTCGCGGAGCACGCGGCGGACGTCGGCTACAACCCCCGATTCTGGGAAGGCGTGGTGCGCTGCGCGGGGGCGGTCGCGGCGACCGGAAACAGCAATCCCGGCTACGGCCCCTTTTGGTCGCGCTAGATGGAGATCGTGCGGCCGCTGCGCTTCGTCGACGACGCGCTGGAGATCCTGGACCAGACGCTCTTGCCGGCGCAAGAGGTCTGGCTGAGGCTCACGAGGCCCGAACAGGTAATCGAGGCGATCCAGATGCTGCGCGTGCGCGGCGCGCCCGCCATCGGCGTGGCGGGGGCCTTCGCGCTCGTGCTGGCGGCGGGCGACGCACACGCGGTGCGCACGGCGGCACCGGCGGTGGCGGCGGCGCGTCCCACGGCCGTCAACCTGAGCTGGGCCGTGGAGCGCATGCTCCGGGTCCTGGAGCACGCACCCGAGGGCGATCCCCGCACCGCTCTGCTCGAGGAAGCGCACAACATCCGGGCGGAGGACGAGGCCGCCTGCCGCGCCATCGGCAGGCACGGCGCCCCCCTGCTCGAGGGGCGCGCGGGGGTCATGACGCACTGCAACGCGGGCTCCTTGGCCACGGCGGGCTACGGCACGGCGCTGGGCATCATCTACGCCGCCGTGGAGCGCGGCGCGGCCCTCACCGTGTACGCCAACGAGACGCGGCCGCTGCTCCAGGGGGCGCGCCTGACCGCCTGGGAGCTGCAGCGGGCCGGGGTGCCGGGGTGACGCTGTCGGTCGACTCGGCCGCCGCCTCGCTCATGCAGGAGGGCCTGGTGCAGGCCGTGGTGGTCGGCGCGGACCGCATCGCCGCCAACGGCGACGTGGCCAACAAGGTCGGCACCTACCCCCTGGCCCTGGCCGCCCGGGCCCACGAGATCCCCTTCTACGTGGCCGCGCCCCGCTCGACAATCGACCCCGCCTGCCCGGACGGGGCCTCGATTCCCATCGAGGAGCGCGCCCCGGCGGAGGTAGCCGAGGGTTTCGGCCCACGAACCGCCCCAAACGGGGTCCAGATTCGCAATCCAGCCTTCGATGTGACCCCCGCAAACCTGATCACGGCCCTGGTGACGGAGGCCGGTGTGATCCAGCCTCTGAACGGCCGCTGCATCGCTGCAAACCTTGAGAAACCGGGGATTTCAGCCGGATAGGCGCCGCTTCCGATAGGTGCTCAGGCTCTGTACGTAGAGGCGGTCTCTACGTATGGCGAGCCGGAGGAAGACGGCGCCCTCAATGGCGTTCAAAGGCGATCTCCGTAACCTCAGCCTCTTCGACATCTTTCAGTCGCTGAAGCAGAACAACCAGACCGGTGTGCTTGCGCTGCAGCGGGACGGTGTCACGAAGAAGCTGTACTTCACGGACGGCGGCGTGCGCGTGTTCCTCAGCGGAGGACGCAGCCGCTGGCGGTTGGGTGAAGTGTTCGTCCGGCGCGGCTTCATCAAGCAGGAGGACGTGCAGCACCTGTTGCAGGAGCAGATGCGCACGCAACGCCTGTTCGGGGAGCTGCTGATCCAGTCGGGCAAGGTTCCGCAGCAAGAGATCGACCGGCTGCTGATCAAGCACGCCGAGGACGAGCTGTTCGAGATCTTCAGCTGGGTGTCCGGCTCGTTTGCCTTCTACGACGGCGAGGAAGTCGACCTCGACAGCAACATCCCGCTCTCCCCGGTCGTAGGCGAGGCGTCGCACCTGTGCCTGGAGGCGGCGCGCCGCCTGGACGAGGTCGAGCTGATCCGGCGCAAGATCCCCGACAACAAGTCCTTCTTCCTGCGCACGGGCGGTCCGGACGACCTGCCCAAGATCGAGGGTGAGGACGAGCGCATCGTCATCATCTACGAGTGCTTCGACGAGCCCAACTGCATCGACGAAGTGCGCAGCGTCGCGGGCTTGAGCACGTTCGAGGTACTGCGCTCCACGTACCTGCTGCTGGAACAGGACCTGCTGCGCCCGCTCGGTGTCGAGGAGCTCGTCGAACAGGCCGGCAACTGCATGCAGCACGCCAAGGAGCAGCGCGCCGCGTTGATGCTGCGGCAAGCCTACGACCTCGCGCCCGAGGACCGCGGCATCCTGGGGCAGTGCGTGGCCATCGCGCGCAATCTGCACGCGCCCGAGCTCGCGGCCGACTTGATCGCGGGCCTCGGCGCGGCGCAGGTGCGCGACGGCGACATCGAATCCGGCATCCAGCTGTTGGAAGAGGTGCTCGAAGACAAGCCCGATCACTTCACGGCGCTGCGCGCGCTGCAGCAGGGTTACCTCGCCACCAAGGACCACGAGCTGTGCACCGAGACGAGCCTGCGCCTGGCCCGCCTGCTGGGCAAGCGGCAGGAGCTGGAAGCGGCCGCCGAGGCGTGCCGCGCGGGGCTCGAGTTGGCGCCCGAAGGCGTCGCCCTGCGCTACCACCTATCGCAGTTCCTGCTGCGCTCGGGCCGCCCCAAGGACGCGCAGATCGAGCTCTACTCCGTGCTCGACCAGGTCAGCGGCGCCAAGGGCAAGCGGCTCGGCTCCAAAGAGTTCGAGCTGCTCAAGAGCTGCTACCGCCTGCTGTTGAGAATCAACCCGCGCGACCAGGACGCGGAGAAGGGACTGCGCGCGCTGGCCCGCAAGCGCATGATGGCCATGCGCATGCAGACGCTCATGACGCGCGGGGGCATCGCCGCCGCCGTCATCCTGGTCGTGGGCAGCATCGCCTGGGTGCTGCGCCCCCCGAGCGCCGAAGACATGATGCTGGACCTGCTCGAGGCGAACGCCGCGGGCGACGTAGGCAGGATGCGCACGCTCGTCGCCGAGATGCGCGCGGACTATCCCGAGGCGCCCCAGACGATGGAGGCCGGCCTGTTGCTGCAGCGTCGCACGCGGGTCAGGAAGACCGTCGGCGCTCCGGCGGCCGCCCTGCGCACGCTGTTGGCGGAAGAGCTGAAGCGCGCGCAGCGCCTCCTGCGCGACGGCGAACGGCACTACATCGAGGGCCTGACGCTCTTGCACGAGTTCCTGGGCAAGCTGGACGACCCCGCCACGGCGGGCATGCGCAAGAGCTTCGTGGTCGAGGTGGAGGACGCGATCACACGGCTGTTGGAGCGCGTCACCGAGGACCTGTCCCGCGACCGCGTCGTGATCAGCGAGGCGCGTTCGTCGATGAAGCGCAGCCTCGCGATCGACAACCTCAAGACGCTCGAAGAGCGTGTGGGCGAGGTGCGCGGCCACAAGTGGAACACGACCATGAAGACCGTGCGCGACGCGGCCGACCTGCTGAAGGAGTCGCCCTGGATCGGAAAGTCGGGCAAGGACATCCAGAAGTTTCTGAACCGCGTGCCCGTCGAGCCCATGCCGGACCTGGATGAGCTCTACTACGAGATCCGCGTCGAGCGGCTGCGCTACGAGATCAGCTTCGCGTTCCGGGAAGCGCGCAAGGACGGCAAGCGCCTGCTGCGCGATTGTTACTTCGAGCAGGCGCGCGGCCTGTACAAGAAGGCCTACGAGCTCGCGGACGCGATCACCGACGAGAGCCCGCGCGAGCGCTACATGGAGCTGCTCGAGTACATCGCGCGCCAGCGCATCCTGTCCGAGTGCAAAGCGCAGATCGAGCGCATCGATCGCTTACGCGTCGTGCTGCAGGACGTGGACAGCCTCAAGGCTCCCGAGCGCGCGCCCGAGGCCTTCCGCAAGCTGAGCGCGCTCGTGCGCGACAACCCGCTCGTGCGCTTCGACCGGCAGTGGCAGTATCCCTACGTGGTGCACTCGGTGCCGGGCGGCGCCGAGGTGCAGGTGAACGGCAAGACCGTGGGGCACACGCCCATGGTCATCATGGTTCCGATCAACGACAGCACGACGGTCACGCTCGGGCGCAGCGGCTTCGAGCCGACGGAGCGCACGCTGCGCGCGCACGACCCGGACCTGGACGGCACCCTCGAGTTGTCGCTCGTCAAGCGCCGCGAGTGGGTCGAGCAACTGGACGGCCGGATCGAGGGGACCCCGGTGATCGCCGGCGACCACCTCATCGTCGCCAGCCGCAACGGGCAGGTCTTCGTCGTGCGGCGCGACACGGGTGAGGTCGAGTACGACGTCAAGACCGGGAGCCTGAGCGGCATCGCCGTGAGGCCGCTGGTAATAAACGGCAAGGTGACGGTCTTCACCATCGACGGGCTGGCGGTGACCTTCAACCTGGAGGACGGCAAGATCCTCAGCCGCGTGCAGGTGCCGGGCGCCGTACGCGTCGACGCTGCGCGCAACGGCGACACGCTGTACGCGGCCACCAGCACGGGCCGGCTGTTCGCGCTGAAGGACGGCAGGCTCGTGTACGAACAGGAGTTGGCCCGCGCCCCCACCACCGAGCTCTTGTACCGCGATGGTGAGATCTTCATGGGCACCGCGGACGGCGAGATCCTGGTGCACGCAGCGGAGGACGGCAAGGAGCTGCGCCGCCTCAAGGCCGGCACGCACACGTCCTTCACCGGCGGCCTGGCGCTGCACGGCGAGCTGATCGTGGCCGGCGCCGAGGACGGCGGCGTGTACGCCTTCGACGGCAAGTCGCCCAAGCACAAGTGGCGCTTCCACACGGGCGGTCCGGTGCGCACGAGCCCGGTCTCGTCCGGCGACTATATCTACGTCGCTTCCGAGGACCGCAGCATCTACGTGCTGGACGCCGCAGGCGAGATGGTCTGCGAGTACGAGGTGGGCGGCTCCGTCAGCCGCTCCCCGCTGGTCGCGAACGGCTTCCTTTACGCGGGAACGGATCGCGGTCGCGTCTACGCCTTCGACCTCACAGGTAGGCAGGCCTGGTGGACGGACGCGCTGGGGCAGGAGTTGCGCTGCCCGCTGGTGGCCGGTCCCCAGCACATCTACGCCGTGACGGCCGAGTCCAAGGTCGTCGCCTACGGCGTCGACAAGCGCTAGCGCGTCGCCGCACCGTCCACACGCAGTCGCGATCAACCGGCATGGGAACGCGAGGGCGTCCCGTCCGACCGGCTGTTGCGCTCGTGACTACGAAAACCGCTTGCGCAGCTCGTCAAGCTTCTGCTTGACGAACTCCTCCTCGGTCATGCCTTCCGGAATCGTCTCCGCGGGCTCCGGCTCGGGTGCTGCTTCGGCGGGCGCAGGCACCGCGGGTGCGGGCTTGGCTTCTTCCGCCGCCTCATGATCAGGCCGCGGACCCTGCGGCCACCCGCGCTTGCGGTCGCCGCGCTTGCCGCCTCCCCTGGGACCGTCTGCCCGGCCGCGGCCCCGCTCACCCCGGCCCCGCTCGCCCCGCTCGCCACGCTCGCCACGCTCGCCGCGCCCCCCGCCGCCTGCGGGCTTCATGGACAGCGCCACGCGCCGGGTCTGCAGGTCCACGCTGAGCACGCGTACGGACACGACCTGGCCTACGTGCACGACGCGCGAGGGGTCCTTTACGAAGCGGTCGCTCAGCTCGGACACGTGGATCAGCCCGTCCTGCCCGACACCGATGTCCACAAAGGCGCCGAAGGCGGTCACGTTCGTCACGCGTCCGTCGGCCCGCATGCCCGGCTTGAGCTCCTCCAGCGAGCGCACGAGCAGGCGGCGGCGCACGATCTCCAGCGCCGGACGCGGGTCCAGCCCGCCCTCCAGCAGCTCCGCCAGCACGCTCGCCACGGTCGTCGGCGGATGCTGCTCGTCGGCGAAGTCCTCGACGGCTATGTCGGCCAGCTGATCCGCGTTCCCGACCAGCTCGCCCGGCGTCACCCCGCGCGCCGCAGCGATGCGCTCGACCACCGGATAGTGGTCCGGGTGTACGCCCGTGGCGTCGAGCGGGTTTTCGCCGCCGTACACGCGCACGAAGCCGGCAGCCTGGCGCAGCGCGTCCGGCGGCAGGGCGCCCAGCTCGGCCAGCTCGGCGCGCGTGCGGAAGAGACCCTTCTTCTCACGCCGTTCGACGATGGCCTGGCCGCGCTGCGGGTTCAGGCCGCAGACGTACGCGAGCTGGTGGCGCGTGGCGCGGTTGAGGTCCACGCCCACCGAGTTCACGGAGCTCTCCACCACCGAGCGCAGCTCCCGCCGGAGCTGCATCTGCTCCACGTCGTTCTGGTACTGGCCCACGCCGATCTGCTTGGGATCGACCTTGACCAACTCGGCCAGCGGGTCCATCAGCCGCCGCGCCAGCGAAATCGCCCCGCGTACGGGCACCGGGAAGCGCCCGAGCTCTCCACGCCCCGCCGGGCCCGACGCGTACGCGCCGACGCCGGCCTCGTCGACCACCGCGACAGGCGGCGATTCCTCGCCCATTTCCTCGAGTGCGTCGGCCAGGAACACCTCGCACTCGTGGCTACCCGGCCCGTTGCCGAGCGCTACGACATCGATGTTGTGCTTGCGGCACAACGCGCGCACTTTCTCGACCGCCGCGGCGGCCGTCGGCTCGTCCTTGCTGAAGGGCTTGATGCGCTCGTGTGCCACCGGCGTCCCACGCTCGTCCACGCAGGCCAGGTGCACGGCCCCGCGCCGCGCGGGATCGATGCCCAGAACGCGCCGCGGACCGGCCGGCGGCGACATCAGAAGGTCATGCAGGTTGCGCGTGAAGACGCGGATCGCGTCGCGGTCGGCGCGCACTTTTGCTTGGCGCCGTACTTCGGTCAGGACGGCGGGGGCGATGATGCGGCGCAGCGCGTCGCCGGCCGCCGCCCTCAGCTGCGCCCGGACCTCCTCGGGGCGCTCCTCGGCGAAAAAGCGGCGCTCGATCTCCGCCAGCACCTTCGACTCGTCGTACGCGATGCGATTGGCCAACGCGCCTTCCTTCTCGGCGCGCCGCAGCGCCAGGAAGCGATGGGACGGGATGCGCCCGATACGCTCTTCGTAGCCCTTGAACTTGGAGTAGCGCTTGGGGATCTCGGTCTCCCCGGGCGGCGGCAGGGCCTGCAGCTTGCCTTCCTTGTTCACCAGGCGCTGGAACAGGCTGCGGATCTCGGGGTCTTCGGCGAAGCGCTCGGCCAGGATGTCGCGCGCGCCGCGCAGGGCGGCCTCCGCGTCGGCCACGCCGCGCTCCGCATCCACGTAGGCTGCGGCCGGCGTCTCGGGCGATTCCGTTTTCGGATCCAGCAGCGCGTCGGCCAGCGGGTCCAGCCCTTGCTCCTCGGCCATGCTGCCGCGCGTGCGGCGGCGTGGGCGGAACGGGAGATACAGGTCCTCCAGCTCGGACCGCGTGCGCGCGCGCTGCAGCCGGCGGCGTGTCTTCTCGGGCACGTCGCCGCGCTCCTCGACGGCATGCAACACGAAGGCGCGGCGCGCCTCGAGCTCGCGCACCTGCGCGGCGGCGTCGCGGATGGCGCGCAGCGCAGGCTCGTCGAGACCGCCCACCTGGCCGCTGCAGTAGCGCGCGAGATAGGGAATGGCGAGACCGGCGTCCAACCGATCGAGCGCACGCTCCACGGCGGAAGGGTCCAGCTTCAGATCGGCGGCAAGACGAGCGACTACGGCATCGGCGGTCTTCGGTTCGGGGTCGCCCGCGCTCGATGCCGCCCCGGCGTCACCGGCGACGGACTTATCCTGCATGGTTCTCCTGAGCCGCAGGATTCTAGCAGAGCCCAGAGTTTGTCCGAGAACCCATCGTCGAGACCGGGGCCGGGCGCGAGGCGCCGTCGCGCCGTCGGCGTTATGGCCGCCCAAAGGACAAGCATGGCGCGTCGCGTCCCCGACGTCGTATCAACGGAGAGATACGTCTACCCGCTGCCGTTTCCGCGCGCCGCCGGACGGCGCGACAGCGGAGCTCTAATACCCCCGGGGGTAGCGCCCGCCGTATGCGCGCTTCGCGTAGTAGAGCCAGGGGTTGCGGTACTTGAGACCCTTCGTGTGCCACAAGACGTGCACGCCGAAGCCGCTCTTGGTGTGCCCGTCGCCGCCGTTGTAGCCGGCCATCCCCAGGTAATCGAGCGCGCGCCTGCGCACGATGCGCTCGGGGGTGTAGATCCCGATCGGATGGCCGTACGAAAACGGGCCGCCCCCGCCGCCGGCCGATCCGGAGAGGATCTGCTCCCGCAACCTGTGGGCGCCCTCGTTCCCGGGATCGATTGCGATCAGCTCGTGCGCCGTCTGCATCGACAGAAACACGTCCCCCGTCATGTAGCGGCCGTCGGCCAGCAGCAGCAGCGCGGTCATGCGCCCCGTGTGCAGGCTCTCCAGCAGCTTCCGCATGTCGTCGCGCAGCCCGGCGTTCTCCACGTAAGGGAGGCGGTCGATCAGCATGTCCATGACGCGTCCGTAGATCGCGGTCCCGACCTGCAGCCGCCGCAGCGCCGAAGGCGGGTCGATGAAGTCCGCCTTGCCTATGTAGCGCTGCCCACGGTCGGCCCAGATCTGCAGGCGGCGGTAGTCCCGTTTCTGCCGCTTGAGCAGGCGCCCCGCCTCCTTGCGCTTCTTCTCCTCGGTCAGGAAAGCCTCGCGCTCGTCGACGATCTTGATCAGCTCCTCGACCGCCTTGCGCTCCACGGAGTCGGGGAAGCGGCTCAGGGCCTGCGTGGAGAGCACGCGCGCTTCCTTCAAGCGGCCCGCGTCGAACAGATCGCGCGCCTTCCGATACAGGAACGCGGACTCCTCCGCCTCATAGCCGGCCTCGAACGCCTCGAGCTCCGAGCGCGCCTTCGGGGACAGCGCGGCGGCGCCCTTGTAGGTCTTCAGCGCCAGCGCGAACAAGCCCTGCTTGCGCGCCCAGGCGGCCAGCTTGAGCTGGTCCTTTTCGGAGTCGGGACGGATCTGCGCGACCCAGGCGTGGTACACGAACTCGGGCACCACCTTGTCGATCGGAACCGAGAAGGCCACCTTCTGGCCCGGCCGCTTCTCAGCCAGCCTGATCCAGAGCCGGTCCCCCTTGACCTTCAGCTCCTGGGCCTCGTAGAGGCGCCCGTTCTTCATTTCCACCAGCTCGATGGTATTGCCCGCCCGTAGGGGCAGAGCCAGGAGCGCCAGAATCGGGACGGCCAGCGTCAATTTGCGCATCAGCCTCTCCTCTCTAAGCATCACACCTAAGATGGCACCCGCGGAATGGGGGCAGACCCCATCCGTCTTCCTTGCTTTTGAACGGATCCGAGGCCAGAATTTCAGTCGTATCAGGAGGATTCACGCTCCATGCTCGCCTCGATTCCCAAGGTTCTGGAGGACTTCCGCGCCGGCCGGATGGTCATCCTGGTGGATGATCCCGACCGCGAGAACGAGGGGGACCTGTGCATCGCCGCCGAGCACGTCACGCCCGCGGTGATCAACCTCATGGCGACGCACGCGCGCGGCTGGGTCTGCCTGTCGCTCGATGAGGACCTGGCGGACCAGCTGGAGCTGCCGCCGATGGTGGCCGCGAACAACTCGCGCTTCCGCACCAACTTCACGGTCACGGTGGAGGCCGCCACCGGTGTCACCACGGGCATCTCCGCCGCCGACCGGGCGCGGACGATCCAGGTCGCGGTGCGGCCGGGGGCAAAGCCCACGGACCTCGTGCGGCCCGGCCATATCCAGCCGATCCGGGCGCGGCGCGGCGGGGTGCTGGTGCGCACGGGCCAGACCGAGGGCTCGGTGGACCTGGCGCGCATGGCCGGCCTGAGGCCCGCGGCCGTGATCTGCGAGATCATGAACACCGACGGCTCGATGGCCCGCATGCAGGAGCTGCAGGCGTTCGCCTCGGAGCACGGCATCCAGATCTGCTCCGTGGCGCAGATCGTCGAGCACCGGCGCCGTACGGAGCAGCTCATCCGGCACAGCGAGACGATCGACCTGCCCACCGCCGCCGGCCCGTTCAAGCTGCACATGTTCCACAGCCGCGTGGACCAGCGCTCCCACTTGGCGCTGACGCTCGGGATCCCGACACCGCACCCCGACCACGGCAACCCGCCGCTCAAGGATCCGATCCTGGTGCGGGCCCACTCGGAGTGCCTGACCGGGGACGTGTTCGGCTCCCTGCGCTGCGACTGCGGCGACCAGCTGAAGCGCGCCATGCAGCAGGTGCAAGAAGCCGGGCGCGGCGTGATCCTCTACATGCGCCAGGAGGGCCGCGGCATCGGGATCGAGAACAAGATCCGGGCCTACGCGCTCCAGGACGGCGGCCTGGACACCGTCGAGGCCAACCAGGCGCTGGGCTTCAAGGCCGACCAGCGGGACTACGGCGTGGGCGCCCAGATCCTGCGCCACCTCGGCGTGCGCTCGATGCGGCTGCTCACGAACAACCCCAAGAAGTTCCAGGCGCTGGCGGGCTACAACCTGACGATCGTGGAGCGGGTGCCGATCGAGATCGAGCCGAGCCCGGCAAACGCCCGCTACCTGGTCACCAAGCGCGACAAGCTGGGGCACCTGTTGAGCGGCCTCGGCGGCGAGCCCCCGCCCGAAGCCCCGGCCAGCTAGGGGGGCCCTGGCCGGCTCACACACCCGTACCCCTGCCTCTACCTCTGGTAGGGGATCTGGGGAATGTTCGCCCGCTTTGGGGCGTCTCATTAGCGGCCCTATGGGATTCTGGACCGCTGAATCCAGGAGGCGCATGCAAAGCCTGACGGCGGTCCCTCCCCCCTTGAACGATGGCTCTCTCCAAAGCTTCCCGGGGCGCAAGCCCGCGAACGGACGGCCAACGGCTGCGCCGTGGACTCGTGCTGCGATCGGACCGATTCAATCGGGTGCGGGCGCCCGCTGCAGGAGCAGGAGACGATAGCGGGCGCTTGATTATGGGCATGGGCAGCGAACCCTCGGAAGGCGATCTCATCGCGCGCGTGCGCAAAGGCGACACGGAAGCCTTCAGGCAAATCGTGGAGAAATACGAGCGGCGCGTATTCGCGCTGTTGTATGGAGTGCTGCGGGACGCGCACGAGGTCGAGGATGTGGCGCAGGAGGTCTTCATGAAGGTCTTCACGCGCATCAGCGCCTTCGACGGCAAATCGAAGTTCTACACCTGGCTCTACAGGGTTGCGGTGAACGCCGCCAAGGATCACAGAAAGAAGCTGCGCCGCCGGCCGGCGGTAGCATTGGAGGAGTCCGAGCCCCCGCCCGACGGCTTGAGCGGCCCACGAGAAAGCGCGCAGACGGCCGAAATACGCCGCCTGGTGCGCGCGGCCATCGCGGAGTTGCCGGAGCACTATCGATCGGTGCTTGCGCTGCGCGAGCTGCAGGGGCTCCACTACCAGGAGATCGCGGATGTTCTGCGCGTCTCGCTGGGAACGGTGGAGAGCCGCTTGCACAGGGCCCGCGCTCTGCTCAAAAGGAGGCTGCAAAGCCATGTACAGTGACGATCAGATCTGGCGCTACGTGGACGGCCTGATGGAGGCCGGAGATGCGCAGCGTCTGGAACAGCAGGCGGAGGCGGACGAGGAGCTGCAGGCTCGCATCGAACAGTGCCGCCTGATCCGCAGCGAAGTGCTGGCAGGGGCGCCCGAGCCGCCGCCCGGCTTCGCCGCCGAGCTCGCACGCCGGGCAGCCGCGGCACCCGTGCTGGACCTCGAGGAGGCGCGGCGCTTCTTGAAGCGCGTCCTGGTGGCTGCGGCGGTGCTGGCCGCGGTCGGCCTGGCGCTGCTCGCCATGGAGGCCCTGCCTGAGATCCTGCGCGCCGAGGAGGCCATCGCGGACCCCCTCTTCCGGAGGTAAGCCATGCGAGAGCTGAAGCGTTTCCTGCTCGTGGCCCTGGCGCTGAGCTTCGTGGGCGGCTTCGGGATGGGCAGCTGGGTCGGCACGGTCGTGGCCACGCCGCGCAGCGCCCCCTCGTCCGTGGAGCTGCGGGCGCAGGACTACCGGGAGATCCTGGACCTGAGCGCCTCCCAGACGCGCCAGGTCGAGGAAAGGCTCTGGATGTACGACACCGAAGTGCGGCTTGCCCGCTCCCGCAACGCGCACACCCTGGAGATCGAGCAAATCACGGAGAGCTGGAAGCAGCGCATCGTCGAAGACGTGCTCACCGATGAGCAGCGCCGCAAGTACGAGGCCCGCCGGTAGAATGACCACTTCCGCTCGTCCGGGCGGGAGAGGATAGAACGTACCCGTGGCTCGATCCGTCGGTCTCGACTTCCACACCCGCGGCGTCCGCGCCGTCGAGCTGGTGGGCAATGCCAAGAAGTGGCGCGTCACGCGCTACGCGCAGCGGAACGTGACCCCGCGCGGCGGCGCCCCGGACCCCGATGAGCTGCGGGACTCGCTGAACGAGCTGTTCAAGGAGCTGAAGTTCGACAAGTCCACGGTGATCACCGACGTGGGCGCCAGCGAGACCGTGGTGCGCGAGATCCCGGTCCCTTTCAAGGCGGACGACCAGATCCGCAAGGTGATCAAGTACGAAGTGGAGCACCATCTGCACGACTGCGACGCCGACGACGTCGTGGTCCAGTTCACGCGCGTGGCGGAGAAGGAGGAGGGCACCGACCTGCTCGTCTTCGCGGCGCGCAAGGACGACCTCAGCCGGTTGATCGAGGCCAGCCGCAGCGCGGGGGTCGAGCCGCTGGCGATGGACCTCGACGCGCTCGCCTTCTACAACACCGTGCGCGCGTCGGGCGAGCTCGAGAAAACGCCGGACTGCGTGCTGTTGGTCATGGGGTACGCCGCCACGTCCTTGATCATCGTGCAGGGCGGCAAGGTGCGCGCGCTGCGCTCCATCCGGCTGGCGGTCGACACGATCACCCACGCGCTGGCCCGCGACATGGACATCGACCCGGACGAGGCCGGCGCGAAGGTGGCGGCGCTCGGCGCAGCCGTGGACGAGGGGGAAGCCGGCGATCTGCTGGTCAGCATCGGCGACCCGCTCGACGACAAGAAGGAGACCGAGAAGAGCCACGCCGAGCTGGAGGAGGATCTCTTTCGTCAGCGGCGCGACGAGTTGGTGCGTAGCTTGAAGCGTGAGTACGTGCGCTCGGGCGCTGCGATACAAGGCAACCAGCCCAGCCGCGTGCTGGTGGCCGGCCCCGGCCTGCGCATTCCCGGCCTGCTGGAACGCTTGCAAGCGCGTCTGGGCTTGCCCGTCGAGGCCTTCCGTCCGTGCGACCACTTCCAGGCCAAACTCGGCAACGGCGAGGTGGAAGACCTCAACGCGGAGGGGAGCATCGCCCTCGGCCTGGCGCTCAAGGGCCTCGGCGTGGACCCGCTGCGCATCGATTTCCGCCAGGAGGACCTGAAGGTCGCCAACAAGTTCGACCTGCTCAAGGTGCCGCTGGCGATCACCGTCTCGCTGCTCTTCGTCGCACTCTTCGCGGCGGCGGTCTTCTTCTATTACAAGCGCACTTCGCTGCGGGAGAAGCTCTGGAGCGACATCGCCACCGATGCGTTCACGGCCTTTCAGCAGGTGGCGGCCGCGTACAACAAGGTGGCGCCGGAGCAGCGCGGCGGGCGGCCCGTGCTGATGGACCCCGATACGATCGAGCGCCGCGTGCCTCCGCCCGAGGTGCTGTCGAGCTATCTGCGCGCGTTGAAGAAGATGCGGTATCTGCTGCGCAAGGAGTTCGGCGACCAGAGCGATAACATCCCACCCATCGTCAGCGCGCTGCGGATCTGGAACGGCATGTTCGCGGTTATCCGCGAGCACCACAAAGAGGTGCACTACTTCGACATCGAGCACCTGCTGATCCGGCAGGATCACGTGTCGATGACGATCATCGTCGAGTCCGTGCCTGCGGGCACCAAGCTCGAGGACTACCTGAAGGCCATGCCCATCTTCAAGGGCTGGAACGCCAAGCCGTCGTCGTACCAGCCGGTCAAGGGGACCAGCTTCCAGCGCACCACGCTGGTGTTCGAGAAGAAGCGCAAGCGGAGGCGGGGGCGCTAGCCATGTCCGACGATCCCGTAAAGCTCTACGTCGTCCTGATGACGATCCTGCTCGCGATCCTCGTGTTCGTGGCGGTGACCTCGTACAACCAGGCACAGGCGTATCAGCGCGCCCTGGATCTCGCTCCGCAGCAGTCGCGCGCGATCCGCGAGCTGAGCGGCGAGGTCACGCGGCTGACCACGCAGCTCAAGAGCAGCGACCTGCGCGACAAGCGGCCCAAAGCAGTCATCTCGGAGCGCGCGCGACAGTATGGTATCGACCCGGAGCGCATGGGCGAGGCCTCGCGGCCCACGCCCATCAGCGGCAAGGTGAAGGAGCGCCGCTTCTTCATCGACATCAGCCGCAAGAAGCCGGTTACACGCGAGAAGATCGCGCTGTTCGCCAGCGCCGTCGAGCGCTACACGAACGGCATCCTCAAGACGATCGAGGTGCGCATCGACCGTTCCGGCCCCGGCGGTCAGAGCGGCACGATCACCGACGATCTCTACTCCGGCCGCGTGACCTTCGGGTTCCGCTATACGGAGTAGGGTCAGCGTTCTCTACCCCCTGCCCCTACCTCTACCCTTACCCCTACCTTTGCTCCCCTTCCCGCGGTGTAGGGGCAAGTGTGAGAGGTAAGGGTAGCGGTAGGGGTAGCAGAGTCAGCGCAGCCCCACGATCAGCGAGATCACTCCGAGCGTTGCGCAGTACAGGGCGAACCACGGAAGCCCTTGCCGGCGCACGACGAGCGCCAGCACCTTCATCCCCACGAGGCTCGACGCGAAAGAGGCGGCCATGCCGGGCAGCAGCACGCCCGCCGGGACGTCCACAGCAAGGCCGTCCTTCACGCCCGTGTAGAGCGCCGCGCCCAGGATGGCGGGGATGGCCAGCAGGAACGTGAAGCGTACGGCCTGCTCGCGCTCGAGACCGAGGCGCAGGCAGACGGTCAGCGTGGCCCCGCTGCGGCTGACGCCGGGGAACATGCCGAGCGCCTGGCCGAACCCCGCGATCAACGCGCGCACCGGGCTCAGGTCCGCGGCGCGGCCGGTCCCCCCGGGCGCCCAGCGGGTGGACAGGAGCAGGCCGCCGGTCACGAGGAAGAAGATGCCGATCCAAACGAGGCTGCCCGTGGCGGCCGAGACGGCTTCGTGAAACAGCACGCCGAGCACACCGAGCGGCAGCGTCGCCAGCGACCCCACCCACAACAGCCGTTTCTGCGATGTGAAGAGGGAGCCGATCTCGCGCGCCACGAACAGCATCACGGCCGCCACCGAGGCCAGGTGCAGCGCGATCACGAAGCCCAGGTGGGCCTCGGGGTTGTGCCAGCCGGCGAGCCGGCTCAGCAACGCGAGGTGGCCGCTGCTGGAAATCGGCAGGAATTCCGTGAGTCCCTGCACGATTCCAGCCAGGACTCCGTCCAGCATCGTCATTTCGGTATGAACCCAACCATAGAATCGGCTGCCACGCCATGGGTGCTCGCCGCTCCGCGCTGCTCGTTCTGCTGTTGACCGTCTTCGTGGACCTGGTCGGCTTCGGGATCATCATCCCGCTGCTGCCGGTGTACGCGAAGAGCTACGGCGCCACGGGGATGGAGCTCGGCCTGGTCCTTTCGCTCTTCAGCTTGATGCAGTTCTTGACCGCGCCCTTCTGGGGCCGCCTGTCGGACCGCATCGGGCGCCGTCCCGTGCTGATCGTGACGCTGTTCATCTCCGCGGCCGGCTACACCATCCTGGCGCTGGCCCGCAGCTTCGAGGTGATCCTGCTGTCGCGCGTCGTGGCCGGCCTCGGCGGCGCCAACATCGCCGTCGCGCAGGCCATGATCGCCGACATCTACCCGCCCAAGGAGCGCGCCAAGGGCATGGGCATGATCGGCGCGGCCTTCGGCCTGGGGTTCGTCTTCGGCCCGGCCATCGGCGGTTTGGCTGTGAACTGGGGGGGACCCACGGGACCGGGCTGGGCCGCCGCCGTGATCTGCGGCGTCAACGCGATCGCAGCCATCTTCATCATCAAGGAGACGCGCAAGGGCGACGTGCAGCCGGCAAAGGGGAGCCTTTCCCCCTTCGCGGTGTTCCACGGGCTACGCCGCGTGCTGCAGTTACCGGGCGTGGGCCGCTGGATCCTGGCCGCCGCGGTGGCCATGCTGGCGTTCTCGGCCTTCGAGGTGACCTACTCCCTCTTCGTACAGAGCCGGTTGGGCTTTACGGAGTCGGGTATCTATTGGATCTTCGTCTACATCGGCCTCTTGATCGTCCTTGTCCAGGGTGGCCTCGTACGCAAGGTCGTACCGCGCTTTGGTGAGCGCAGGCTGGTCATCTGGGGCGCTTTCATCACCGGGGCCGGCATGCTCGTCCTGGCCCTCGCTGGAAACTTGGCGACATTGCTCGCGGCGAGCCTGCTCATTGCCGTCGGCCAGGGCATCCGCAGCCCATCGGTGCAATCGCTCATCAGCCGCGGCGCTTCCGCACACGAGCAGGGGCACGTCCTCGGCACGGCACAAGGCATGTTGGCCATCGCGCGCATCGTGGGTCCCATCCTCGGAGGCTGGCTCTACGGGATGTCCACAGAGCCCGAGCTCGGCATCGTGCGCTACGCGCTGTCCTTCATTGCCGCGGCCGTGCTGCTGGCGCTTGCGGGCTGGATCGCCGTCGGCGGCAAAGACGCCGTCGACGCGCCGGAACCGGCAACCGCCCCCGAAACGGGCTAGAGCTCCACCTGCGCCTTGAAGCAGGGCCGCTCGCCGTTGCAGCAGACGTCGTCGACCAAGTCGCCGTCGGGTCCGATCGGCTCGTGCGTCTTCAAGCACCAGAACGGCGTCGACAGGGGCCGCGTGCCCTCGGGTTCGCCGCCCGCGGGCGCCGGCCCCAGGAACCAGGTCTTGTTCTCGAGGAAGCGGCAAGCATCGGGAGGCTTCATGACGAAAGCTCCATCAGGGCGCGCCGGATCAGCGTCTTCGCGATGGGTACCTTGTAGGCGTTTTGCGAGAGCGGCTGCGCGCCGGCCAGCGCCGCCTCGGCGGCCGCCTGCGCGGTCTCCGCATTGAGCGCCTTGCCCGTGAGCGCCTGTTCGGCTTGCTTCGCGCGGTAGGGAATCGGCGCGACCGCACCGAGCACGATGCGCGCCTCGGCCACCTTCGAGCCTTCGAGGCGCACCGCAGCGGCGACGCTCACGAGCGCGAAGTCGAAGC
Source organism: Planctomycetota bacterium (assembly GCA_027297745.1). GTDB lineage: Bacteria > Planctomycetota > PLA2 > PLA2 > PLA2 > JAPUHK01. Next base: position 4,828 of record JAPUHK010000100.1, on the reverse strand, counting down.
TGTGCCGCTCGCGGAACTCCAGGTAGGTGCTGTTGCGGGTGAGCGCGGACGGCTCCAGATGCACGGAGCGGATCAGCTCGCCCTTGCGCAACACGGTGTCGCCGATCCTGCCGTTGCGCGGCTCGCGATACAGCTCCTCCACGCTCAGCGTGCGCCCGCCCTCGGGGTGCACGCAACGGACCTTCGCGCCGAGCGCGATCAAGGCCGGAGCCAGGTTGCTGGGATGGGCGCTGGCACAGCGCTCGTGGCTGAACACCGCGTTGTAGCGATTCTGGCCCCCCTTCTCGAGCGGCGGGCAGATGGCGCTGCCGCGCTTGAAGCAGGGGAAGGACTCGTTGCGGAAGTACCAACAGCGCGTGTGCTGGCACAGGTTGCCGCCCACGGTGGCGAAGTTGCGCACGGCCGGCGTCGCCGCCACGGCCGCGGACTTGTGCAGGGCGGGGTAGTCCTCGGCGATCGCCGTGTCCGCCGCGACGTCCGCCAGAGTCGCCAGCGCCGAGACCACCCCGGTCCCCGACGCCTGTTCCACGCGCAGCAGGTTGACGACCTCGTCGGGCTCGACGATGCGCTCCTTGAGCAGATCGAGCAGATCGGTTCCGGCCGCCTTGACCACGGCGTTGCCGGAATCCGTCAGGGCCTTCGAGGCCGCTTCGAAGCTGTCGGCGGTGAGGTAGCTGAACTGTTTCATCAGATCACCCCCAGCGCTTGGAGGACCCGGTCGGGCGTGATCGGCAGGCTGCGTACCCGCGCGCCGATGGCGTTGTGGACCGCGTTGGCGATCGCGCCGGCGGTCGGCACGGTCGGCGGCTCGCCCAGCCCCGACATGCCCACGCTGTTGATGCCGTTACTGACCGTGAACGGGATCGACACGATCTCCGGCATCTCGCGCGAGCCGGCGATCTTGTAGTCGAGCAGGTTGGCGTTCAGCATGTCGCCCGTCCCGGGGTCCATGACCCGGTCTTCATAGAGCGCGTAGCTCAGGCCCTGGATCACGCCGCCGTTGATCTGGCTGCGCGCCAGCAGCGGATCGATCACGCGCCCGCAGTCCTGGACAGCGACGATCTTGAGCACCTGTACGTGCCCGGTCTCGACGTCCACCTCGACCTCGGCGAACTGGCAGCCGGCCACTTTTTCCTCGAAACGGGGGTAGTTGCGCCCCTTGTGCCAGCGGCCGAGCGTCTCGACCGCCTCGCCCAACAGCCCGCAGGCCTGCTGGAAGCTGAGATCCTTCGGAGCGCCGACGACCTTGCCGCGCTTGAAATCCAGCTTGCCGGCATCGCCGCCGCGCGCGTCGGCCACCGCCTCCCGGATGACCTGCTTGGCCTGCCAAGCCGCGTCGCGCGCAGCCGGTCCGAGCGTCGACGCGGTGGTCGAACCACCGCTGGCGGGCCCGGGGGGATCGTCCGTGTTGCCCAGCCGCACCGTGATGTCCTGCGGCTGCAGTCCCAGCTCCTCGGCGCCCAGCACGGCCAGGATCGTGCGCGTCCCGGTCCCGATGTCCTGCGCGCCGTTGGAGAGCGTGACCGAGCCCTCACGGTCGACGCGGCAACGCACCGCGCTGCCGCGGCGGCCGGTGTGGTGCCAGAGCCCCGACGCCATGCCGATGCCGCGCTTGAGCGGCCCCTTGCCCGAGCCGGGACGCTCGTTGCGGCGCTCCCAACCGATCTGCTTGGCGCCGACCTCGTACTGCGCCAGCCGCACGGAGTGCACGTCGTTCTTCTTGCGCAGCTCGAGCGGATCCATGCCGATCTCTTCGGCGATCTCGTCGAGCATGCCCTCGAGCGCGAACACGCCCTGCGGATAGCGCGGCGCGCGGAAGGCGCGCCCCTCCGTCGTGTTGGTCAGGACGTTGTAGGTTTCCTTGTAGGTAGCGCGGAACTTGTAGATGCCAGGGTTGAACACGCCCGCCGCGCGCGCCGAGGTGCCGGCGGTGCCCCAGGAACGCACGTCGGCCCCCATCAGCGTCCCGTCCTTCTTCGCGGAGAACTTGCACACCTGGCGCGAGTCGGGGCGGTTGCCCCCCACCAGGTGCTCCTCCTTGCGGTCGAGCAGATAGCGCACGGGCCTTCCCGTCATCTGCGCGGCCTTGGCGCAGAATCGGTCCCAGTAGCGGATGCCGAACTTGGCGCCGAAACCGCCCCCCATGTGCTCCGTGATCGTGCGCACCTTCTTCTGGGGCACGTCGAGCGCTCTGGCCATGCTGTCACGGACGCTGAAGGTGCCCTGCGTCGAGGCCCAGATGGTGAGCTCGCCGTCCTTCCACTCGCACACGCAGCCGTGGGTCTCGAGCGCGGAGTGCGTCTGGATCTGCGTCGTGTAGGTGCGCTCGAGGACGACGTCGGCCTGCTTGTGGGCCGCTTCGGTGGCGTCCAGGTCGCCGTCGCCGCGCCCACGCTCGCGGAAGACGTTCTTGTTCCGCCGTTCCAACACGGGCGGGGCGCCCTCGGCGCGCGCCGCATCCACCGTGACGACGTGGGGCAACACCTCGTACTCCACGTGGATCAGACGCAGGGCGTCGTCCAGGATCTCCTCCGTCTCCGCCGCCACGCCGGCCACGTGCTGCCCGGGGTAGTGCACCACGGTGCCTTCCTGGCCCTCGGTGTAGAGCACGCCTTTCAGCGCCTTGGCGCGCGACAAGTCGACGCGCACCACACGCGCATGCGCGTGCGGAGAGCGCAGCAGCTTGGCGAAGATCATCGCTTCCGGATGCACGTCGTAGGAATATTTCGCGCGGCCGGTGACCTTCAGCACGCCGTCCACGCGCGTATGGTCCTTGCCGACGACGTCGAGCTTCGCGTCTGTGCCCCAGGGATCCGGTGTGCCGTCGGGGACCTGGACATCGACCGTTTTCTCTTTGCCTTCGAAACCGAGGCGCAGCTTCTTCTTGCTCATCGGCCCACCCCCAGGCACGCGCTGAAGATGTGGGTGTAGGTTCCGCAACGGCACAGGTTGCCGCTGATGGCCTCTTTGACTTCTTCAAGCGACAGTCGATACGGCGCGGCGGACGAGTCCATGTTCTCCCGCAACTTGCGCTCGTGCAGCGCGGCGCAGGACATGATCATGCCGGGCGTGCAAAAGCCGCACTGCAGGGCGTCTTCACGGATGAAGGCGTCCTGGATCGGGTGCAGACGGTCGCCGTTCGCGAGCCCCTCTATCGTGGTGACGACCGCGCCCTGGGCGTCGATCGCGAGCATCATGCAGGCGTTGCACGTCTTGCCGTCGACCCAGACGGTGCACGCGCCGCACGAGCCGCGGTCACAGACGCGCTTCGTCCCCGTGAGCTCCAGGCGGTCGCGCAGCGCGTCGAGCAGAGTCACGCGCGGCTCGATGCTGAGCTTGCGGCGCTCGCCGTTGATCGTGAAGCCGACCTCGACGGCGCCCGGGCCGCCGCGCGCGATCCCTTTGGCCACTTTGGCCTTGGCCTGAGCCTGGAGCGCGGGCGCGATCGATCCGAGGAAGGCGGCCGCTCCGGCCCCGCGCAGGACGTCACGCCTAGAGACACGATTGCGATCCTCCGCCATGCGCGTTCCTCCTTGGCCCACTCTATCAATCTCGCTCCCCTCCGTGGTTCCCCATCCCCACCGCCCGTCGCCCACCGCCCCCCGCCCACCGCCCGCCGCGCCCGAACCGCACCGGACAGTGCACTTTGCTACCCTCCGATCGCATGCCGGAGTCGGTCGAAGATCTGACGGGTTTCCTGCCGGCGCAGATCCAGATCCTGGTCCAGACCGTTCTGGCGCTCTACATCGTCGTCAACCCCAGTGGCGTGTCCTCGATTTTCCTCGGCCTGACCAAGGAGCTCGAGCCGGTGGAGCGGGTCGGGGTCGCCTTGCGGGCCGTGCTCACCGGCGCCGTGACCCTGGCGGCCTTCGCCGTCGCGGGGAGCCTGCTGTTGAAGGGTCTGCAGGTCACGCAGGGCGCGCTGCAGATCGCCGGCGGAATTTTCGTCTTCGGCGTGGCGTTCGCCCTGGCGCGCGGCAAGGAGCACGAGTTCTTCGGCAGCGTGAACAAGGCCGCCGAGCAAGGCAGGCCCAAGGCCGTTGCCTACTACCCGCTGGCGGTCCCCCTCATCGCGGGACCGGCCTCGATCACGGTCGTCATGAGCATGAGCGCCAAGTCGGCGGACTTCGACGCCCACGTCATCCTGCTGATCTCGATCGCGGCGGTGTGCTCCCTGGCGTTCCTCTCGATGATGCGCATCGTGAAACTGCGCAACAGGTTCGGGCCGGGCGTCGAGTTGATCCTGCCGCGCATCATGGGGCTGGTTCTGGCGGTGATCGCGATTCAGATCCTGATCGACGGCGTCGCGGGCCTCCTGCCGTACTTCTATGAGGCGGCCACAAAGGGCACGGGCTAGACCATGACCCGAGGCCTCAATCGGCCTCCAGCGGCTTCCAGGCCAGGTCGGCGGGATCGGTGGTCGGCGCGTCGCAGGTGAAGTTGCGGCACACGTACGCCGCGGGCTTGCCGTCGACGGGCGTCTTGCCTGCCGCCGGCGGCAACAGCTTCTCCAGACCGGGCGCAACCAGGGCCACGACGCGGTTCGGATCGGGGTTGCGCCACACCGCCTGGATCAGCGCCTGCGTGCCCGCGTCCTCCGCCGCGCCGGCGATGAAGATCTCCCGCGGGCCCTGGGCGAAGTCGAGCGCCCCCAGCATGGAGCCGAAGCCGAGGCTGCTTCCGGTAAGCATCGTGCCGTAGTGATCGATCGTCGCCTGCGCCAGGCCGCGCGCATCCAGGTCGCCGGACAGCTCGGAGATGCGCAACAGGTTCATGGCCATCACGGCGTTGCCTGAGGGACGCGCGTTGTCCTGGCCGCCCTTTCCCC
>JAPUHK010000010.1 GCA_027297745.1 Planctomycetota bacterium | reverse complement strand
TCGGCCTGGAACATCGAGACGGTGGACAGCGATCGCAAAGCCGGCTGGCAAACGTCGCTAGCCCTGGATTCCCTCGGCAACCCGCACATCGCCTACGTCGAGTCCCCGAACGACCTCTCGGACTACGACCTGAGGTACGCCCGAAAGTAGGAGGAAACAAGGCGAGTGGCTCGAAGGCGATGGCCTTCGAGCCACTCCTCTAGCTAGGGCTTCTTGAGCCGGTACAGGCCATGCGCTCAGATCAGAGGCTCCGAGTTCGTAGACGACGTGCGATCTCGCGACGCGCGTGTCCCCGGTGCTGTTTGTCCTCGAGCAAGGCGACAAGATGGCGAACTGCGGCCCGGAGATCGAGCTCGTCGTACTGCGCGAGCGCGATGAGCGCGCTCAGCCCGGCGGTGATCCGCTTCCTGTCTCTGCCTCCGATCCATTGGATCGCCGTCTCGACGGCGAGAGGGTCTCCGAGGACGGGCGAGCGCGAGGCAGACCGTGGGGTGCGGGCCGTTCTGCGAGAATCGTTTTGCGGGGCAAGGGCGCCGCTTCCTCAATTCGCTGGATGGACGGTAACGAACCCGGCGGTCTAAACCTCGTCGAAAGGGACAGCCATGCGCTACCTTCGCCTCCTCTCCCTCGTCATCCTCGTCTTGGCCTGCGTCGCCAGCGCCAAGGCCGACCCCAAGTATGCGGGCAGCGCCACGCCCCTGCCCGGCGTGTCGGACGTCAAGATCGACGTCCTCGAGTCCCAGCCGGTTCAGTTCGTCCTCCAAGCCAGAATCCCGATGCCGACGCCGGGCTGGGAGCTGAAGGTCGACCAGGTCAAGTACGACGAGAAGGCCTGCATTGTCCGCGTCAACCTGACCGGCAAGGGACCGCGCGGCATGGTAGCGCAGGTCATTACGCCGACGCCCGTGAAGATCAAGCTCGGCACGCTCGTGAAGGGCCGGCCCATCGTGGACATCCACGTCCGCCGCGGGGCGGGCAGCCCCTACCAGCGTGCCGGCGCTGTCGTCCTGCTGGCCGGCTGAGCCCCCGTGGTCGCGCTCGAAGGTCGTAGGCGTTCTATCCGAAAACTCGGCCGAGTCGTAATCCAGTCTCCAACAAGAAGAGGCGGGCGACCTGGGCAAATGCCCGCAACTCTGTTTCTCTTGGCAGTTCGGCCTCGCTGAATGCCTCGCCGGACGAGCGCGAAGTGGATCGAACGGCCGATGCTCCGATCGGGAGTCCGGCGGGGAGTCCGTAGATCTCTGCGTTAGATGGCGGGGCGAGGGCCACACCTGGCGCGGTCTGGACGGGGCGCGAAAGAAGCCTGGACCTGCGACTCGAAAAGAAGGCCGGCGCAGCCCGCCGCGCTCTGCAAGACCCGCCTAACGCTCCGCTGCCGCGAGCCGGCTCTTGATTTTCGCGCGCAGCGCCTGGTCCGTTTCCGTCGCTAGCAATTCCCGCATGAGCCCCGCGTCGTCCGGCGCCGTTCGCTGCAGGAGCCGCTCGCGAATGCCAGGCTCTGTCGTGCGTGTGTACACCGCGCGGAAGTCCTCCGACGACAGCGGCTCCCCCTTGATCTCGATCGCCTGGGCCCAGTCGTTGCGCTCGGCCTCCGTCCGTGCTTCCTCGAAGTGATGGTGAAGCATGGCCAGGGTTGCAAGGCGTTGGTACACGTACGCCACTTCGCGGCGGCGCCGCCCGGCGGGCATCCGCCGGTAGACCGCCAACACGTCCTCGGCCACGCCGGTCCACGTTTCGGAGTAGGTGAGCAGGCCCCGCACCGCGCAGCCAAGCACGTCCGGGTCCAGCTCGGCGTGGAGCAGCCGCTGGAGCGCCCCCTTCACTTCCTCCGGGGGCGCCCGCATGTGGCTTGAGTGAATCCCCACGACAGCGCGCCGCCGCGCTGCGGGCGTGCCGTGGAGCAGAACGGGCATGAGGGCAATCCACTCGTCGTCGGTGATGTGGTTCAGGGCACCATCCCCGCCACGGATCGTTTCCGCTAGCCACGAGAGGACCTCGGGATCCGTCTCCACGCGCAGCAGCTCCAGGACGGTCGGAACGACATCGCGAGATTTCCCCAGGTCGTCGCCGAGACGCCAGAGGGCCAACAGCTGCTCGCTCTCCGTCTTGCCGCCTACGCTCTCCCCCGTGCGTACGATCCTGTCGCGCAATTCCTGCGCCTGCGGCGAGACACGAATCTTCGCCTTGCCGGCCGGTTCCCGGACTCTGGGCGGCTTTTCAACTGAGTGTTCCACCTCGTGCGCGGCCCGCTCCGCGAGAGCGTGGGCCGCGCGGCCGCCGTCGGGAGCCTGCTCACGGTGGTCTGGAGCTCTCCGCTCGTGCGCACTGCGCCAGGAGGCAGTGACGGCGAGTCCCCCCGCGCCGGCTGTGACAATCGCCGCCGTGACGATAGCGGCCGTCTTGAGTTTCATTGCTCCTCCCAACACGGTCTTGCACGCCGCGTAGGTGCTGTCGGTCAAGAACCAGGGCATCGCAAGGAGTGGATACGCGATCCAGGGCCCGAGGACCCCGCGCAGCAGTTGACGTCCGCGCCGCAGGCGGGTGCGGACCGTTGCGTCGGGCACGCCGAGCAGGCGCGCGATTTCCAGGGCCGTAAGACCTTCGAGATAGTGCAGGACGATGGCGTCGCGGTATCTTGCCGGTAGGCGTGCGATGTCGCGGCGCACCAACTCGCGGCGCTCGGCGCCGATTGCGGCAGCGGCCGGTGTAGGGTGGTCGCGCCCGTGCGCCAAGCGCCGAGCCAAGTCGACTTGGCGTCGCTCCGCGGCCTTGCGGCGGTACGCGATCCGGATCACTGCAGTGACCAACCAGGGCATGACCGGAGCGTCGAGCTCGCGCTTCCGGATGAGTGCAATGAGCGCCGTCTGGACGGTGTCCTCGGCGTCCTGCGGCGAGCCGATGCGACGGGCGACCGTCAGCAGCCGCGGTCGCACTTCCTCGACGAGTTGCTCCACGGCGGTCTCGTCGCCACTCTCCAGATACCGGCCCAGTAGCCGGGCTAGCTTCTCCTGTTGCACAACCCCATGGTGCATCTGGGCTGGGTAGCGTTTCAAGATTCCGCTGGACCGATTTCGGAGCGGCCCGCCGCGCGGTCGGCACCGCGCATCTGCGGCCCTCACCCCGCCCTCTGGCGTTTCGGTAGGCCATCATGCCCCGGAGACTTACGGCCGCGACCAGCCACGATGCGCAGCGCCGCCCATGTTCCCCAAGGACTTACGGCGGTGACTTGCGTAGCGAAAATCCCCTGGTGTGAGGCGGTAGCGACCTTGTTGACCCTACGGGAGGGCGCCTCCCGCTCCGCAGACAGAAGGCGGGCTACTAGGGGATTGTGATTGTGGTTGTCTTGCCCGACAGGACCTCCAGCCGCGCACTTGCGGATTCCTGGGAGCTGCCATGGGTGGCACGGTAGGAACCGGGCGGCACGTCGTCGAAACGGAAGGTCCCGTCTGCTGCGATCGTTACGGACAGTTCGCCGCCAACGCGGCGGCGCATTCCTTGCCACAGCGCCGCAACGTCACCGGTCCACGTTTCGGCAACGTCATCCTGCCGGACGAGGTGGACGCG
>JAPUHK010000001.1 GCA_027297745.1 Planctomycetota bacterium | reverse complement strand
CCGCATACCCGTCGCGCCAGTTGCGGAAGATGCCCGCCAGCGTCTCGCGGTCCGCGTTGAGCGTGTCGACCACGAACGGGTCGACGGTCACGTCCTCGTAGCCCGCTTCGCGCAGTTGGCGGTACGCGCGCCTCCCCTGATAGAGGTCCGTGCCGAGCTTGCGAAAGAGGGGAGTGACTTGCGCGAAGTAGTCGACGTCGCAGCCTTCCTCGATGTCGAAGATCATGCCGGCGTAGTCCTCCACGAGCAGGTGCACGCGGCCGCCCGGCTTGAGCACGCGATACGCCTCGCGCATGATCCCGACCGGATCGTTCAGGGCCTGCAGGACGTGCCGCACGAGCACCAGGTCGAAGGTCCCGGCCGCGAACGGCAACGCGTAGCCGTCGGCCTGCGCAACAGGCGGCTCCGCGGACGTGAGGTGGCCCCGGTACAAGTCGACGCCGACCAGGATGCCGGGCTCGAAGAACTCGCGGAAGCGCGGCAGGATGCGTCCGGTTCCGCACGCAAGGTCGAGCACGCGCTCGAGCCCCCTGGGTACGCGCCGCGCGACGATCTCGCGTTCGAGGGGCCAGACCGCCAGCGCCTGATAGTGCAGCGTGCCGCGCATGGAGTCGTCCTCCATGTTGCGGCGCTGGCCGCCGTAGTCGTCAGGCGACTTTGGGCTCATCGGATTTCTTGCCCCACAGGAGCACGGCCAGGCCGCCCGCGGCACTGAAGGCGGCGCCCCAGTAGAACAACCCGACCTGCCCGAGCAAACCGGGGCCGAGCGCACAGCTCAGCGCGACGATGATTCCCACGCCTCCGAACAGGCGCACGATGCGGCGCGAGCACAGCAAGAGCGCCAGGCCCACGAGGACCCCCGCCGCACCGATCAGGAACGAGGCACGCCGGCGCCACATCGTCCGGTACATGTCGTCCTCAGGACGGCCGTACATCGCGTAGAAGGGCTCCAGGTCGTTCGGGTCGCGCCCCGCCGCGATCTGCTTGCGCTCGTACTCCTGCAGGAAGCGCACCCACTCCGCCGCCTGCTTCTCTTCGCGCTGGATCTGCTCCTTGGAGATCGTGCCCACGTCGAACATGCGCTGCAACATTTGCTGCTTGAAGCCGCGGTCCATTTCTTCCGCCTGCGCGTGTGCCTTGCGGAAGGCGCGGTGCGCGAGGCCGTTGTCCCCGCGCTCGGCCAGCGCCTCCCCCAGCATCTCGTAGGTCTTTGCGCTGTGATCACCATGCTCGATGCGGGCACAGATACTGTCGACCGTCTCGCCTCCTCCGGGTTCCACCCGCACTCGAACGTGCTCGGCGGGGACCGGCCCGTACAGCTTCAGGTACTCCTCGCTGTGTTGGATGTACTTGCCCGACAGCGTCTGCGCTGGACCGAGCAGCACAAGCAAGACCGCCGCGGCGATCACGGGAACAACTCCAGCAGCCCCGCGAGCGAGGGGATCGTGTGGTCGGGCTCCGCGTCCTCGCCCCGGTCGTCGGGATGGGGTCCACGATCGACGTGGATCGCGCAGAACCCGGAGTCCTTGGCGCCCTTCACGTCGCGGGTGCGCTTGTCGCCGACGTGAGCGGTGCGCGCCGCCTCGCTGCCGGTGACCTCGAGCACGCGCCGGAAGATCTCGGGGTTCGGCTTGCGGTAACCGGTCTCGAACGACCAGACCGCCCCGTCGAGCAGCTCCCACACGCCCAACTCATGCAGCCTCGAGGCGTAGGCATCCCCGGGCGTCCAGACGTTGCTGAGGATCACCAGCCGGTACCCGCGCTCGCGCAGGGTGCGCAGTGTCTCGAGCGTTTCCGGGTACACCGACATGGTCCCGATCTCGCGCTCGATCAGCGCAGCGGTCGTGGCCTCCGGATTGTCGGCGCCGGCCTCCCGCATCACCGCGCACAGGTCCACCTCGTGGCCGTTCTCCGCGGCCACCCGGCGATGCCGGCTCAGCGCCGCCAGAAAGCCGGTGGGCATGCCCGGCGGCATATGGACGGCCACGTCGAAGCCGAAGTCGACAAGCGTCCCGCCCATGTCGAGGGTGATCGCGTCGTAGTCGCGCACAGCCCACACATTGTCCCCAGCGGTCCCCGTTTCTGAACCCCCGGCGCGCCTGCCCCGTCGAGAGGAGAGTCCGGGTCCCGACACCGACAGGGAACGGGCGCATAATGGGGTTCGGCCCCGCCCGACACGATGAACCGAGCAGCGCACAACGACACCCCGGTCTTCCCGCGGCCCAGCCGCTGGTGGTACCTGGTCTTCGCACTCGCCATCGGGGCCCTGATCCTCAGCTTGAACAGCGAGGACGCGAACTCGCTGCTGTTCAGCGAGTTCCGCGACGCGCTCCGGAAAGGGCGCGTGGTCGGGCCCGTAGTCATCGGCGAGCACACCATCCAGGCCGAGATCCGCGAGCGCGAGGGGACGGTCCGGTTCGTCACCCAGCCCCCGCCCGGGTATGACGTCGTGCCGCTGATCGAGGCCGCCAAGCTCCCGTACACCGGCGCGCACGAGTCCCAATGGAACGGGCTCGTGCCGCTCATGATCGCGTGCGCCCTGCTGCTCGGCGTGTTCTGGCTCATCGCCATGCGCCGGGGCGGGTCGGCGCCCGTGTCCGCACTGCCGTTCAGCAGGCACCGCGCGCAGATCCACAGCGAGAAGGACACGATGGTCACGTTCAAGGACGTGGCCGGGATCGACGAGGCGGTCGAGGAGGTGCAGGAGATCGTCGAGTACCTGCGCCACCCCGGCCGCTTCCAGGCGCTCGGCGGGCGCGTGCCGCGGGGACTGCTGCTCGTGGGGCTGCCGGGAACGGGCAAGACGCTGCTGGCCCGCGCCGTGGCCGGCGAGGCGTCGGTTCCGTTCCTGTCGCTCAGCGGCGCCGACTTCGTCGAGATGTACGCCGGTGTGGGGGCGGCGCGCGTGCGCAGCCTGTTCGGCAAGGCCAGGGAGATCGCGCCGTGCATCATCTTCATCGACGAGTTGGATGCGCTCGGCAAGATGCGCACCGGCAGCATGAGCGGCGGCAGCGATGAACGCGAGCAGACGCTGAACCAGTTGCTGGTCGCGATGGACGGCTTCAGCCCGAACGCCGGTGTGATCGTGCTGGCCGCGACCAACCGTCCGGAGATCCTGGACCCCGCGCTGTTGCGCGCGGGCCGCTTCGACCGGCGCGTGGTCGTGGACCGTCCCGACATCCGCGGGCGGTTGCAGATCCTCAGGCTGCACACGCGCAACATCAAGCTCGGGCGCAACGTGGACCTTGCGGTCGCGGCGCGCCGCACGGCCGGCTACACAGGCGCCGACCTGGCCACGATCGTGAACGAGGCGGCCTTGCTGGCCGCGCGCCGACGGCGCGACCAGGTCGGCATGGCGCACTTCGAAGAGGCCATCGACCGCGTCATGGCGGGCCTCGAACGTCGCAGCCGCCTGATCGGCCGGCGCGAGAAGGCCGTCGTCGCGGTGCACGAGTGCGGCCACGCCATGATCACGTCGCTCGTCCCGCACGCGGACCCGCTGCACAGGGTGAGCGTGATCCCACGTGGCGTAGGCATCGGCGGCATGACCCTGCAGCTCCCGCGCGAAGAGCGCGGCATGATGACGCGCGCCGAGTTGTGTGACCGCGTCGCGGTGCTGCTGGCCGGGCGCTGCGCCGAGGACATCGTGTTCGGCGACGTCAGCACGGGGGCGGCCCAGGACCTGCAGCAGGCCACGGAGATCGCCTACCGCATGGTGGCGGAGTACGGGATGAGCGACCGCATCGGGCCCCTCAGCGTCGCGCGGGCCGACCGTCCGTTGCTCATGCACGAACGAACCACGGAGCGCGCACTCGGAGACGAGACGGCGAGAGAGATCGACGTCGAGGTGCGCCGCATCCTGCTGGAGCAGGACGAGCGGGTGCGCAAGCTGCTGGGTGAGCACCGCCGCCGCCTGGTCGCGCTGGCGCGCGTGCTGCGCGACCGCGAGACGCTGGACGCGGAGGCCTTCGCCAACCTGATGAAGGCGCCGCTCAAGAGGAAGGCGAAGGCCAACCCTGCCCTCTAGTCCGAACGGCAGTTAGTGCCCGCCAAGACCGGTTCCGGCGCGGAGACGCGCGCGCGCGCCCTGCTTCGCGGCGGCGGGTCGGGCGGGGAGTAGAGCACGTCGCGATCGCGGTCGTCCCCACCCGACCCGTCCGAGGGATCGAGCAGGTAGTCGAGCGCCAGGAACAGCGAGCGCGACCAACGGTAGATCAGCAGGCTGAAGGCCGTGTGCACGACGGCGGCCAGTGCCAGGGTCCAGGGCGAGAAGCGGGTCAGCAACACCACCGGCAGCACGCAGATCGTCCCCACGCCGAACGTGATCAGCATGTGCAGCTCGGAGCCGCCGACCCAGTGCCCCTCGCAGCGCTCGAAGCGCCAGGCACACGCGCTGCAACGCTCGGTGCGCCGCATTCCCCGGAGGAACAAGCGCCCCCGTCCGCAAACGGGACAGGTGAGCTTCAGGGCGCGCCGCAAGACCTGCTTCACCCGGGGCCGCATGCACCGATCCTAGCACCGAACGAGGCGGCGCACCGGAGCGCTGCGGCTACCCGTCGAACTTCTTGAAGATCGTGACCACGTTCTGGCCGCCGAAGCCGAAGCTGTTGTTCATGGCGTAGGCGATGCGAGCCTCGCGCGCTTCGTTCGGAACGTAGTCCAGATCGCAGTCGGCGTCCGGATACTCGTAGTTGATCGTGGGCGGCAGCACGCCCTCTTCCAGGGCGCGCAGGCAGACCAACGACTCCATCGCGCCGGCGGCCGCGATCAAGTGGCCGACCATGGACTTGGTGGAGGAGACCGGCGGCGCCTCGCCTTTCGGGCCGAAGATGCGTTTGATGGCGGCGGTCTCCATGGCGTCGTTCCCGAGGGTCGACGTCCCGTGCGCGTTGATGTACCCGATGTCGCCGGGCGCCAGGCCCGCGCTCTCCAGTGCGGCACGCATGGCCGCCTCCGCTCCGATCCCCTCGGGGTGCGGGTCCGTCACACGATAGCAGTCGCCCGTGTTGCCGTAGCCGACGACCTCCCCGCGAATCACGGCGCCGCGCCGCTTCGCATGATCGAGCTCCTCCAACACCAGGAGCGTGCCGCCTTCGCCGAGCACGAAGCCGTCGCGCCGGCGGTCGAAGGGCCGGGACGCGCCTGCGGGATCGTCGTTGCGTTCCGACAGGGCGCCGAGCGTCGCGTAGCCCGTGACGCTCATCAGGTCGATTTGGCTGTGCGTGCCGCCGGCCAGAATCACATCCGCGTCGCCGTGCCGGATGGCCGCCGAGGCCTCCCCCACCGCGTGGTTGCCCGCCGCGCAGGCGGTGATGCACACCCAGTTGGGACCGCGCGCATCGATGGCGCGCGCGAGGTAGGTGGACGACCAGTGATAGCTCTCCGCGATGCGGCGCGAGCGGTCGTAGTTGCGGCGCAGCTCGTCCAGGTAGGCGGGCGTGTCGAAACCGCCGGGGCCGTGCCCGGCCTTGAGCGCGGGAATCACGCCGAAAAAATCCGTGATGCCCTTGCCGGAGCCCAGGAAGACGCCTACGCGGTCGGGGTCCGCCGCGCCGTCGAGCCCCGCGTCGGCCCACGCCTCGCGGCCCGCGGTCAGCGAGAAGCGGGCATGGATCTCCACGTGCGCTTCGGTCTCGTCTTCGGGAACCCGCGGGAGGGGATCCACCTCGCCGGCGATGCGCACGTCCACACCACGGGGATCGAAGCGCGTAAGCGGCCCGATGCCGGAATCCCCCGCCACGAGGCGCTCCCAGTTGTGCTCCGCCCCCGAGCCGAGCGGGCTGATGCAGCCGAGTCCCGTGACGACGACCCGCCGCCCGGTCATCCGGCGTAGTCCCGCGCCACGAGGGTGGCGTTCTGTCCCCCGAAACCGAACGAGTTGGAGAGCACCGTGCGCACCTTCAGCTCACGCGCCGTGCGCGGCACGTAGTCGAGGTCGCACTCGGGATCGGGGTCTTCCAGGTTGATCGTCGGCGGCACGACACCGTCGCGGATGGCCAGCACACAGGTCAGAAACTCGATCGCTCCCGCCGCGCCGATCAGGTGTCCGAGCATCGACTTGACCGAGGACATCGGCACCGACGCGGCGCACTCGCCGAAGACGGTCTTGACCGCCCTGGTCTCCATGCTGTCGTTCAGGACGGTCGAGGTCCCGTGTGCGGAGATGTAGTCGATGTCCGCCGCGTCCGTGCGCGCGTCGCGCAGCGCCGCACGCATCGATTGCGCAGCGCCGCGGCCCTCAGGCTCCGGGCCCGTCACAGCGTACGCGTCGAACGAGCTGCCGTAGCCGGCCACCTCCGCCAGGATGTTCGCCCCGCGGGCGCGCGCATGCTCCTCCGATTCCAGCACGAGCACCGCCGCCCCCTCGCCCAACACGAAGCCGTCGCGCCCGCGGTCGAACGGACGGCTCACTTCGGCAGGCGGACGGTCGGCGGCGGAAACCGCGCCGAGCAGGGAGTAGGCCACGAGCGACAGCGGGTCCACGCGCGAATCCGCGCCGCCGGCCAGCATGACGTCGGCGTCGCCGCGCTGCACGATGCGAAACGCCTCGCCGATCGCCTGCGTGGAAGCCGAGCAGGCGGTGACGATCGTGTTGTTCGGCCCCTGCGCGTTGTTCTCGATCGAGATGTGCGCGGCGACCATGTTCGGGAGGTGCTTGAGCAGCCACAGCGGGAACAACTGCTTGTGCCCCTCGGCGCCGAAGCGGGGGACGCTGAACTCCCCTTGCTCGTCGAGCGACGCGCCCACCGCCGCGCCCAGCTCCTCGAGGTCCGAGGGCACCATGCCCGAGCCCATGACCACGCCGAAGCGCTCGGGGGCGGGCGGGCTCCCGCGCAGGCCGGATTGGTCCATAGCCATGAACGCCGCGGCTACGCCGAGCCGGATGTTGTTGCCCATGATCTTGAGCGACTTGGGGTTTTTCAGGAACGGCCGCGGCTTGAAGCCGCGCACCTCGCCGGCGATGCGCACCGGATAGGTGCGCGCATCGAAGCTCTGGATCCAGTCGATCCCGGAGCGACCCTCGAGGCAGCTGCGCCATAGCGTTTCGGCGTCGTTGCCGTTGCCCGCCAAACCGCCGAAGCCCGTGACGACGACCCTGCGTGTCATCCTTCCTCCGATCCGTCCCCCGGCGAGGGGGGCAGCCCCAGGGCGCGCTGCAGCTTTGCGCGCCGATCCCGCCAGGCCGCGTCCTTTTGCGGCTCCATCTCGGGCGGCAGAAACGGCAGCAGGAACCGGGCGCTGCCCACGACCCGGTCCCCGACCTTGGCTACGCCTTCGCACAGGTTACCTTCCGGCCGCGCGAGCGCGATCTCGACTTCGATCTCGATGCGGTCGCCGGGGAAGGCGCGGGCGGGAAAATCCGCGCGCGAGATCTTGCCCAGCACGGTCATGCGCTCCCGGTCGGCGCTCATGCGGCACAAGATGCCGCCGGTCTGCACGATCGCCTCCAGGATCAAGGCGGCGGGGTATTCCGGGAGCCCGCGCAGGAACGGCTCACCCAGCGTTACGGACTTGACCGCCTTTATGCGCTGCCCCTTTTCCCATTCGAGGATGCGGTCGACGAGAATGTAGCGCACGCCGCGCCCTCAGGCCGCGTCAGGCGGCCAGCTTCGTCTTGACATAGTTCACCAGCAGCCCGACGGTGAACAGCTCGGACACGCGAGACATCTGCGGGTCCTTGCGGAACTCGGTCAGGTCCGCATAGGGCAGCTGCTGCTCCAGGAACGTCAGGCCCTCCGGCGTGACGACCCCGTCGCGCACGAGGTTCTCGTCGCGGAAGATCTTCTGAGGGAAGAGCTCGTCCTTCTGAATGCTGATGCCGAACGCCTTCTCGATCTGGAAGGTGATGTCGAGGTAGTCGATCGACTCCGCGCCGAGGTCCCGGCTCAAGACCTTGTCGGGCTCGACTTCCTCTTCCTCGACGCCGAGGGCATTCGAGACACAGGTCTGGATCTTGGAGAGGATTTCCTGATCGTCCACCATCGCTAACTCCGAGCGCGGCTGGTGCCGCTGGGTACCCCATAACAGGTTAAGCCCACGTCAAGCCCTCTCGCGCGGCCGCACGGCCAGCTTCGCTTGGCAAATCGTTTCCTCTTCCAGGAGAGCACGGCCCTTGAACCACACGGCCCCGTCCTCCTCCCGATCCCGCTCCACTTCCAGCCGGATTTGCATGCCGGGCGTAGCAAAACGGTTGAACTTGACGTGCTCCACCGCGTCGAGGATCCACTGGTCGTGGCCGCCCTCGAGCTCCGCGAGGCAATGCCGGGCCGTCTGGACGAACCCCTCGAGGATCATCGCGCCCGGCAGCACCGGCATGCCCGGGAAGTGATCCTGAAAGAACTCCTCGCCCAGCGACAGCGCCTTGATTCCGACCGCGCGCTCTCCCGGAACGCTCTCTAGAATCCGGTCGACGAACACGTACGGCATCGGCTCGCTAGTGCACGTTCCGCACACAGCGGAAGCCCAGGATCTTGTGCTTGTCCTTCGGATGCGCTTCCATCCGGAAGTCCAGGTGCAGGAGTTCGATCGGGTCGTTGTAGCAACCGCCGCGGATGACAAGGTACTCGCCGCCCTTCTCGTAGCGGCTGCGGGTCCACTCCCATACGTTGCCGCACAAGTCGTGGGCGCCGAAAGGCGACACGTTGCGCAGCGTCTGGCCTACGGCCACCGGAGCGCCCTCGATGGGATCGAGCCCGAAACACGCATCGGACGCGCCGGGCGGGTCGTTTCCCCACGGGAAAGGCAGGCCTTCCGTGCCGCGCGCCGCCTTCTCCCACTGCATTTCCGTGGGAAGCTCCTTGCCCGCCCACTTCGCGTACTGCATCGCGTCGGCGAAGGACACCCCCACCACTGGCTGGTGCGGATCCTTGTGTTTCGTGTCGTTCCAGCCGCGGGGCGCGCGGTAGCCCGTCTCGCCCATGAAGCGCCCGTACTCCTCGTTCGTGACCCCGGTGCGATCGATGTAGTAGGTGTCGAGGTACAGCTCGCGGTTCTCCGGCCCGAACTGGAACGTGCCCGCGGGCACGAGCATCATGCCCTCGACGACTTCGAGGTCGGCGATGAAGGCCTCGGCCGCTTCGCGGCGCGCGACCTGCTCCTGCTCGACCCCGTCGTCGATGACCTCCTCGATCTCCGCTTCCTCGGCCGCGGGCTCGGCGGCCACCGCAACGGCCGGCGCGGCCTCGGCCAGAGCTTCCCCGGCGGACTCGGGTACCGGCTCGGGCGCGGGCTCCGCGACGATCGGCGGCTCCGCCGCCGTCTCGACCGGTGCAGGCTCGGGCTCCTCACCGAAGTGCATGGCGATGTCGGCCAGGCGATCCTCGATCACGTCCCAGTCGTATTCGCCGGTCACGCGGCGGTAGAAGTCGAAGATCTTCTTGGCGCGTGCGAAGAGCTCATCCTGCTCGTCGGCATGATCGAAGGCGCGCTCGAACAGCAACACGGCCAGGTAGACCTGGTCGGGGCTGTTGCGGTTAGCGATCTGGGAGTAGTACTCGTCGAGGAAACGGATCGCCTCCTCTTCGTTCACGGAGCGGTCGTAGTTCGTCGAGCGGTCGATATGACGCGCCCAAACGTACTCCTGAAGCCTTTTGACTTTGTCTTTCACGCGGCTCTCGCCAGGTCGAGCGTTGGAACCCCGCCCAACTGGTCCTAGACGGTCTCATGCGGGTCGCAGGGCGCGCCGGGGGCGCTCCCCAATGGCAAACCCCCCAGGATACAGCTTTGGCGGGGCCAATCCAGGCCTGCAGGCGGAGGGCGGCAGTGTCCCCATCCGGGGTCGCCCGGCGCCCCGCATCGGACAGCACGGCCGTCTCGGTCGGCCGCGGGCGCACGCAACCCCGCCTCAAATCTCTGGAACGGCGCCGCAAAGGCACAAAAAAGAGGCGGTCCTTGGTCCTTCGGCCCGCCCCGTGCGTCTAAGGCTTTGTGGGGACCAAAAGCCCCCCCGGCGGGAAGCCCGCCGGCACTGGACCAAGAACGATGGCCGAACAGATCTTCACCCTCGAAGAAGCAAACGAGATCCTGCCCCTCGTCCGCTCTATCACCCGCGACGTGGTGGACCACTACCGCGCGGTGAAGGCAAGGGTCGAGCGGCTCGGTGAGCTGCGGGACCGCCGGAAGGCGGGCGAGGAGATCAACGCGGACGAGATGCGGGCCCAGGACGCCCGCATCGGCCGCCGCCTGGAGGGACTGCGCCGCCTCGTGGACGAGGTAGAGGCGCTCGGCGTCCGCATCCGGGACTACGAGCGCGGCATCGTGGACTTCCCGGCCGCCTTCGTCGGGACCGGGAGCGCGGACGACCCGCACTTCAGCTTCTATTGCTGGATGCTGGGCGAAGGCGAAGTGAGCCACTGGCACGAGGAGGCCGAGGGCTTCCAGGAGCGCCGGCCGATCACCGCCGAAGCCTCCGCATAGCCGAGGCGTCAGCTCTGAGGAGGCCGAGCCGGCCACTGACTCGAAGGCGGACCACCCCCCCAGGGACCCGAGCGGCTGCAAATTGCGGCTTTGTCGGGCGAGCCCTAGAATGGCGTCCTTTCACTCGCCCAGGGCGCAGTTCCAGTTGGAACCCGGCCGGGGAGGCCCCCCTTGGACCATCTGCTCAGCGACACCGCTCTCGAATGGCGTGACCGCGCCCGGGATGTCGGCAGGAACGTAATCCTGCCCAACGCTTGGAAATACGACCGCCTGCAGCAGTATCCCTGGGAGATCAAGCAGGCCATGGCCGAGGCCGGCCTGATGAGCGTCTGGATCCCGAAGGAATACGGTGGAGCGGGCGACGGTGTGCTCGAACTGTGCGTCGTGGTCGAAGAGCTCAGCCGCTATTGCGGCGGCGCCGGCGTGCTCTTCGCCGTCAACGCCCTCGGCTCCTTTCCCATCCTGCTCGCCGGCACCGACGAGCAAAAGCAGAAGTACCTCCCGGGCATCGCGACGGGCCAGACGCTGATCGCCTTCGCGCTGTCCGAAAAGGGTGCGGGCTCCGACGTCGGCGGCATGGCCTGCCGCGCGGAGAAAGACGGCGACGGCTATGTGCTCAACGGCGTGAAGAAGTGGAACACGAACGGCCCCACGGCGGACGTCAACACCGTCTTCGCCGTCACCGACCCGGAAAGCCGCAGCCGCCGCATCTCGGCCTTCCTGCTCGAAAAGGACTTCCCCGGCTACAAGATCGGCTACATCGAGGACAAGATGGGCATCCGCTGCGTGCCCGTGGGTGAGTTGGAACTGAACGACTGCAGGGTGCCCGAGTCGGCGCTGTTGGGCGGAAAGGCGGGCCTCGGCTTCAAGCAGGCCATGCTGACGCTGGATCACGCACGCCCCGGCGTCGCGGCGCAAGCGGTCGGTTGTGCGCAGGGCGCGCTCGACTTCGCGCTCGTCTACGCAACGAGGCGCGAGCAGTTCGGCCGGCCGATCTCATCCTTCCAGATGATCCAGCAGAAGCTGGCCGACATGGCCATAAAAGTCTCTTCCGCGCGCGCCCTGGTTTACGCCGCCGCCATGGCGGTCGATCGCGGCGACCCCTCGATGACCAAGTACGCCGCCATGTGCAAGTGCTACGGCACGGACATCGCGATGGAAGTCACCACGGATGCCGTGCAGATCTTTGGAGGCTACGGCTACATGCGCGACTACCCGGTCGAGAAGTACATGCGCGACGCCAAGATCACGCAGATCTACGAAGGCACGAACCAGATCCAACGGCTGGTGATCGCGCGCAACATGATCAAGGAAGCCACGCAGTTCGACTATCTCACCGGCTACATCCCCGTCCCCGAGGAGCTGCGGTGAGGCGAGCCGCGGTGCTCTTCACTGCCGCCCTGGCTTCCTGCGCAGGCTCCGGCAGGGGGGCCACCTCGACGGTGCTCACCGACGAGATCTTCGAGGACCTCCCTGCGCCGGCCACGGCCGTCTTCGAACCTGCAGGCTCGTTCAGCTTCCAGGGCACCGCCTATCGCTGCGGGCGTTTCTTCTACTCCTTCAACGGCAGCGTTGAGGAGTGCGCCCAATTCTACAGGGGAACCATGACGCAACCGCCGTACAGTTGGACACTTACGGAGGAAACGAGCCCCGGGCCGGACACGCTGCACATGGTCTTCGCCAAGGGTGAGGACCGTTGCACGCTCGACCTGGACCGGCTCCCGACCACCGTGCGCATCATTGCCCGCGTCAACTACGTAAGGTGAAACCTCAGATGAGCAAGCAACCGGCGACCGAAGCGGATCTGCTGGAGCGCAAGGCCACTACGGCCATGCAGCAGTTCCAGGAGCGGCGCGGCTACTACATCCTGATCGGTATCGGGCTGCTTTTGGTCGCAGTGGCCGCCATCGTGGTCGCCAACCTCCCCGAGACACAGGAGGAAGGCGCCTTCGCGCGGATGTGGGCCAAGGCACAGCCGATCCTGGCCCGTTACCGCGTGGACCTGTCTGCCAGGGACTTGCTCGACGGCGAGAACGGCTTCGATGCCTACGTCGCGAAGCTGAAGGGCGACCACATCGAGGGCTACGGCCTGTGGTTCCTGTCGCTCTTCCGCCACCGCGAAGCCTGGACACCGGACAAGCTGACCACGGCCGAGCGCGTCGTGCAGCTGGAGCAGGCGGAGGCCCACTTGCTCACGCTGGGCGAGGAGCGCTTCGACGATCTGCTGATCGCCAAGAACGGCTGGTTCCTCGCCGGCCTCGACAACCTCGTCGACATGCAACTCAAGAACGTCGAGGGCGACTTGAAGTGGGCCACCGAGCACGACTACGCGCCGCCCGCACCGGCCACGGATCGGGTGGCGGTAGTGCGCACTGAGATCGGGGACATCTATCTCAACTTCTTCCCCGACCTGGCGCCCAAGCATGTCCACAACTTCATCCGCCTGGCCAAGCTGGGCGCGTACAACGGCACCGTGTTCCATTTCCTCGAGCGCGAGCCGGGCCGGCCCGAGGTCGTTTCGGGCATCAGCGGCGGCGACCCCTACTCGTTCTTCTACCCGGACCCCCTCAAGAAGGATCACATCCTGCGCTGGGGCTCCGGCGGCGTCGGCTACGCAGTGCCGAGCGAGGCGGCGCGTTTCAAGGTCCTGCACCGGCCGGGTGTCGTAACCTCGCTCCTGCAGACCGGACGGCCGCGCCGCGCCGATTGGGACAACGGCGCCCAATTCCACGTGGTGCTGGAACCCAGCCCGAACCTCGACCGCAAGCACACGCCGTTCGCGGTGGTTTCCGAGGGCATGGACGTGGCGCGCAAGATCGCCGAGCGCAAGACGGCCGCGGAGCACGACGCGTACCGCAGCGACCCCGCTTTCTCACGCCTCGAGACGCGCGACCTCGTGGTCGAGCCGGTGCGCATCGACAAGGTGCTCGTCTACCGCAACGGCGTCCTGGACGAGGAGGGCGACCCGCACGCCTTCGTGGTCGCAGACACCGAGCGCAAGCTGGCCGACTTGAAGGGCAACCCCGTGAAGCCGCTCAAAGGCAAGGAGCTGTACGCGAAGCGCAAGCTGCGCTCGACGAGCGCGGACACGGCCTACGTGCGCGGCAGGGCCGTCCCCTTCCCGTTCGACGTGGATATGACGCCCGTGCATGCCTACGGAGAGCGCACCGACGCACCCCCCCTATCCGAGCGTGAGGACGTCGACGAGGACAAGAACGCCGGCGACGCTGAAGACGCGGGCGGTGCTGACGATGCCGGCGCCGGCGAAGGCGCGGGCAAGCCAGCCGGCTGTGGCTGTGGCAGTGGCTGTGGCGGAGACTAGCCGTTATTCGCGGATCGAGAAGCCGGTCTCCGCGCCGCCCTTGAGCAACCCGGAGAGGCGCTCGAACTCCGAGGGCGAGTAGTACTCGATCACGATCCTCCCCCTACCGCGGCGGTCCTCGATCTTCACCTTCGTCCCCAGGGCGCGGCGTAGCTCCGCTTCCAGGGCGGCCACCTCCGCCGTCTTGCGTGGCTGCTTGCGACGCTGCGGGCGCGCACCGTCGCCCGAACGCACGAGCTCCTCTGCTGCGCGCACCGAGAGGCCTTCTTTGATGATGCGTCGCGCCAGGGCCTGCCGCGCTTCATCACTCTCGAGGCCAAGCAACGCCCGCGCGTGGCCCATGCTCAGCGCGCTCTTCCGAACGAGCTCCTGCAGCGGCTGCGAGAGATCCAGCAGGCGGATCATGTTCGACACGGATGACGGATCTATCCCGACGCGCCCCGCCACGTCCTCCTGCGTCGCTCCCAGAATCTGCTGCAAGCGCTTGTAGGCGCGGGCTTTCTCGATAGCGTTCAGGTCGTCGCGCTGGATGTTCTCGACCAGGCTGAGGACCACCATCTGCTCATCGCTGTAGTCACGCACGATCGCCGGCACGGTCGTCTTTCCGGCCATGCGCGCGGCGCGTACGCGGCGCTCGCCGGCCACGATCTCGTAGCCGCCGGCGGCGGGGCGCACCAGGACGGGTTGGAGCAGGCCGCTCTCGCGGATGGAGGACGCCAGCTCTTTGAGGCGCGCTTCGTTGAACTCCTCGCGCGGCTGGTGCGGGCCGCTGCGCAACTCTTCGATGCCGAGCTCCACCAACTGCTCCGCATCCGTGGCCGCACGGACTCCCAGCAGCGCGTCGAGTCCTCGTCCCAGCTTCCGTTCCGCCATGACCGCCTCCGATAAATGGGGGTGTTACTGCAATAGACCACAATATGTACGACTTCCCACCAGTGTCCAGAGCGCTAAGAAAGATTTCACGTGGAAGGTCGGGCCGCAACCCGGCCGGCCCGTGGAGACTTCCCCTGGCCGCGCCGGTGTGAGAAAAGAGAGCCGGGAATGGAGCGCCGCACGATCTTCTTCTCGGGCCGTGTCCAGGGGGTCGGCTTCCGCTGGACCACCGAGCGCTGCCTCGAGGGCCTCGTCCTTCAGGGCTATGTGCGCAACCTCCTGGACGGCAGGGTTGAGCTCGTGCTGGAAGGCCAGCCGGCCGACATCGATGAAGGGCTGGGCCGCATACGCGCCGCCTTGGCCCGCAACATCGACGCCGAGGCGGCGGAGGCCGGCCCGGTCACCGGAGAATTCAGCAACTTCAGGATTCGCTTGTGATCCTCGCCCTGGCCAAGCTCACCTTCCGCGAGTGCAACCGCCGGGCATTCCCGTATGCGGCGACCGCGGCCTTCACCGTCCTCGCGCTGCTATCGGCCCTGTTCATGGGCTATTCCTTCGGGGAGGAGGGGGCCCAAGCCCGTGACATAGCCCTGTCTGCCGTGTTCATGGGCGGCCTGGCGCAAGCAATCATCGTAGGCAGCTCTCTCGTGCGCGCCGACGGCGAACGCAGCACGATCGGCTTACTTCTTGCAACTCCTTTATCACCAGGTCGTTATATCATCGGTCGCTTCCTGGGGCTACTGGCCGCCACGCTTCTGGTTGCGCTGGCCGTCCTCGGCGCCGTCTCCCTGCTGTTCCTCCTGGCTCCTCCGCACACCGGCCACGGCGAGCTTGTCCCGCATCCACTGCTCCATCCCGGCATGTGGGGGAGCCTGTGCAGCGCTGCGCTCCTCCTGATGGTCTTCGCGGCAGCCGCAGTGGCTGCTTCCGGCGCGTTCAACAGCGCCGCAGCGCCGCTGGTACTCTTCGTGTTGTTCCTGGCGGGGAGCCTTCACCCGGTTTCCGCCGGTCTGCAGTTCATGCCCGACTGGACGCTGTTCGGCATCGATCAGTCGGCGCAACCGGAATGGCCGCTGTTGCTAGCCTACAGTGGCTTGCTCAGCGCCTTTTTCCTCGTGCTCGCGTTTATAGTGCTTCACCTCAAACCGCCGGACACCGTTCGGGGATAAAGAGCAAGTGCGCTACGCCGTCTTCGGGGATATCCACGGAAACGTCCATGCACTCGAGGCCGTTCTCAAGGCCTACCAGGCGGAGAAGCCGGACGAGTTCCTGTGCACGGGCGACCTCGTCGGCTACGGCGCCAACCCCAAGGAGTGCGTCGACGCCACCCGCCAGCTGTGCAACCACGTCGTTGCCGGCAATCACGACTTCGCCGTCTGCGAGAAGCTCACGCTCGAGTTCTTCAACTCCTACGCGAAGTCGGCCGTGCTCTGGACACGCGAGCAGCTGACCGACGACGATCTCGAGTACCTCGCGCACCTACCCCTCGTCGACAGAGTGAGTGACACCGTAACCATGGCGCACGCCACCGTTTACGACGCGCATGCGTTCGACTACATCCAAACCCAGTACGACGCGCATCTGAGCCTGCAGCAGATGGAGACGCGTGTCGGCTTCGTCGGCCACTCGCACATCCCGATCACGTTCATGCTGCGCGATGGGGCGGTGACCTGGACCATAGAACCCGAGGTTGACCTGTCCGGGTGCGAGAAGGCGCTGGTCAACGTCGGGAGCGTCGGCCAGCCCCGCGACGAGAACCCCGACGCGGCCTATGCCGTGTACGACACCGACAAGGACACGGTCTGGATCAAGCGCGTCGAGTACGACATCGAGGGCGCCGTCGAGGCCATCGAACGCAACGGCCTGCCGAGCGTCCTCGGCGAGCGCCTGCGCCTCGGCAAGTAGCCCTCTACGTCCTGCGCACTAGTAGCCGCAGAAGCGCAGAACTGGAAGAGACTTGGGGGCTCGGCTCCGCGTGTCCCCTAGCTCTTGTTCTTTCTGCGTTTCTGCGGCCTGATGATGCCTAGAGGAACGCGGAGGACACTGTGTCGGCAACGCGCCAGCCACGGCGCGTCATGCGTAGCGGTTCCCCCCGCCGCAGCAATCCCTGCTCGCGCAGGCGCGTGACGACCGGCGCGAACTCGCGCTGCGCATCGATGCCGTGCCGCTCCCCGACGCTGTCGAGGCGCACGCCGTAGCGCGTGCGCAGGCCGAGGAAGATCGTCTCCGCCGCGGCGCGGGACCCCTCCAGGCGCTCGTGAGACACGAACGCGTCGCCGCGCTCGTGCACGGCGCGCGCGTAGCGTTCCAGGTGCCGCTCGTTGCCGCAGCGTTCGCCGTCGAGGTAGCTGAAGGCACCCGCCCCGTAGCCTGCGTACGGTTCGTTGCGCCAGTAACCCAGGTTATGGCGGCAGTGCTTGCCCGGGCGTGCGAACGCGGAGATCTCATAGCGCTGCCAGCCCGCGTGGCGCAAGCGCCGCTCCGTGAAGCGGAACATGCGCAGCTCGTCTTCTTCGTCCAGCGCGTGCATGAGGCCGCGCTGCCGCCGCGCATGGAACTCGGTACCCGGCTCGAAGATCAGCGCGTAACAGCTCAAATGCTCGGGCTGCAAGGCAACCGCGCAGTCCAGTGTGTACAGCCAGTCACGCAGGTCGAGCCCCGGCACGGCGAAGATCAGGTCGAGATTGACGTTGTCGATCCCTCCGTCGCGCACGAGACGGAACGCCTCTTCGATCTGCGCCGCGCTGTGCACACGGCCGAGCGTCTTCAAATGGCGGTCGAGGAACGACTGCGCGCCGAGGCTGACGCGGTTGACGCCGTGCGCCGCGAGCACGGCCACCTTCTCCGCGGTCAAAGAGCCGGGGTTGGCTTCGACCGTGAACTCGCGCGCGGGATCCGGGCGCAGGCGGCGGAGCAAGTCGCCGAGATAACGGTCTATCTGCTCCGGCCGCGGAACGGTGGGGGTGCCGCCTCCGATGAACAGGGTGGGGGGGTCGGGCGGCGGCGGACGCCGGTCCAGCTCTTCCGACAGCGCGGCGAGGTAACCGTCGACATCGCGCCCTTGAACCGCGAAAGAGTTGAAGTCGCAATACGGGCACTTCGTCTCGCAGAAGGGAATGTGCACGTAGACCGTGGGTGTCAACGCACGAGCTCCTCGGCGCGGCTCATGGTCACGTAGCGGCTGGTCGGGTCGAACTGAAAGCCCGGCCACTCCTCGGGCGCCTCCCACAAGATGGCGCGCGCCGCCCTGCCGGCCGCCAGGCGCAGCTGGTCGCCCTTCATGCGACGGTAGTCGCGGCCCTTACCGACGGCTTCCTTGAGGGCTCTCAGGGCCATCTTCGCGCCCTGGTCTTCTACGAGCGCCACCGCTGCGGCCGCGCTGTCCGTGTGCCGGATGACGGCCAGGTACACGAGCGCTTCGGCCGCCTTGCGCCGTTTCCCTTCGGGCAGCGCCGCGTTGAGCGCACGCTGCGCCTGCATCAAGACCTCGAACTCGGCGTAGCGCTTGGACAGGTAGTGGTCGAAGGCGCGCTTGGACAGGTTCGTGCGCTCATCACCCCAGTCACGCATGGCGACCGGATTGCGGGCGGCGGCCAACGCCAACGCCTTCCCGTCGCCGATCTGAACCAGCGCGCCGAACACCGGCGCCTTCTTCACGGGAGCGCGGAGCGGCTCGAACGACGTCTCCCCGCGCCGGAACAGAAAGGACACCTCGACGTCCCACAGCGGCAGGCTGACGCGGCTGTAGTCGGCGCCCTCGTGCGCGTAGACCAGCGGCGTCGTGCGCAGGTGCACCGTGTCCTTGTCGATGCTGCTCCACTCGGGGGGTTCGTAGTCGTTCGGGTGCACCCGCACCTCCTCGATCTCGACGTCACCCTTCACGGCAGTCAGACGGAATGTCCCGGTCGGCGTACCCTTCCACTGAAGCGGCTCGCCGTCGAGCGTAGCGCCGCCGTCCACTACGAGCGTGCGCGTACCCTTGCCCTTCGGAATGAAGATGCGCGTGCCGACCGGCATCGACAGCGGCTCCTTGCGCGTGTGGAAGGAGACCTCGAGACCACCGCCGCGATGGCGAAAGACGATCTCGATCTTCTGCACGCCCTTGTCCGGGAGGCCGCGCGATGCAAGCCAACCGTTCTTGGGAATGCGCACCGCGCCCTTCTTCGGGGCGGCGGCGACACCGATGTACCAACGGTCGGGATCGAGCGGCGCCTCGAACGTATCGAAGACGGGCGCGGCCAGGAGCAGCAACAACGCAGCAATCACGCCGCCGAAGATACACGGCTTAGCGGGTGAGATGGAGCGTGAGGATGCTCTCATCTTTCCCGAGTTCCCCGTCGGCCCAACTGCTGCCACGGCGCGCCTCGACCTTGACGCGCGAGCGGGGGAGGTGCTCGACGCGCAGGCGTCCGCGGCGATCCGTATAGAGCGGGCTGTGCTGAACCTCGTGGCGATCCACCGAAACGTGCGCGGGACCATCCTCGGGCAGGAACCGAATGCGCACGAACGCGGCAGGGAAACCGTCCTGGTCGAAGACTTGGATGCTTGCCCGGCGCCCCTTGGGCTCGAAAAGCGCCACTTGCGCGCTGGCGTCGAGGCCAAGCTCGAAGCCCTTTCTCGTGTATACGTACCCGGGCTCGATCAACTCCGCCCTGTACGTGCCCTCGGGGACGTTCAGAAACGTGGCGCTACCGTTCATGTTCGTGCGCTGCGAGCGTTTGTAGCTGCCGCCTTCCTGCACCAGGTTGACCAGCACGAAGCGGGCGCGGCGGCTGTGCCGACCCTCCACGCCGATTTCAACACGGCCGGCACCGCGACTGCGCCCGGCGGCTCCTCGGCGCCCCGCGCGGCCGCG